>JAEOTU010000195.1 GCA_016839665.1 Candidatus Hodarchaeota archaeon
GGAGCACCACCAGTCTTGTAAAGAAATCTGATAATATTTCGAATTCCATAACCAGAGATTTTGATGAGTCCACTCATTTGTTTGTTAATGTAAGGAGCACCCCGTGAGTCCATCCAGATTATTGCATTCATCAGATGGTTACCATCAGCATCAACAGCAACAGTCCCAGACCACTGGCTAGAGCAGGAGATCCCAACGATCTCATCAATGGGGACAATGTCCTTATCGATCAGACGTTTTGAACTCTTTAAAACAGCTTGCCACCATTCATCAGGGTCTTGCTCGGCTCCTCCCCTCTCTTTTAGATACACGGGTGTTTTTTCAAAAACAAAATCAAAAACTTCTCCATAGACTGAACAAATTGCAGCTTTTACACCTGATGTTCCATGGTCGAATGCTAAAACATATTTTTTTTCTTCTGACATAAGTAACCAGCTCATCATAGGTTATAGGCTTACTCTTTCGATGTTTCCTTCTTCGTCAATAGATTCAATAATCAACGGTGAGCCCTCACCAGTAGCAGTATCAAGGTTAAGATGCTCTTGCATGATGTTCAAGAAATCAAAAGGATTAACGCATGATTCTGGTGGTAAAACACCTTTTTTTGTTATCAACCCCCGATTCATAAGCACAGCGCCGATTGCTACTGGAATACCTGTGGCTTCTCCCATTGCTTGACCACTTTCAGATGCTAATGAAAAAACATATTGGTGAGGTTTTCTGTCTTTTTTTCCTTTTACAACGATTTTTATACATCCCCGTTGAGGTCCAAAGTTTGTTTCTTTCAAAATTTTATCCCGTTGATTGATGATATAAGATATAGCAAAATCTAACGGAGAGATCATATTTCCCTTAATATTTAAGGGCTTATCATCTGTGAGGCCGAGTTTAACAATATCAGTGATTAAATAAAAGTATTTAGGTGGGAGGACTGTTCCCTTGTTTGTCACACGTTTGACACCCTTGATATAATTAGGTATAGTGATTGTCTCAGGATGTGGATAAGGATGAACTCTGTATTTTCCGATTTTTGGAAAATCTACGTATTCCTCTAGAGCTTTTCCACTTTCTTCAAAGAATTTTGTTGATTTAAGTTCCCCATCAATGAAGACTGGAATATCAATTCTCATAGAGTGAATTCGATGATAAATTACTCCTTCTCCTTCAAACGGTTCTCCTCCATGAGCATGGTATAGATCAATTGAATTTACATCGTCAAGCAAATGGTCAGCGGCAAATTTTGCCAGTAAATTAGTGACACCTGGTGAACTTCCCATTCCGATTAATGCAGTGATTTTTGCTTGTTTGGCTATTTTATCCATTCTTAGGACTTCTTGCGTTGCATCAACATCATCGTTGATATCTAAGTAATTTTTTCCTGTTTCTATCACGGTTTTTAGGATTAATGGCGCGAATTTGTAGAATGGTCCAATACAATTGAGAACTATGTCAAAGTCCCTGATTGCCTTTTTGACGCTATTTGGGTCAAGTGCGTCGACTTTTAATACTATAATTTTATCTGAACCAATATTTTTCGCGATTTCATTGGCTTTTTCGGTATTGATATCACCAATTGCGACTTTCGAGAAATCAGGGAAGGTGGCAAGGGTTCTGACCGCTATCCTACCAACGACTCCAGACCCACCTAGCACTATAATTTTTGTCAATGTTCTCTAATTCCTTTATCTTTGATTTTTTTTTAGTTTAGTCTTTCAGGAGGAACTATAACAGTGTAACTTCCTCGTTCGTGTTCTTTCCGAAGTTGCCACAAACTTAAGCCAATACCATAACAATGGACTTTCTTTTCGGGCTTGATCTTTAGGAAAATTGTATTTCCTTTCATGTCAGGTTGATTTGATTCTTCTAGCATCATTCTCAGTATTCGTTTTTGATTAAATACTTTCTGAGGTTCTGGATCATCAAAAGACACGATTTCTGCTGTACCCTGAAAATAAACACACGAGGATGGAATAAATCGAAAATAATGATGTGGAAATGGTATAACAAATGAAATATTTGGGTTATTCATAATGTTACGAACCTTCACATAATCTCTCAAGGTTATCAAATACAAGCAGAATTTTGACTCTTGTGGTGGTACACCATAAAGTATTCCAGTCGAATGGGCTCTTCCTTTTGGACTCACGGTGCTAAGAACACCAAAGGTCTTTTTTCGTATCTGCTCTTCAACAAAATCAAATGAATGTGAGTGTTTCGTCATTTTTTTCTTACCTAATCCTCAAATCTTTAACTAATTGACATTAATCTTAATACTTTAGAATCTAATGATATAGTCTCAATGTTTGATTAGGGAATTTTAATGATTCCTTTTGATATTTAAAAAATAAGACTGAAGATTAATGGTATTTTGAACTTATTTTACCGATTTTTTGTTATGACAAAGAAATCTTTGATTGAAAATCATTTAATAATCACAATTTGGTATATACTAATATACGGTTAAGCTCAATATATAGTTGGTAGAAATGCAATTGGAAACTATACTTAAGAGACCTGATGTTCCTCTAGACGTGAAGGAAGCTATCAAAGACTATTTAATCAAACAAAAGCAACTTAAGGAAACTCAACATGATATAGAACTGCACTTACGTCAAACTCTTAATTCTATGGGCGATGCGATACATGTTGTTGGTTCTGACTTGCGTTTTATTCTTTTCAACACAGCTTTCAAACGATGGAACAAAGTTCTGGGCCTCAAAGAAGACGTACTTGGTCTGAGAATTTCTGAAGTATTCCCCTTCCTATCAGATAGGATTATTGATGAATATAATCACGTATTCAGTAATGGAGAATCTCTAGTCACCGAGGAACATACTACTATCGGGGATGAAGAATTTATTACTGAAACACGCAAGATCCCGATTTTCGATGAGGGAAAAGTTACCCGTGTCATGACTGTTGTTAGAAATATTACTGAGTATAAAGAAGCAATGATAGCTTTGCAGGAATCAGAAGAAAAGCATCGTCACTTAGTAGAACGGGCGAACGATGGCATAGCTTTAGTTCAGGATGCCTTAATCAAGTATGCAAATCCTATGGTAACAGAGATAACTGGTTACTCCGCCGAGGAACTGTATGACACTCCAATTATAAACTATATTCATCCTGAGGTTCGTACAGAAATTATTAATCGTTTTAAACAACGTATGGGTGGACAAAGTGTTCCTTCAATATATGAAACGAAAATAATTCTGAAAGATGGTAGAACGTTAGAAGTTGAAGTCAATGCTGGTGTTATCACTCACCAGGGCAAACCTGCTGACCTAGCGATTATACGGGATATAAGTGAGAGAAAACAGATAATACAAGCAATACGGGAAAGTGAAACTAGATATCGTACCATTCTTGAGAATATTGAGGATGGTTATTATGAGGTCGATTTAGCTGGCAATTTCACCTTTTTCAACGATTCTCTCTGCGAAATCTTTGGGTATCCAAGAGAAGAAATATTGGGGATGAATTATAAGAGGTATACAAATGAAGAATTAGCTCCTTTTGTGTTTCAAACTTTTAATGCCGTCTATCGGACGGGTAAACCAAGTAAATCGTTTAATTGGGAAGCTGTGAGAAAAGATGGAACAAAAAGAATTGTTGAAGCATCTGCATCACTAATATATGATTCTAAAGGTGAGAGTACTGGTTTTCGTGGAATTGTCCGTGATATAACAGAGCGAATGCAAGTTGAAAGTGCGCTCCGAGAAAGTGAAACCCGATATCGAACCATTCTTGAGAATATCGAAGAAGGCTATTATGAGGTCGATTTAGCTGGGAATTTAATCTTCTTCAACGATGCCATGTGCAGGATTCATGGTTATTCTAAAGATGAAATGATGGGTATGAATAACCGCGAATATACAGATGAAAAGACCGCCGAGATGGTGTATGAAAATTTTAATAAGGTTTTTCAAACAGGAGAGCCAACTAGAATTATTGCTTATGAGATTATAAGAAAAGATGGATCTAAGCGGGTAAACGAGGCGTCTATTTCCTTAATTACTGATTCTGATGGTGAATCCACTGGATTCCGTGGAATTGTCCGTGATACTACTGAACGTCAACGAACCGAGCAGGCGTTGCGAGAAAGTGAAGAGAAATATAGAACAATTTTGGAAACTATAGAAGAAGGCTATTACGAAGTGGATCTTGCTGGCAATTTTACTTTTTTTAATGATTCAATATGCAAATTTCTCGGATATTCGAAAGATGAATTAATAGGTATGAATTACCACCAATACACGAATGAAAAGACTGCCAGGAATGTGTATCAGACTTATAATACAGTCTTTCAAACAGGGGAATCAGCAAAATTATTTGATTTTGAAACTATCAGAAAAGATGGGAGTAGATTTTTTAATGAGGTATCTGTTTCCCTGATAGTTGATCCTGATGGTGAACCCAAAGGATTCCGTGGAATTGTTCGTGATGTTACTGAGCGTATAGAAATGGAAGCAGCGTTGAGAGAAGAAAGAGAAAAATATAAGATATTATTAAACAAATTAGAAGAGGGAGTAACTCTAGAAGATCCAGAAGGAATTATTAATTACGCGAATCCAAAAACATTAGAAACATTAGGCTATACAGAAGAAGAACTAATAGGAAAACATTGGAGTTTTATAGTTCCCAAAAAGGATCTTAAGGAATCTTATATTGAAACAGAAAAACGCTCTAGAGGTATCAGCAGCAGGTATGAAAGCAGTATTTTAACAAAAGATGGGACAATTATTCCAGTTATTGTCTCTGCAACACCGATTTTTTCTAATACTGGAGAGTTCCAATCAGTTATAGTGTTATCCACTGATATCACTAAACGTAAACTTATGGAGGAGGAGTTACAACAAAGTGAGGAGAAATTTAGTAACCTGTTTCATCAATCGAATGATGCGATTTTTCTGCACGATCTCGATGGAAACATCATAGATGTTAATGAAAAAACGTTAAAACTGTTTGGATACACAAAACTAGAGATTTCATCAATGAAAATTCCCGTTCTTCATCCTCCTGAAATGGCTGAAGCATCGAGAAACGCCTTTGAGAAAATTGCTGAAGACGGATTCGTAAATTTTGAAATTAATTTTAAGAAAAAGAATGGGGAAGTCTTTCCTGCTGATGTTTCCTCAAGTCTTTTCACTGTTGGAGGGAAAAAGGTAATTCAGGGCATCGTTCGGGATATTACTGAACGTAAACAAGCGGAACAGGCACTACGACAAGTAAAACTTGAGGAAGAACGTTATCATGCCATGCTTAGTCATTTTATTAATAATGACATGCAAAAGATCATAAACAATCTGGAATTATTGTCCTTAATGTATGAATCAGAATTAAAATTAGACGAAAAAATTCTAAGCAAGATTGTTAGTGTTGCTTCTGGCTCATCAAAAACCATTGATACAGTAAACAAAATCTATGAGGTTCTTCAATCCCCTTTTATTCCACCAAAAGGCAGCACAAAACTTCTCGATGTTATTAATGAAGCGATCTCGGTATCGTCAGCTTTTTCTCAATTTATTAGATTTGATAAAGAGAATCTAGAGGTGATGATCTTTAGTGATGCACATCTTAAGGATGTATTTAGCGAAATTTTCTTTTTTATTTTGAGCTCTGATGTTGTCAATATCAAAACGAGTATAGATATTCGGGGTTCCTTAATTCCTTCCTTTTTCTGTGTTCTTATTAGTGATTGTTGTTCTAAACCACTATCCCAAGAGTTGATTTCAAAACTTTCTGGGAAAATTACAGATGAATGGGAAGTTATTGGACATAATATTGGTTTAGCACTCGCCTCCGTGATTGTCGATTATTATGGCGGATCGCTCGAAATCCATCCGTCTGATCATAAAGGAAACGAGTTCAAACTTCTTTTCCCTCTTAATATGATAGAGGCTTCAGGAGAATTAAAAGAAGAATAAATTCCTTCATTTCTCTTTAGAATTTTGAAAGGATGAATTTTTCTTCACTGTGTACTATTCTAATATTGTGATTCTCTTAGCGATTTTATGGTTATACCGAGAGAAAGAGCGTGAATGCGGTTTATTTTTTTCGTTTGTTAAAATAAGAAAAACCATATATTTATCTATAAAGTAACTTCAGATAATTAAAAACTTCAATTGTCTGTGAGTTAAAATGCAATTGGAATCACTGCTAGAACGGCAAGATATTACTGTAGATGTAAAAGAAGTGATCAAAAGAAGTATTACTGAGTTCAAGGCAACAGAAACCAGATTACGAGAATCTGAGGAATTGATTGAATCACTTCTGAAAGTCTCTCCAGAGTCGTCAATACTTTTAGATAAAGAAGGTACTATCCTTGCCATCAATGAAGTAGCAGCCCAAAGAATAGGTAAAGATGAGGATGAACTTATTGGCTGTTGTATTTTCGACTTTTTCTCACCTAACGTTGCTAATTCCCGAAGAGTTCGATGTAATGAAGTTATTCGTTCAGGAGAACCTTTGAGATTCAACGATGAACGAGAAGGGGTAATATTTAATAATTATATTCATCCTGTCCTTGATGTACATGGAAATGTGGTTCGATTAGCGATTTTTGGAAATGATATCACTGAACAAGTATTAGTTGAGAAATCATTAAGAGAGTCAAAGGAAAAGTATCGAAATTTGGTTGAACGAGCAAGTGATGGAATAACGCTAGTTCAAAATTCCTTAATAAAATATGTCAATCCTAGTCTAGCAAAAATGACTGGATATTCTACAGAAGAACTATTAGATACTCCCTTTATGAATTATATTCACCCTGACTATCTTTCGATGGTTATTGAGCGATACGAGCAACGGATGGCTAGCCGGTCTGTACCACCGATTTATGAAACGATATTGATCAAAAAAGATGGTACGTCGATGGAGGTTGAGTTAAACGCTGGAATAATCACCTTTCGAGATGAACCAGCTGACTTAGTTATCGTTCGTGAGATTACAGAGCGAAAAAGCTTTGAAAGAGCACTTCGTCAAAGTGAAGAGAGATATCGAACATTAATTACAACGATGAGTGAAGGAGTCTGGGTTACAGATCGCAAGAATAAGACAATTTTTGTGAACTCTGCGTTAGAAAACATCTTAGGTTATAGTGAAGCTGAAATACTTCAAAAAGATGTAAGAGATTTCCTTCACTCTGATTCATTTCCATTTTTTGAAGATATTATCAATGAACGCTTCATTAAAAGAATTCCTACTTCAACCTATGAATTAAAATGGATAAGGAAGGATGGAACCTCAATAATCACTCGAGTCGCTGGTACGGCATTGTTAGATGAACAAGGAGGAACTATTGGAAGCTTTGGGATACTTTCTGATATTACATCGGAAACAAAGGCGAAAGAAGCATTACAAAAAAGCGAAGAAAGATATCGTAGGTTAATCGAACTATCTCCTGATGCTATCACCTTGACTGATCTTGAATTCAACATTATTGCGGTGAATCACCAAGCTGTAAGCTTAAACGGCGTGAAGAGTGCAGCAGATTTAATTGGGAGAAATGCAATGGATTTTATTGCACCAGAAGATCGTTTCATGGCTATTGAAAATGCTCAGAAAACTTTGCAACAGGGGAGAATGTTGCGCTTAGAATATAAGTTACTCAAGGATGATGGAACCGTTTTTCCTGCAGAATTGAATGCGTCCTTAATCACTGATGAAAAAGGTAATCCAACTGCTTTCCTCAGCATTGTGAGGGATATTTCTGAACGTAAAAAAACGGAAGAAGCACTACAGGAGTCAAAAGAAAAATATCAAATGCTTATAGAAAAGATGCATGAGGGTGTGGTTTTGGAAGATGAAGAGGGAATTATTACCTTTGTGAATCCTAGAACAGTAGAAATGTTTGGCTTTAAAGAAGAGGAATTATTAGGAAAACACTGGAGCTATGTGGTGGCACCTGAGGAACGTGATAAAGTTAAAGCTGAAACAAATAAACGTCCCAAGGGAATTGTTAGTTCCTACGAATCCCTTATTCAAGCAACTGATGGGAAACAAACTCCTGTCCTCGTTACAGCTACTCCTATTCTATCTAAAAAAGGAAAATTCAAAGGAGTACTTTCTGTATTTACTGACATTACTGAACAGAAACGGGGGGAGAAAAACCTTCGTGAATCAGAGGAACGTTTTCGAAGTCTTATCGAGAATGCTCGAGATGTAATATTTACATTATCCCCAGAGGGAATTATTACTTCATTAAATACCTCATTCGAGAGAATTTCAGGGTGGGAACGTGATGAGTGGATTAACCAACCTTTTTCATTAATAGTGCATCCTGAGGATCTTTCATTAATCATAGAGGGATTTCAGCGTATATTAGACGGTGAACAACCTCCAGCACCTGAGTTACGGTTTTTGACCAAATCAGGTGATTATTTAATGTTTGAGGTTAAAGGTTCACCTCAAATCAGGGATGGGAAAATAACTGGTATGTTAGGTATTGCACGTGACATTACTGAGAGATACAAAGCCGAAGAAGCAATAAAAGAAAGCGAAGAGAAGTATCGAACCTTGATTAATCATTCACTTCAAGGAATACTCATCTTACAAGGCTCTCCCCCCAAGATTGTATTTGCTAATCCTGTAATAGCTGACATCCTTGGATATTCTGTCGAAGATATAATGAAATTTCAAGCTGAAGGATTAAGTAATCTTATTCTCCCTGATGATAGGGAAATATACTTTCAAGTCTATGAAGATCTACTAGTAAATCAACATTTTCACCCTCAGCAAGAGGTCCGGATCGTAAAAAAAGACGGGACGGTAGTCTGGTTGGAAGTCTATTCTAGTTCTGTTGAATATTTAGGGAAACCTGCGGTTCAAACTGCTCTTGTTGACATTACTGCTAGAAAACAGGCTGAAGAGTCGTTACGTTTAGTGAAACTTGAAGAAGAACGATATCATGCAATGCTAAGTCATTTCGTGAATAATGATCTTCAAAAAATCATCAATAATGTCGAATTAATATCACTAAATTCCGAATCTACTCAAGAAATGGAGAGAAATGTGAATAGAATAATAGACATTGCTTCTCGCTCCTCAAAAACAATTGATACCGTAAATAAAATATTTGAAGTTCTTCAGTCGCCTTTCGATCAAATCCAAAAGAGATTTAACCTGCGAGATGTTATCAACAATGTTATTTTAGATATGAAACCATTTTCGCTCAACGTAAACTTAGACCAAGAAAGTCTTAATGTGATGATTTTTGCAGATAAATACCTTGAAAACGTCTTTTTGGAACTTTTCTTATTTATAATAGATTCCTGTGAGAAAAAATTGGATGTCACAGCTTCAACTGTCATCAAGGGTTCTATTGTTCCTCCATTTTTCCGTGTGACGATTTTTGATAAATGTTCTCAACCCATATCAGAGGAAATTAGTTTAAGGCTCTCTAGGAAGATTACGGAAAGATGGGAATATCAGGGTCATTTTACTGGACTTTCATTAATGTCAGTCATAATGCAACATTATGAAGGATCATTAACAATTCAACCTAAGGATTCTGAAGGAAATGAATTTCAACTTAATTTCCCAAGTAATCTAATCCAGTTTTCAGAGAAGGAAGAAAAGAATAAGCTTTAAGGTTGGAAAAAAAGTTAACATAGGAGACATTAACGTCTCCAAGTTCAATTTGCGAGAATGTCTAGGTTTTTTAGATAAGACCTTGAGCCATCATTGCTCGTGCGACTTTCATAAACCCTGCGATATTTGCACCAGCTACTAAGTTACCAGGGGTTCCATATTTCTCCGCTGCTGAACGAGCGCTTTTGTGGATGTTCACCATAATCCCATGAAGTCGTTTATCAACTTCTTCGCGATTCCAAGCAAGTCTTAAGCTATTCTGTGACATTTCAAGACCTGAAGTGGCTACTCCACCTGCATTTGCAGCCTTGGATGGTCCGAAAGCAGTACCTGCTTCCAAGAAAAGATTGATTGCCTCAATGGTAGATGGCATATTTGCCCCTTCACCAATTGCGATGACCCCATTATCAATCAATACTTGAGCGTCGTTAGCCTCAATCTCATTTTGTGTAGCAGAGGGGAAAGCAATATCACACTTAATTTCCCAAGGACGCTTATTGGGGTAATAATCCACATTGAATTTTTCGGCGTACTCTTTGATCCGGCCTCTACGAACTTGTTTTAACTCGAGGAAATAGTCGAATTTCTCTCCAAATGTAACCCCGTCAGGATCGTAAATAAAACCATTTGAATCTGAAAGCGTCACAACTTTACCACCTAACTGGTTCACTTTTTCAGTTGTATATTGAGACACATTACCTGATCCTGAGACTGTACAAATTTTGTCTTTCATGTCGAGACCCCGATCTTTTAGCATCTCCACAACAAAATAAGTGCAACCATAACCAGTAGCTTCAGGCCTTATCAATGAGCCACCATAGTCTATCCCCTTACCTGTCAAAACCCCCGCATGAAATTGGTTCATAATTCTTCTGTATTGACCGAACAAATAACCAATTTCACGGCCACCAACGCCTATATCTCCAGCTGGGACATCACAATCAGGTCCAATATGGCGATATAACTCTTGCATGAAGCTTTGACAAAAACGCATAACTTCTGTGTCACTTTTTCCTTTAGGATCAAAATCACTACCACCCTTGCCACCCCCCATGGCAAGGCCAGTCAATGCGTTCTTAAAGACTTGCTCAAATCCTAAGAATTTAATGATTCCAAGGTAGACACTAGGGTGGAATCGTAAGCCTCCTTTATAAGGGCCAATTGCTGAATTGAATTGAACTCGAAAACCACGATTGACGTGGATTTCACCTCGGTCATCCATCCATGGTACTCGGAACATAAGTTGCCTTTCTGGTTCAACGATGCGTTCTAGCATACTAAGTTTTTGAAATTCAGGATGACGTTCAATTGCGGGCTCTAAAGACTCTAATACTTCTTTTACTGCTTGATGGAACTCCTTTTCACCAGGGTTCTTCTCAACAACTTTATCATAAACTGTGTCAGTGTACGTCATATTTATGACCTTTGCTTCAATTTTTATAATACAATGATGGCTTATTACTAAGAATGAGCCGAAAACAGGTGTTTGGTTCTCAAACCTGTATAAAAAGACGCAATTCATTATTGTCTTTTAATCCCATTGGAGAACTAGATTTTCTTTTTTCGGATAGTATGATAGTCTACCACTGAAAAAAAATCGAGGGAGGATTCTAGCAGGTGTTTTTTCAGAATTTCTGTTAGCTTATTCTGATAATATATTGAAAAAACCTTGTACTGCCATTGAAACGAGCAAATAGAACTTCTTATTTTTTATTTTTCTCGGTATTGCAGATTACGATACTAAAGATATACAAAACATTTTCAAACTACGTCTCTTTCACTAAGCATTGAATGAGAATGATCGACAGAATTCCGATTCCCGAGCTAGAAGGAGAAGAAATTGGTCTGGAATACCGGCCTAAATACAAAATCTTTCATGAATTGATGACAAAAAGAATTAATAAAGTACTGCTTGTTTCAAGTTATTATGACAATTTCATTTTGGAGGAAGATGGAAGACTAAGTGATCAGGTGTTTGAACAATTTCATAATCTTAACCTGCGAACGTTACCAAGCATCACACGAGTAGCCTCAGCCACTGAAGCGTTGAAATTAGTTGAAGAAAAAAGATTTGACTTAGTAATTACCATGAGACGCTTGGGAGATATTGATGCGTTCGACTTGGGTCAAAACATTAAGAAAATTTGTGATATCCCTGTTGTCATGTTATTGAACAACGCAAGTGTTATACCGTATTTACCTGATCGATCAAAAAGACATGGCATTGATAGAATTTTTTTATGGAATGGAGATTCTACTGTCTTTGTTGCAATAATAAAACATCTCGAGGATCTGTTAAATGTAGCACATGATACTGAGGTCGGTCTTGTAAGAGTGATTATTGTCGTTGAGGATTCTATTCGTTATTACTCACTTTTCTTACCATTAATTTACAGTGAACTCATGAAACAAACGCATCGATTGATTTCAGCTGGGATAAATGATTTCTATAACTTATTACAGATGAGAGCAAGACCCAAGATACTTTTAGCAGAAACATATGAAGAGGCCATGGAATATTATCACGCTTACCAGAAATATGTCATAGGGGTAATTTCTGACGTTCGATTTCTCAAAGAAGGGGAGGAAAATAAAGAAGCAGGGTTAATGTTCATTACAGAAGTGAAAAAAAACAATTTAACACTTCCTACCGCATTACAATCAAGTGAACTTCAAAATAAAAAGCGGGCAAAGGAAATCGGAGCGTATTTTATTCATAAGAAGTCACGGAGACTTCTTAAAAACTTGAAGGACTTTATGCTAAAATATCTAGGTTTTGGGGATTTTTTCTTCCAACTAGCTGACGGTACTGTTGTTGGTCAAGCTAGAAACATTCTAGAGTTATATCAAGCGATTTCAGTAGTACCTAGCGAATCGTTAGTATATCATGGTTCTCACGATCATTTTTCTGGTTGGTTGATGAATCGCGCGGAATTTGCTATCGCTCAAAAAATAAAACCAATTAAAGTAACCGATTTTACAGAGGCAGAGTTACGTGATTTTTTACTCAAATCAATCAATGCTATTCTTGTTGAAAAATCTGGTGGGGTTGTACATGATTGGGATCGGGAGAGTCATCACCCCGCGATAAGATTTACTCGATTAAGGCCAGGTTCTCTTGGCGGAAAGGGTCGTGGAATTGCGTTTTTACAATTTTTACTCAATACATTCCTTCTTGCGGATGATCTTTCTCAAGATTTTGATATTCGAATACCTAAGACCTTTGTAATAGGAACGGATGAATTTGATAGATTCATGCAAGAGAATGATGAGCTTTATGACATTGCTCTTTCAGATACTCCTGATAAAGAGATTAAAAATAGTTTCTTAAGAGCAAAGGTCTCAAAGAGTCTCATTGACGATTTAAGAATAATCTTGAAAGATCTCACTGGTCCTCTATCTGTAAGATCGTCGAGTTTATTAGAGGATTCCCAATATCAACCATTTGCAGGAATCTTTGAAACATACTTCTTGCCGAATAACCAAAAAATGGATGTTAGAGTGAAATTATTATGCAATGCTATTAAACTAGTATATTCTTCTTCCTTTTTAAAGAGAGCAAAAAGTTACGCTGAAATTACGGACCAATCTGTTGAGGAATCTAAGATGGCAGTTGTAATTCAACAGGTTGTTGGAAGAGAACATCCTACCAAGCTTTCCTATCCTAGTTTCTCGGGAGTAGCATCTTCATATAATTATTATCCAATATCTTACATGAAACCCACCGATAGGATCGCATTTCTTGCAATAGGGTTAGGAAAAACAATAGTAGACGGGGGAATTGCTCTCCGTTTCTGTCCAAAATATCCAGAAATTAGTTTTTTTTCAACTCAAGATCAGTTATTAGAGAATAGTCAAAAAGAGTTCTTTGCAATAGATTTAGCATCAGTTGAAGCTGATTTTATTAACAAAGGGGAGAATTCTTTTCTTGTTAAAAAAAGTATATTCGACACTAATAGGGATATTTTAAGCAACGTTGCAGATACTTATGATTACAATGATCAAGTGCTTAGGAATGGTTATTATGGTGAGGGTACTCCCGTTGTAACCTTTAACAATCAATTAAAATATAAAACTATCCCGCTTGCTGAGGTGATATCGAAGACGTTAGAGCTTGGAGAGAAAGCTATGGGTTGTAGCGTGGAAATCGAGTTTGCTGGAAATTTCCAACCTATACCAAAGAAAAGAACCACCCTCTATCTTTTACAGATTCGTCCATTCATAGAACAAGATGAATTGTTGAGTGAGGAACTTGAATCAGTTCCCAAAAACGAAATGATAGCCTATACAACACAAATTTCAGGGAATCGAATCATCAAAGATATTCGTGATATAGTTTATGTAAAACCTGAAGCTTTTGATAAGATGAAAACTCAAGAAATGGTTAAAGAAATCGATCAAATTAACAAGGATCTGAGAACTCAAGAGGTCCCCTACGTTCTTTTAGGATTTGGTCGCTGGGGAACATTTGACCGTTTTTTGGGAATTCCCGTAAAATGGAACAATATATCGGGTGCTCAAGTAATAATTGAAACAGGTTTAGAAAATTTTCATGTTGAACATTCCCAGGGAAGCCATTTCTTTCAAAATATCACTACTGCTAACATTGGATACTTTTTCATTAAGTACGGGTCAAAGAAAGATTATATTGATTGGGTGTGGTTAAAAAGTCAGAAAAATATCATTACTGAAGCTGAATACATCCGTCATATTCGGACAGAAAGTCCTTTGTTTGTAAAAATTGATGGAAGAAAGAGAGAAGGTATGATAGTCAAACCTGGAGTTGTAAAAACAAATATTGAACACTAATTTTTGATAGGTCAATTTTCGTTTTCTTTATTATTTCCTTATCATTCCTTGGTTTTTTCTTTATATGATGTGGAAAAATTTAAATTAATAATTTCTTAGCGGACTTTAGAGGTAGATGCCTTGGACTTTACAAAGCTTTAAACCAAAAAAGCTCTTCTTATTTATCTAATAAGGCATCATTAAATTTACTACCCTCCTTGTTGTCGCAATTACTTTTACATCAATCTCAAATCCAACATCAAATAAGTAGATCTGCTATCTTTCAGGTAAAGGAGTTTTTATTAAGTTGAACAGCGATTCTATCCTCGTTACACCAGAGATGGCGAAAGTTTTACAGCCTTTGAGCAAAAGTGGTTCAATGACAGTCGATGAATTGGCTGAAGTTGTTGGGATGCCCCATGTTAAGGTTGAACAGCTCACCTCACGATTAAGCAAAGAAAAGCTAACAATAAGAGAGGTAAAGACGATTTCTCGTGTTGTATTAACAAAAGAAGGTCAAGTAATTGTTAATAAAGGATTACCTGAAAATCAAATATTAGAAATTTTAAAGAAAAAACCTGATGGAATCCCAATAAACCAGCTATCATCTATTTTGGACATAACTAAACAAGCAGTGAATGCAGGAATTGGAAAACTACGAAACGCTAGATTAATAAAAATTGACAAAGGGCTTCTTATTCTTGTTGGAACAGTAAAAAGATTGAATCTTGAACTAGAAGATGTTTTAAAATCTCTATCTGAAGATCCTATGTTTCCTGTTACAAAAGAATTGCAAATAACTCTTTCGAATAGAGGATTTATTGAATTAAAAGAACGACAACAAACAACTGTTAGTATAACTGATTTTGGAACCAACTCGCTATCCAATATTCAAGTTATTGAAACTGTGTCACGCTTAACACCAGATCAAATACGATCAGGGCAATGGCGATCCCTACAGTTAAAAAGCTATAACATCACTAGTCGTCCAAAAACATTCCCAATAGGCCGAAAGCACCCATATCTCATGTTTTTAGATGAAGTAAAACAGAAACTTGTGGGTTTAGGATTTAATGAGATGAGAGGGCCACTTGTTGAGAGTGAATTTTGGAACTTTGATGCGCTATTCCAAGCTCAGGATCATTCATCGCGCGAATGGTCCGATATTTATACCATAAAACACCCCACCCATGGAAACCTTCCAAAAGATCAAGTGCTTGTAAAAAATGTTCAAAAAGTTCATGAAACTGGTGAACCAGTAGGTTCCCGAGGTTGGCGATATCGTTGGGATCCACGAAAAGCTGCTCAGCTAATATTAAGACCCCAAGGAACATCCGTGAGTGCTAGAACACTATACAACCTTCAAATTCCTTCAAAGTACTTTTGTATTGCTCGATGTTATCGACCTGATTCTGTTGATGCTGTTCACCTTTCTGAGTTCAATCAGCTTGAAGGGATATCCTGTGATCCTTCTATCACATTCCGTACCCTCTTAGGTCTTCTCAAAACCTTTGCTATCGAGATTGCTGGAGCTACTAAAGTACGCTTCAAACCTGATTATTATCCTTTCACTAGTCCCTCTGCTGAACTTAGTGCATTTCACCCCAAACTTGGTTATATTGAATTTGGCGGTTCTGGTATCTTTCGGCCCGAGGTTACTGCTCCTTTTGGTATTTCTGATCCAGTGATTGCTTGGGGGCTTGGAGTGGATCGCCTTTATATGGTCAAGAGAGGAATTAATGATATTCGTGAACTTTTCACACAGGATTTGAATTGGTTACGCAAGGTGCCTTTAACTTAGAGGTGGAATGATTGGTTGCTTTCAAAATTTCATATTATGATGTCATAGACTTACTGAACTTACCAGAGGATATCTCAATAGAGGAATTAGATAATCTCTTTAGCTTTGCTAAATCTGAAATTGAGGAACATGATTTAGCTGACGAGGGTTACATTAAAGTTGACTGTAAAACTTCTAATAGACCAGACATCTGGGGTGTTGAAGGCCTTGTTAGAGAGGTTAGTGGTGCAATAGGCTTACACGAAGGTTTACCTGATATCTCTGCTGAACCTAGTGGTTTTATAATAGAAGTTGATCCTCGAATCAAATCCGTTCGCCCATACATTGCATGTTCACTTATTAGAGGAATAAAGTTCTCCGACTTCCTTATTAAGCAATTGATCCAGTTACAAGAAAAAGTTGATTTTTCATATGGACGTCGTCGTCGTCGATCCTCCATAGGAGTTTATAATGCAAACATGATAGAAAGTCCCATTTTTTATGGACTCGTCCCACGATCGTCTTCTTTCTTTCCTCTTGGATATAACGAGAAAATGACTTTAGAGGAAATCTTAGTAAGGCACGAAAAAGGCATTGAATACGGCCACATCTTACCCTCTGAAGGTGATCTACCTATTCTCCGTGATGTAAATAATGTTGTTCTTTCCATGCCTCCGATCATTAACAGCAATGATGTTGGTCGCGTAAACGAAGAGACTACTGATGTTTTGGTAGAAGTCACAGGTACCAACCTTGAAGTTGTCAAAGTCGTCAATACCTTAATGACTCAGACATTAAGAGATCGTGGCGGTAAAGTATATAGTGTTGAGATAAAATATCCAAAGAATCATGGAGACGCACCTATCACGTTAGTTACACCTGAAACAGAACCATATGAAATAGAAATTAACCCTGAAAATGTTGAAAATTATTTGGGTCTCAATTTAACCGTAGAAGATATAATTAAATTACTTCGTAAAAGAAGACTTGAAGCCATTTCAAAAAATGGATCATTAATTGTCAAGTACCCCCCTTATCGGGTTGATTTTCTTCATTGGGTTGATGTAGCAGAGGAAGCAGCAATTGCATATGGGTACATGAATTTTACACCAACTAGGTCAGAAGTTCCAACGATAGGAGGATTGTCTTCACGAACGACAAGTGAGAATTATGTACGTGAAATCTTAAGTGGATGTGCATTGCAAGAAGTCCTGAATTTCACTCTTACTGATCCTGAAAAACTAGCGACATTGATGGGATATGACCATGAAGCACTTACTAACTGTGTTCAAGTCACAAATCCAGTAAGTCTAACTTATTCGGTTATGAGAAATCGGCTTCTCCCTGGATTACTTGATTTTCTTTCTCGAAATACTCACAATGAATATCCACAATATCTCTTTGAAGTCGGAGAAGTTGTCATGATTAAAAATGATTCCGTAATAACAATCAATAGAGCTGCTGTCTCCCTAGCAGGTTCTGATGTTTCTTTTGAACATTGTCACAGCATCCTCGAAACTTTAATTCAAACTTTAGGAACCACTTACAAATTAGAGGCAATTAGATCAGATGAATTTATTCATGGGAGAACAGCACGAATTATAACTGAGGGAAAAGAAGTAGGTGTAATTGGTGAAGTCTCTCCTGAACTGCTTGAAAACTGGGAGGTTTTTGTGCCTGTGGCTGCATTTGAAATTAATCTCTCATTAATTCCAACGTTAGATTTGCCTCCAATAGAAACATTTGAATCATCAGAATAAGAAAAAGTCTTCTTTTCTATTTTTTCCTCTCAAATCAATTTTCTTGAGTTCGTATTTTCTTCGTCATTTTTTTCTTCAATATCCGAGAAGACCAAGTATAAATGACTTCAATCACAGGAACGTATAATGAGTAAAATAAGTTCTTTTTTTCCTGGTAATGACTTTAACCACCTGTGAGAAGAATTTGGAAAAAGATTTAGAATCTTCTGTTCAATCGCAGCATTAACTTCTTGAGGATTGGAAACTTTTCCAGTCTTTATGGTTAGAAGAAGCCGAGCTGGTAAGGAAGTAGGTTGTAAAAGCTGATTGAAACGATCTAGATTTTCCAGTAAGAAAAATGGGTCTTATGTTAAATCTGCTGTTATAAGGCTAAAAGTTTGAGGAGAAAAATCATCAATATTTAACTCAAAAAAGTTAGCAATTCTATAAGAGAAATTGGGCCATTGTTCTTTGATTTCTCTCAAAGGTGGCTCATATTGTGGTGAAATTTCTATGGCTAAGACCGAATCAACGTTCTTTTCAAGCATAAAAATGGAAAATCCCCCTACATTTGCTCCGATGTCTAGACACTGATCTGTTGGACTAATAAGGGGGAAATCAAGAATAGAAGATATTGATTCTATTTTGTGATAACCTACTGGTTTCACAAATTTCTGAATTTCTGATTCTTTTATTTCAATATTATCATGAGTTTTTACTCTATAAGCAGGTTTTTTCATGAGCTTTCCATTTATCTTGACGCCATTTTCTCGGATGAACCGAATTGCTCTCGACCTGGAAGGAAAAAGCTGATTCTGAACGAGCCATTCATCCAAGCGCACACTTGTTCACTTACTTGCTAGTTAGTCGTTGTCAAGGTCTTCTTTTTTCAAACGCCAGAATTTTTTTCCTTGTTTTTTCTTTTCTCGTAAACGTTTTTCCTCTCGGAGAATACGTCTTACTCCCTTTCCTTTTCTGGGCATATAAACACCTTTTCATATGTAAGTATTGTTTATATCATGTTTAATTGAATCATTAAGCCGAATGTCGTCTTAGATTACTTTTCTTTCTTTTTTGTCTTCGCCTGTGGAATTTTCTCCTTGATCCGACGTTTAGTTTCCTTTATATGCTCAATGGTCTCTTTATTAATATTAGCGTTTTTCATTTTTTTCATTTTTTTCATTTTCTTAAACCCCATGATAGTTTCAATTATTAATGAGAAAGATCTCCTTTTAAATTTTCATTCTCATTTCCTAAAGTAAAATAACTCTCTCCAGTTAAAGGGATACTGAATTTCTTACGGATTGAAATCATCATTGACCGAAAGTTAAGGTTTAATCTTCAATTTCAAGATTTTATTCATTCTTGTTTCATTTTCAGTTATCTCTCTCTCTTTTGAGTTTAAAAGAGGTTTCAACAATACAATATGTATGTCATCATCACCAACTTCTAACGATGAAAAATCATCTTCTTCAACGTCAAAGGAATATAGCTATCTAGAACGGAAGTATGGTAAAGAACCTAAGATTTCCAAAGAAGAATTGGATAAAATACGTTGGAACTGGCATTAATTATTCCGTAATTATTTTTTTACCTA
>JAEOTU010000395.1 GCA_016839665.1 Candidatus Hodarchaeota archaeon
ATTGTAGAAAGAAATTATGAAAATCATTAAAAAGAAGCGCATGACTCTCATCTTTTCTGGATCCATCATCTGGATGCTTCTTTTTTCAGGAATTCTTCTTTTTCGTGTTCCTTACAGCGTGTATTTGGAGATTATCGTGTTTCCTTGGAAACCCATTGATGCTCCCACCTATCCTAATCTAGGAGTGAAAGCAATTGAGTTTGTAGATTCGACTCATGGATGGATAGGGGGTAAAGATGGACTAATTATGGCCACAGTAGATGGAGGCAGATCGTGGTACCAACAGAGCTCTGGGATAAACGGTTCAGTTCAAACGATCGACTTTTACTCCGCTCAAACTGGAATAGTGATCAGTAAAGACGGGGAAATCGTGGTAACCCAGAATGGCGGAATAAATTGGACAGTATTAAAAAAAGACAAGTATTTCTCCTCCAAATTTGGAAGGGTGGAACCTGGCTTAAGGGATGCAGTGATTTGTGATGAACAGACTGCATGGGTCCTTGGATCCTACGGACATTTCTATCATATTGACATTCTTCACCATAACTGGACTATTGTTTCTCATACCACTTCTTCATTATTTAGTCTTACGATGATAAACACAACTCATGGTTGGGCTGTGGGGATGTATGGACAAATCGTGCGAACCCAAGATGGCTGGCATACATCTACCCTGCAGGATTCTAGGGCATCTTCTAATTTTTACTGCGTTTTCTTCTGGAACATCCTTAAAGGATGGGTAGCAGGAGTTAACAACTTAATCTTGGGCACATCAGATGGGGGCCACACTTGGCGAACCCAATATAACTATCAACACCCTATTCTCCGTGGGATTGAGAGTACTTGTATATTTGACATAGTATTTCTTACTGAATTGAAGGGATGGGCTGTTGGCAGTTATGGCATCCATTTTACAGTGGATGGAGGAAAAAGTTGGAGTAACCTTGGTTCAAAATCCTGGGGAGTTTCCGAAATTGCTTTTGCTAACGAGACTCATGGTTGGGCTGTTGGTTCTGTTAAACAACGAAGTTATTATACAACAAATGGAGGAATACTCCCATTAACTGAACCTTTAGTTAACCTGGGAGTAGGAGTAAGTTCATTTTGCGGAATTCTTGTTGTTTTCCTTATTCTAGGAAAAATTGTCGATTCTAAAGTCAATAGACAGTGGAAGAATGAATTCTATGAATTTTTATGATTTCTTGTTAATAGAACAGAGAATTTTTAAACAATGGATTTGTCTAGAAAAAGGTTGAAATGAAATGACAATGAATAATGGAGAAGTGTAATTAGTGAAATAGTGGAGAATTTATCTTTTCTTTTGATTAATATTGGCTCCTTCTTGGTCTCTATTCTCATTATCATTATGGTTTTGGTATTTTATTCTCGTATAAGGCATCAAGGCCTTATCTTCATCCTTGTAGCTGAAATTTTCAGTTTGGGTTGCCTTATCTTTAATTTTATATTAATAATATTCATCTTTCCAGCTAGTAGTGGGCTGTCTCTCGTGGGATTTATTGAATTATTGAATCTAATTTCATTGTTCTTGCGTGTCCTGTGGGGTCATCTATTTATATGGGGATTAAGTAAACTAGTCCAAGATCTGACTTTTCAAAATACTGCGCGTAGTCTCTAAGATTCCATCCCTCGTTCAAGACGGCATGATTCATAATCCTTGAATTTTTTGTCTTCTACCAGTCCCCTCAACGTGACTACCGACATTGAGTTCTGGAACATGGATGAAATGGGTGAGTTGGATTAATTAAAGTCACGAATAAGCAAAGGTCAAGATGGCTTTCCTTTAAATGATAAACCTTCCAATTCTAACGAAGATTCCTTCTGCACACTTATCAAATCATAAAAACTTGATCTGAGAGAATTCATACAAATTATCAATATTCTATGTGAAAAACCCTGTAAGAATGTGAGCAACTCGACAAATAATATATCACTCCTAATTGAGCCTGATGATTGGAATGTGACGCGAATCACTTCTTAGCTGAAAACCACAACAATAGATAACCCATCCTAGAAAATTCCTTTATTCTGACTGCAGATTCACCAATTTTTAAACAACACCTTCCAATGAAGGCTTACACAAAATATCAAGTTAACATTGGCATTGAGGAAATTCCAGGTTTCTAATCGCTAAATCAGCTATTTAAAAAAAAAAACTTGTTATGGGGTCATAACCCGTGTTTAAATGTAAATTGTCAAGAAAATGTATCAGAATATCAATGATCGTACTAATAATTACTCCAGTGTCTTCTGATGTCATAATAATTAGAGAATCATATGCAAAGAGCGAAGTAACTTATACTACAGAAATGATGTGGAATCAAACTTATGGAGGGAATTTTTCTGAATTAGCTTATGCTCTTATTCAGACTACTGATAATGGATTTGCCCTAGCAGGTAGTACGAGGTCGTATGGTGCTGGAATGACTGATATGTGGCTTGTGAAAACTGATAGTAATGGTACAATACAGTGGAATCGTACCTATGGAGGAACAACTGGGGAGGAAGCCCACAACCTCCTCCAAACCACAGATGGGAGCTTTGTCTTAGCAGGTAATATCAAATCTTATGATAATGATACGATTAATAAGAGCATGTGGCTTGTGAAGACTGATAGTAATGGAATGATGCTGTGGAATCAAACCTTTGGAGAAACAGAGTATACTTATGCAGAGAAGCTCATCCAGACAGAAGACGGTGGTTTTGTCATAGCAGGTAGTACGAGGTCATACGATGGTAATGAGTCCGATATGTGTCTTCTGAAAACTGATGAAAATGGATTGATACAATGGAACCACACGTTCGGAGGAAGAAATCGAGAGGAATGCCACGGTCTTATTAAGACTAATGATAATGGATTTGCCCTAGCAGGTAGTACGAGGTCGTATGGTGTTGGTGAGTCTGATATGTGGCTTGTGAAGACTGATGCCAATGGTGGGTTACAGTGGAATCAGACATATGGGGGTGCGCTTTTTGATTCAGCTCACAATGTTATCCAGACCACAGATGCTGGGTTTGCTCTTGTTGGTCACACTGGATCTTATGGCGCGGGTGAATATGACATGTGGCTCGTGAGAACAGATAGTAGTGGAATGATGCTGTGGAACGGCACCTATGGAGGGACAAGAAGAGATTACGCGAATGTACTCATTCAAACTGAGGATGGTGGGTTTTTATTAGCAGGAAATACGAGGTCATATGGTGCTGGGATGACTGATATGTGGCTTGTGAGAACTGATAGTAATGGAATAGAGCAATATAACCGATCCTATGGAGGTACAGAAGACGAGAGCGCTTATGCTCTCCTCCAAACTGCAGATGATAGTTTTGTTATTGCTGGTGTGACCAGTACCTATGGCGCGGGTGGAGATGACATGTGGTTTGTTAAGATTTCTTATAACGAGTCTTATACCTCAAGTATTCCATACAATGTAATCTTCGGTTCCTTTCTTTTACTGTTAATAGCTTCTTTCTTAGTATTTGTGCTTCTGTACCAAAGACAGAGGAAATGATCTCTGAAAATAATTATTAAGAACAATCTAATAACAAAGGACAGACAACCAACAATTCAATGTTTGATAAATGGCTTCCCTGTGCAGTATTCAGAACCAAGATGGGAACGAATCAAATGCTTGAGGTACACTGAAAATAACCAACGCTGAAGTTCTTTCTACTAGTCTGTCCTCTTCTAATTTAACCCTTCGGTTTTACAGCCCTTATAGCAATTCCTGTTCTTTTGCTAACTGCTCTAATAATCCTACGAACTAGAAGAAAAGGTCCACAGAGCTCTTGGAGCCATTCAGAAGGAACTCATTCAAAAAATCTCGCATCATCTACAGGAATAATTAGAATAGGGATCATTTAACGGGATAAGGCTTTTTTTTCTTTCCAATCTTAAATCTGGTTAAATATATCGCGAAAAATAAACTCGAGGTTCCTAATGTAATGAAACTGAGAAACAAGAAATCACCCACATTAATGATTGAGGGGCAAACACTTTTGGTAAAATTATTAATTTTAATTTCATACTCGTATTGACCATATAATCTTGGTTCCATCTCATTAATAAGGGAACTATCAGGTGCGTTGTAATAGCAAGACTCCAACCATCCTGTTTTAATATCCCAAACGTTGTAAATTTCTACTCCTACTGTGACAACAGGGCTTCCACCTGCTGCCTTGAGTTTTTTCTCATACAAATAAGTCTGATTTAACTCATACTGATCATTATCAATACTTAATTGCTCAAAATACGTTTTATTTGAGGTTGTTTTCATTATAAATCCTTGAAAATAATTAAGAGAGGTGATATTTACTTGACTGATTGGTTCATTGTTGACTATAAGTTCTCCACAAACACTGTTGTTTTTCACTTGAATAACCTTAAAAGTATATAATGTACCTTGTTGTTCTATATAGGTATATTTTTCACCATAAATACCCCAAACAGTCCTGTTTAACTGAATATTTTTTCTTATAAACGAGTCCTCTCCGCTCTTTAAAAGGTGATTAAGTTTAACAACAGAATAACTCATTACATCACCAATTTTCGCCTGATATTCAAAAACTATTTCAGCATTTATTGGATAAACCTGAATCGTTAAGCTAAAAAATATCAATGAGATTATCATCGAATTTCTATAATGTGATTTCATTAATTTGTTCTCCCTTTGTGGATTTTTAGAGGTCATCATAAATCTAAAGGAATGTTAGTCCAATTGAGCACATAAAAAAAATGAATTCTTATAAACCCATAGTTTAGAACAGCGTTTAATTTCACCTTATCTAAGGACAATCGCACGGGATCTTCTCAACAAACCCGTTAGCTGGTCTTGTAGAACTGTTTTTAGATGAGGTAATCAAGCCTCCTAGCCAGAAACGGATTGAAGAATGGATATTGGGTTTGGTAGAAGAGATTGACAAGTTAAAAGAAAACAACGATCTCTTTTGATCAAATCACCCTTTTAACGGATAATAGTCACTATATGCGAAATCTAGCTACCTATAGAGTGTAAATGGACTACCCAAGAATCCTGGATTAATATCTCTTGACCCCTCAAAAAGAAGACAATAGGGCTGATTTTGACGGTTTTTAAAAAACGAATCAATTGAGTTTTTGATACAAAAGCATAATTGCTAGGAGAGAGACTATCACTACTAGAAGAAGGAGACCAAAAAACACATTGGTTGAGGGATTTTGAGAGAGTACGGATATCTTCACTAACCACATATCATCTGACCCCGCACCCCACGAATTAGTGCGGCCTGCGAGAACGAACTCATTGTCAGCAATGTGGATGAGCGAGGAGACTCCTTCCCTTCCTGTCCCTCTATAAGTCTGGTTCCACTCCACTATCCCATTTTCATTGGTTTTTACAAGCCATATGTCAGAACTACCGTTATGATAGGAATAGGTCTCACCAACAAGAGCAAATCCACCATCCAACGTCTGGATGAGAGCATAAGCAATCATTACTTGTTCCCTCATAGATTTGACGCCTAATGAAAATAAGGATAGAAATAAAAAACAGGATTCAAATTAAAAGAAGTCTCATTCTTGGGATTAATGAAAAGGGAGCGAAACTCACACCATTTTAAAAAAATATATCTCTTATGGACGAAATGTATCTAGATAAATGAGGAACCACTAACCACTCTCTTGTCTGTTACTTCATTCCTTGATATATCTTTTTTTACGATAATAGAAAATTGCTATAATTAAGATAGAACTTGAAATGAGGAATACTGGAAAAGTAAGAATGAAATCTATGATCTTATATTGATTGATTACCTTACGTTGTTCTTCCTCACTCTCAAATGCTTCTATTTTAAATAAACGTTGAAGAGAAAGGATTTCGTATTTTCCCTCATTACCCCATGTACCGTCTCTAATAAGAGTAGCTTCCATGAGCCAGCCTGTTTTTTTCTCGAAATGAAAGGTATATATTGAATTATTGGTTGTAGAAGTATACGAAAGAGTGTTTACTGATAGTTTCACAAAGTTATTATTTATTAACCACTCAATGGAAGTGGTGTTGGTGTCTGCTTCTGCATTGAACCCTTTCATTGGAGAAATAGAACTAAAGTTGCTTTTTACTAGATCCAACCATGTTTGATTTAGATATGTAGATGGTAAATAAAGGATTCCTAACATCGGGAATGAAAATTCAGACTTAATCCCGTCGAAATGAACTGGATTCATTGTACAATTTATTGTAGGTTCGATTTCAGTTAAATTGGGGGTATTAAATGAGACTTGAAATAAGCTGGGGCCTTCATTAAATGAAAGATTTCCAAATTCAGCTATCTTTTTTGTGAAAGAATCGGGAGTGCTATTATTTTGAGAATGAACACGAAAATAGTAAAATAGAGGAGTCATATTGGGAGTAGGTGGTGGTGTATTTATTGTAGATGATAAGTAATAGCGAGGATAATCTTGGTAATTAGTAACCATGATCATTAGAAATATCAAACTCAAAATGAGTGTACTACTTTTAAGTGCAATAGGTTTGTTAATTCTCCTTATCGTTGGCTTCAGACCATTTTTAATTAGATGTTTAACTATTAATCCAGTTATTCCACTGATAAAAACAAATACAAAGACACCAAGAAATTGCTTAACAAATAACAAATCGAAGACATGAATAATATACTCAAGGAAAGACGGGATTGATATAGAAATCCAATCCTCTTTGTAATGTGTAGCCCATCTTGGAGCAGCAATGATAGATAATCTTAGATTTGTCGACAAGGGCAATGTGTTAAAGGCTATTGAGAACAATCCAAAGAATAGAGCTACTAACGCAACTTCTTTAGCTGATTGTTTCCATCCTATCAAGAAGAGGATAAGAAAAGGAATAACTAAGAATATCCACCAGTAAAATGGATATCTCAAAAAAGTCCAGGGGAAATAAGGGATTAGGAAAAAAATTGTAAATAAGAAGAAACACAAAAAAGCTGTGAGTAATGGATTGTTGTGTTCATGGAAAAATCTATCTATCTTAGCAGCTGGTCTTAATATTACCCTTTCCACAAAATGAGATTTACCAATTCTTATCAGGAAATTATCTTTACTTTCCAAGAGAGGTTTTTTTCTGATTTTCTCGGTGTCTTCTAGGATAAATGAACGTGTAATGATTTCAGGGGATTCAAGTTGTTGTATAAATTCCTTCTCTGCAGCTATCCCCTTGAGGGTTGGATTCTTGATTTGAAAATACTTAAATTCTGCAGAGAGATGACTTTCATATTCTTCAACAACCGATTCATCACCTTTCAGTTCTAAAACATGTTTCCTCATCTGCTTTAGATAATCTTGAATATCATTCATGTGAACTCCTCCTTTATCCTCTTTTTGATTGGAAAATTTAATATTTCAAGTGCATTTATGCTAGTTCGAAGCAGATCATACCAAAATTCACACGCTTTGCGATAATCCTGCTCCCCCAATTCTGTCAGTGTATAATATCGCCTTTTTTCTCTCGTTTCTGATCTGATAAGGTTATATTTGATTTCTAAATTTTTAAGTATAGTATAAAGAGAACTATCTTTGATTTTTGATGAAGAACCAGAAAGTTCGTGTAAATGCTGCTTTATTCCATATCCCCATGAGCTCCCTTCTCCTTCTTTTATAGCACCAAGGATTAGAATAGTTGTTAATGATCCTTTTGCATCTTTTTTTAGACGATCAATGAGTTTTAGCACGTGTTCGCTGTTTGGTGTCAAAAAGTTCCTCTCGGATTCGTTTCACTCTAATCTTTAGATCTTTCACTTTGATGATTATATCGAACTTCGTAGTAGACTACGAACTTCGAGGTTAAAAAAATTTTCTAAAAATTTCAATAGTGACAAATAAGAATTACAATCGGTCTTTCCTTAAAACCATCCCTTAAACCAGTCTTAAAGATTTGTTCATCAATAGAGTCGTTGTATTAATGATTCATTAATGAGAGGAAAAGCATCTTTCGCGAAATAAAGATTCATGTTTTTAAACGACTGATTCGTCCATTTTACCCAACTATAATCAAAAAGATAATATAATTCACTTTTAGCCGTTTCCACCTCTCCATTTATCGGCCTTGGTTGATAAATTAACGGAGTATACTTTTTTATCAGAAATTCCTGTCTTTTTTTCGGTGTAGGGATGTCTAGACACTTGACTAGGCGCTCAAGTAAATGAGTAACATGATGACGATGAGCATTAGGAAAAGACTGCCATTTTTGGCCATAGTAGAGCTCAAGGTTTTTGATAATTCTGTCATGAACAAATTCCTGACGAAGTTTTTTGATAGTCCAGGCCCAAGGAGTATAATAACTCTGATAATTCACTTTAGTGAAACGACGTTGAAAGTGCTTTCGATTGATTTCTCCACTAGCTATCGCTTGTGCTAAAATTAATCGAGTAATGATTCGACCAGTTTCCTCAAGATCAAGGTGTCCTGACAGACCAGGTTTATCTTTTGAGACATGACTGAAGAGGGGGACAGTATTATACCCTAATCCGAGCTTCGAATTCCATAATCGCAGGTTATTCCGTAAGGTTCGATTCATGGTATTTAGTGCCGTATCAAATGGTGTATAAGCAGCGTAAGGTTCATTTGCTTGTCTAAAAAGCGGATTAATTTTTCGAGCAATCATTCTCCCGTACGGTTGAGGCAGCATCGGATCAGTGGGAGATTGAACTTTTTGAACAAACTCTCTTAATCCTTCGGCAAAGGGGCGGAAAAACCACGCTTCAAACCTTGATCTTTGCTTGAGAGATTCCCCATAATTGAAGTAATATCTATAAATCTGCTCTGAACTGCGATAAAGTAGGCGTTTTAGTCGAAATAGTACCCGAAAAGCGAATTCCGCTGGCAATGACTCTTCTTGACTTAATATCAACCCGTACAATTGTGATGTTGCATTTAAAACAGAGAAAACTAACCCCAACATGTGGATTTCTCGCAAAATGGGTCGAACACCTTCAAGAGAGAGTGCTTCTTTAATTTCCTCTTCAGGATCGGACGAGATACCCTTAGTTGATTTATTATATACTTCTACACCCCAGTCACGCAATATAGGACTTAATCGTGGTTTACCAACATTAAATACAGAAGCAATTTCATGTAACGGAATAATTTCGGGATTGGGTACTCGTGGACGTTTTCGTGGGTAATGTACATTTAATAGGGGATGAGTAGAGTGAGGAGAGAGAACATGAGCTTTATCTTTCAGCCTGAGAAACAAATTATATTGCCGGAAGTTAAACTTAACATGGGGATGTTTGGATATTATAGGAAAGAAGAGATTTGATTTTCTCTGGGTATCAATCCAGTGAATAGCCCTGAGATCATATATAGCTCCTTTCCCCGTCACATGGGTCACATGGAGAGAATTTGGCTCAGTTCTCGGATTATAAGTGATTTTGTCTGAATCTTGAATAAATAAATATTGTTTCTGCTTGTTTAATCTTAATCTAGGAATCGGGGGATCTACTTGAGGGTTATAAATGTGCGATTCAAGAAATGATGGAGTTTTACGCAATTTCAGAAGAGAATTGGTAGTAACATATGAAATAAGTAATCCTAAATCATGAATTATGGAACGATCTTTCGAAAAAGATATTTGTATGAGCTGTACGTGTTTTTTTAGAGGTTTAATCAACTTGTATATCGTTTCACAAGTACATTGGACTTCACTATGTCCATTTGAGGGTGATGAGAGATGTTGATCGCAATGGAGACATTTTAACAGAGATGAAGTAGGCCATTCAAGAAATACTGGTTCTAATGACCGGAAAAATGTACACGCTACCTTTGTTGAGAACTGGCGGTTAGTCCGTTCTTTAAAAATGGGAGGAATTTTAAGGTCGTTAACAGCGTGAACTTGAGTGAAAAAAAGGCAGTCTTTTTTTCTCGATTCAAAGTAAATACAGTCTCTACAGGTGTAATTGAGGTAATAATACCTGGGAGAAATCTCGTGTTCAACAGTAGAGCATGGAGATTTCTTGATTAAGACTTGACATGCCTTATTTTGCTTCAATTTTATCTTTTGAATGCTTAATTTTTCTCTTAGAGCAGTTATTTTATTTTTCACTGTTTCTTTTTCTAAAAAAGGAAATGCTGAGAATTGTCTCGGAGCAGGAGCCCTTTGAAAAATACGTCTCACTACTCGGACATAACTTTCTTCAGCGATTCCGTTATACCTAGTCGCTGCGACTCGGGCTTTGGTTCGAATTGGAAAATAAGGTAGCTCAGGTCTTAAATATTCTTTTTCAACTTTTCGTTCAAGCTTATTAAGCCACTCGTGAATATCCTTTAAGGCTCGAGTTAATGCATTACCCCAGTGAATGGTTCGTTGAGGAAGAAGAGAGGGTGGTTTGAAGGAGACATTTTCAAATTCTTTCATCTTCTTTTTGAAATAATCCTCCATTTTAAGAGATGCTTCTTTTTCTTGGCGAAAAAAACTAATGATTAGGTCATTAACCTCATCGAAGAGTTCTTCAGCCCGTTTTTTCTGTTGACGATAGGTATGGATAATCACTGTATGTAAGATGGTCCATTTCGTGGCAGAAAACCCATAGAATTTCGTAATCTGGAACAACCATTCTGTACTCGCAAAATAGAAATTTTTGAAAAGCTCTTGTGACATGGGGGGTTGTAATCGTTGGGAAAACAATGGAGGAAGTACCTCTTGCATAAATTCTCGAAAAGAATAAATGAATAGCTTGTTTTCTAAGAACCACCTTCCTAATGTAGTTATTTGAAAGTGATGACGATCAATCAAGCCTAGATACCGAAGTTCCTTAACATAAGTAGGTATCTTCTCTAGATATTTCTTCGAAATAAACGATGAGATCCAATAATTCTCAATCA
>JAEOTU010000196.1 GCA_016839665.1 Candidatus Hodarchaeota archaeon
ATATAATATTTCATAATAACACTCCCGATACTAATCTCAAAAAAAGAGCTAATGAAAGTGTTGATTGAAATAACGTTGTTAATTACATCCCAAATTGCTAAAGCAATTGGACTACGTGGATTTGGCCATAAGAAAAGATAATGAACAAGATTTAGAAAACGATCAAGACCAGACTCCATGAGGATAAAAACACAGAGAGGGAACGCAAGAATTACTCCGATAAAACGTTCCAGAATCAACCGTGGTGTAATTTTTATATTATCCTGATTTTTGAGAAGGTTTTTTAGATTTCTTTCAGAAATGCGATAAAGTTCTCCAATAAGAATAAATGGAATCAATAGTTCTATCACAACAACAATATTAATAAGCCCAGGAAGAATTATTTGCAACACCATTGGAAATCCAACCATGACGACAAAAGGAAGTGTAAAAGAACCCTCACGAAAATACCTAATAGCACCTGAGGCTACAGATTGTTGTTTAATACTAAGACGTGGAAATAAGAATTTATGTTTCCCAATATTGTTGATGTAAAACAAGATTCCAAAAAGTACGACGAAGTAGACCCAAACTACTAGCTCTGTGATGTTTAACTCAGTTAAAATTTCAATAAAATTCTTGACAGAGATTCCTTTAAGAAATTTGACGAGAGCCTCATCCCCGTATGCTATTATTAATATGGTGTATGTAAAAATCACCCCTAAAATAAGAAAAAAAATTTTTACACTCTGAAGTACGATAATCTCCTTCTTTGGTTTTTTTACTTGGTGTGTTGAATCAGGAGTAATTTCCGAGAATTCAGCTACTAATTCTTCAGACGGCATTTGTTGGGAATTCATGGCGATTTCTCTCTTTATCTCTTAAATCTAGGATCTAAAGCTTCACGCAAACCATCACCGACTAAATTAAATGATATTACAGTCAATAAAATAGCCATGCCAGGAAAAAATACTAGATGAGGACCAGAAGCAAAATATTTCCGTCCGTCACCTATCATAGAACCCCATTCAGCTGTAGGGGGTAAAGCTCCTAATCCAAGGAAGCTCAAAGCGGCTACTTCTAATATTGCTGTTCCGATACCTAAGGTCGTGTAGATAACTAATACACCAAGAATATTAGGAAGAATGTGTTTTGAAAGAATTCGGGGAGTTTTTGCTCCTAAAACCTTCGCAGCTTCAATATATGTTAATTCACGTTCAACAAAGGTTTGTCCTCTTACAATTCTAGCATAGTAGGGAATATAAACAATTCCAACAGCTAACATTGCATTTTCGAGACTATTCCCAAAAATAACCAAAATTGCAAGAGCTAAAAGAATTGCTGGAAAAGCAAGTAATATTTCAAGCACAATTGAAATCATCGAATCAATTATTCCCCCAAAATAACCTGCTAATAACCCAAAAAATGTTCCTACTGAAAGTGAGACAAGTACAGCAAAGAAACCCACTGTTATTGATATACGAGCGCCATATATTATACGAACAAAGATATCTCGTCCTACATTATCAGTCCCGAAAATGTGCTTATTCGAAGGTGGTTCAAAACTTGAGGCACCTCCCGCAAAAATATCATTTGGTCCAAAGGCGAATATTGTAGGTAAATTATAATAGTACAGAAACTCATCAAGAAAAGAGATGAGAGCTAACATAAAGAAAAATCCTAAAATGGAAAGCCCGACAAGAGAAGCCTGATTACGACGAAATCTTCTAATGATGATGCGCCATGTGGTTGCTCCAGAAACTTCTTCCACAGAATCTAAGCCCTCATCGCCTATTTTGTCTGAATAAGAGTAAGCCTTAGTTTTTGGAGTTGCAGTTTGATCTTCCTTCATTTTTAATCCCTCTTATGATATCGAACTCTAGGATCTAAATAAGCATAAATAATATCTGTAACCATATTTGCAAGCACGAAAATGAAAGCTACTATCATGACAAAGCCCATTATGACTGGACTATCTCTCTTAGTAATACTTTCCCACACAAACTTTCCAACACCTGGCCATGAAAAAATTGTCTCAGTCAAGACCGCTCCTGCCAACAAAGCACCTAAATTCAACCCGATTACAGTTATTGTTGGGATCATGGCGTTTTTAGTAACATGCTTTATTACCACTAGCCGTTCCTTTAATCCTTTTGAACGAGCAGTTCGCACATAATCTTTTCCCAGCTCTTCAATCATAGAAGAGCGCATCATCCTAGCAATAACGGCTAATGGGATAGTAGCTAAAGCCAACGATGGTAAAACAAGCTGATTAACAGTTGAATTGAAGAATGCCCAATTTCCTTCTGTAATTCCTGCAATGAAGGAATCTATAAGATAAAAGTTTGTATATTTGTGCAAATCGGCACTTAATACTGGATTGATCCTACCACTACCAATGAACCATCCAAGATTTTTTGCAAAGATATCTTGAAGCATAAGTCCCAACCAATAAATTGGCATACTTACGCCAACTAAAGCGATCACCATGGTAACATAATCTACTCTAGTGTGTTGTTTGTATGCTGAAATAATTCCTATCGGAATACCAATGATGCTTGCTAACAACATTGAAACCAAAGTTAATTCAATTGTAGCAGGAAACCGATTACCCAATTCATACATTACTGGAGTAGAATGGATATAGGAGATACCTATATCAAACTCGAAAAACAATTTTTGCAGGAATATAATGTATTGTTCCCATTCAGGCTTATCTAAACCCCATTTCCTCTCTATAGCTGCTATTTTCTCAGGAGTAGGATATTTTCCTGCTAATTCTTTGGCAACATCACCAGGCAAAACCCGAAATAGTATGAATACAATTGTCACAATACCTAAAAT
>JAEOTU010000197.1 GCA_016839665.1 Candidatus Hodarchaeota archaeon
ATCGTACAATAAGTTGTTTCACCTTTACTAAGAATTATGCTATGACAGGATGGAGAATTGGCTATTTACATGCAAATGAAGACTTTATTCCTCATTTAAATAAAGCTCATATACCCTTTGCAATATGCGCACCAGTTATTTCCCAATATGCCGCTTTAGCTGCATTAAAAGGATCACAGAAATGTATCGAAGATTTTAGAAAGCATTATTTAGAAGCTAGGAACTTAATGTGTAAGAGATTAGATAACCTCGCAAATGTCTTTTCCTATCAAAAACCCCGGGGATCGTATTTGATGTTCCCAAAAATATTGACAAATGAAGGTAAAGATTCAGCAGCTTTTTGTAAAAAATTATTAAGAGAAACAAAAGTTTCAACAACCCCAGGAATAGCATTTGGACCTTCTGGCGAAAGTCACATGCGTTTATCATTTTGTGTTCCTTTAAATATGATAAATAAAGCATTTGATAGAATGGACAGATACTTTAGCTAGATTCTACAGTTCAGATTATCAGAATTACCTATTATTTTTAAATTAGAGAAGACAGGATGATTCTTTCGTATTATTTGCGTGCTTTAAAGAGACCAAATCTATTAATAATATTCTCATAATGAATGTCAATAAATCCGAAGCTATTCAAAAGATTATATGAGTCTTTCTACGTATTTGCACATAGTACTAGCTGTAAGGAACATTAGTTTTTTCTTTTAATAGAATTTAAATTCTCATCGATTATCCAATTAATAGATTTCTAAATTGGTGAATCGTGTGAAAAAACGCTGGTTATTCACTCAGATGTGTCTTATCATTTCGAGTTTTATCGTTCCATGTATAGGTATTTCTGTGGATAACTCGATTGATTTGATGTCACACGACTCCAACCTATCCAAACTTAAAATCGGTAGTACATCCCTTTCAGTACTTGTTGTCCTCATGGAATTACCTGACGACCCACATCACCCTACCCACACAACTAATCATTATAAGGATCTGTTCTTTTCGACTAGTACTAATAGCGTTCGTCAATATTATCAAAACACTTCTTATGGGGGAGTTACCTTAGAGGGAGATATTCTCGGATGGTTTCAAGCAAAAAATGATCTTAGTTATTATGGAGCAGGAACCAGACTCCCATATGGCCATCAGGATACTCGAAGTTATGAACTAGTCGCTGAAGCACAAAATTTCTCAATTGAAGCTGGTAAAGATCCACAAAACTACGACCTATTTATCGTAATTCATTCTGGTGATGGCCAGGAATATTCTGGTAACTCCAATGATATCTGGTCTCATAAAGGGAATTATCCTGTTGATTATTCTATGAATCACGAATATATCGATTATGTCACATCCTCTCATGAGCTCGGACACGAACTCAACTTTCCAGACCTATATGATTTACAGTTTGGACACATTTTTGCTGGGCCGTATTGTTTAATGGCTCAAGGTGGAGGCCATTTTTCCATTTGGAATAAATATTACAGTCATGTTTCACGATCAGACTCCACCCAGTTTCTTTCTAACGCTCATCGCTTACAAATTTCCGATTTTTCTAACGATACTATGGTAACGGTGAATCCAATAGCAATGACTGAACCTGATGGTATTATGTGGTTGGAACTTGGCTGGAATCAATCAGGATTTGCTAATTCCGAACATGGCAGAGGGTGGACAGTTACAGTTAGGGAGAATCTTGATTATGATAGATATCTTCCAAAACACGGTTTTATCATAGCTGAAATTCAGGTTGGTCCCCGCACCTCCAACCAGATCCAGGTGCCGTCTTATGTTTCTCCTCCCTGGAATGTCATTGATGCTCATCCTGAAACAAAGGAAAATAAAGAAGACGCACCCTTTTCGCTTACGGAAGGAGAAATTGGAACTTATTGTTCAGGAGAGGGCTGGGCAGTTCAGTTAATCGAAACTCATGAAAATTTATCCTATAAATTCCGTGTAACAAACGAAAGCAATATACCTCAAGTAGCCATTGTTGAACCGAATCGATCCATTACTGGAACTTACGACATACAAATTTTGGTTAATTCCTCACAATCATCAGATATTTCACTCACAGAAGTTTCTATCGACAACAGTCCGTGGAAAGCATGTACCTCAATTAACAGTTCGGAAGGGATATTTTCTTTCAACTGGAATACCATAGAGGAAAGAGAAGGAACTCATCTTGTACGAGCTCGGGCAATAGACAAAACCAGTGTCCCATATATTGGCTATTCTTCATTCAAAAGTTTGGAGGTAGATAATACTAATGGTACAATACTCGTGGTAGACGACGATTTAGGGAGAACATCTGAATTTTCTATTCTTAATGCTTTAGATGAATTGGGTTTAATGAATGAATACGAAATTAAAAGAACAACATCATTAACTGAAGCAGAAATCACAGTAGGAGAAATGATGGCATACGAATACGTCATTTGGGTAGGAAATCCTTCAATTACTCCTATTAGTAACTCTCATATTAATTACAATGAGTTTAAAGAAATAAAAAAATTTTTAGACTCTTCCACAAAAGATAATCCTTCTAATATCATTTTTTTGTCAAATTATAATATCTTTGACTTTAGCAATCAAGGGGATGATGTCTATAATGAGATAGATGATATTTTTTATGCCCAGAGTCCTACCAACTTTCGTGCTCCAGTCGATTTATTGAAGGGGAGACAATTCTTGGAAAGTATTCCTCCATTTACATTAGGTCCGACAAATACTTTATTTGAAAATCAGAGTAGTGATGGGGAAGTTGTAACATTATTACCTGGCGCTATTCCTATTCTTGAGGATGAAAATCCGGAATTTCCTGGATATGGCACCAAAGGTTATTGTGTAGTAAACGAAGAGTATGCACTAATTAATTTTCTTTTTCAACCAGAGTCAGTGCCAAGCGTGATATTACCCCAACTCCTTAATTTATCCCTTATTTTCCTTGCTCAATCAGACAAACCAACTCTTACAACCTTCTCAGAATCAAATTCCTCTACAACTCTCTCAGAGACGAGCTCTTCAACAGCTGGAATGGATCCTTTGATCTTCTTTTGGCTGCTAATAACTGGAATCTTCTTTTATATCAAAAAAGAAAAATAAAAAAGGAAAAATAAGTGTCGCTTGCTTTAACACTGATTATGATTAGTCTAATCATCAATTTTGAGAATTAAGCGAAGCAGTTGTATCATCAGATTCTTCTTTCTTGGATCCAATAAATTGTGAACTAGAAATATCAAACTTAACATCCAAGTATATTCCCATTAAAACCAGAAAACCTCCAATCAGAGTGATTGGATGTAATGCTTGTGAAAATATGATCAAGGCTAACAGAGATGCGCCCACAGTTTCTCCAATGACCGCTAAAGAAACTGTTTGAGCAGAGATATGTTTCATAGCATAAGTGTACATCGCATGACCTAGTAAGCTTGGACCTATTGCTAGCGCAATGAACCATACAAAATCATTTAGAGTAAAGCGAAGAATATTTTCTCCCAAAAATAATGAAAAGAGAAGAAGAAATATTGAGCAGAATAGGTTTACAAAAAATACATAGGGGATATTAGGAACTGTATATTGGGCGCGCATTCGTCTTCCAATGATAAAATACAGAGCAACCATTATAGATCCAAATAATGCTAAGAAGATGCCTTCAGGTATCAATGTGGAGGCCTGTTGGGAATTGGGAGTAAAAGATATTAAAAATAACCCTCCAAATCCAAGAATTAATCCAATTAATTGGTAAAAGGTAATCTTCTCTCGTAAAAATAAAAATGAAATAACAACAACCCAGATTGGAGAGGCATTGACAACAATCACTGACACAGCTATAGACAATCCAAGCTTTGGATCTAAACTTGAAATCCAACTGATAAAGTGTAAAGAAAGGAATAATCCAGATAATGCGAATAATCGTTGATAAGAGAACTCAAAAAATGGTTTGAATTGATTTCTGATTTCTTCACGCAAAATAAAGGGACTAAGAAGTACAACCGATAAGAATAACCGCCAAAAAGCAATAACAACTGCTGGAACATTGTGAGGTGGTTTTAATAAAATTGTAATAAAGATAGAAGCCCAAGAAACAGCAATTGTAGCAATTATTAAGCTGATTTGACACTTTGTCTTGGATTGTAAATGTTTCATACTATCACAAAAGCATAAAAGAGATAGATTCTACCAAAAGCTCTTTGTATCAGTATATTTACTACAAAAATATATTACTTTATTTTCAATCTAACTTAATTTTAAGTAGTGTGTGAAAATCAACATGCCAGAGGCAAAAATCAACGGGCCTAGAATAGGTGCTCATAAATCAATTGCGAAGTCATTTGATCTGGCGGTTGACCGTGGAGTCCAAAGCACCTGCGAATGCCTACAAATTTTTACTAGACCTCCAAGAAGATGGGCAGCAGGAAAACAAACACTTTCGCCTCAAATTGTAGAACGCTTCATACAAAAATCTGAAGCTGCCAATTATTATGATACTGCTATTCACTTACCTTATTTACCTAACCTGGCTTCTCCTGATAAAGTTCTATTCGATAGATCAGTTGATGTTCTCATTGAAGAAGTTGACAAGACGCTAATACTAAACGCACCATATGTTGTGACACATATGGGAAGTCCTAAAGATCGAGATGATACTTTTGGTGCTAAACGTGTTTCAGAAGCTTTGAATAAGGCACTTAAGAATATACATCATCCTTCAATGATTCTATTAGAAAATTCCACCGCTCGTAAAAAAACTTGGGGTAATAAAATAGAACATATCGAAACAATCCTTGGTCAAGTAGATAATGAACAATTCATTGGTATGTGTTTCGATACAGCTCACGCCTATTCTTCTGGTTATGATATTTCTACCTCCGAGGGATTAAATGAAGTTATTGATTTGATTGAAGAACTGTTAGGGAAGAATAAATTGAAATTAGTCCATATAAATGACTCTAAAGCCGATTTAGGTTCGGGAATAGATCATCATGAGCATATTGGAAAAGGACAGATAGGTTCAGAATGTTTTAAGGAATTAATGCAAAATCCTCGTTTTAAAAAAATTCCCATGATTTTAGAAACACCTAAGGATGACAAAACTTCCGACAAACAGAATCTTGAACTTCTCAGAAAACTAAGATCAACAGGTAATTCTTGAGTAAAATCCATCAAAATATTGAGGAAAACTTATGAAACGCAAAATTAAAGATTTAAATAGTGCATATCGTTTTTTATATCCGAGATTGACCATTTTAGTTTCATCTGGTACATTACAACAACCAAATGCTTTAGCGGTCGCCTGGTCTTGCCCATTATCTGTAGATCCACCATTAATAGGAGTCTCAATAACTAGAAAGCGTTATTCTCACGAATTAATTAGTCAATACAAAGAATTTGTTGTGAATATTCCGAATATAACACAGGTTAAAGAAAGTCATCATATCGGTAGTGTTAGTGGTCGTGAGGAGCCTCAAAAAATCAAGTCTGCTGGGTTTACTTTGGAACCTTCTAGCAAAGTTGAAGCTCCAAGGATATTGGAATGTCTAATTAATCTCGAATGCGAACTACACAGAATTATCGTCACAGGTGATCACGATTTATTTATTGGAGAGGTAGTTGAGGTAGTAATCGATGATTCTGTAACTGATGAATGGGCTTTCGATTTAAATAAATTTCAACCTATCTACTGGCGACAATCAAGATCGACTAAGGAAACATATTCTCTTGATTTGGAAAATAAATGAAAGGAAGTTCAAATGGAATCTAAAAATACAAATAAGCTAGAAATTGAAGACCAAACAGTCTTTTTTAAATCCTCAGAGAAAATGAATGAAATTCCATCTGAATCTGTAACTTTGATTGTAACTTCCCCTCCCTATTGGAATGTTCGGGATTATGGTGGAGATCAAATTGGTTTTGGTCAAAGCTATGATAAGTATATTAAATCGCTAAATAATGTTTGGTCAGAATGTATCCGAGTGTTACAACTCAATGGTAAGATTGCTATCAATATTCAACCACTACCGATTGAAAGCAGCCGTTCTGGATTTAATAGACGAGTTATCCAGAATATTATGTGGGATATTGAAAAGTGTATGCGAGAAAACAATCTGTATCTATCGGGGATGCATTATTGGGATAAATCTGAATATGTTTCTAATGTATCATGGGGATCTTACCCTAAACCTACCAATATTGCTTCTAACACAGGTTTTGAACAAATATTTGTATGGGTCAAACCAGGTAAAACTAGGAAGGTTCCCAAAGAAATCTTATCCCGCAGTTTACTCACTAAAGCCCAATGGCGCCTTTGGGCAGTACGTTGTATCTGGGATGATATCGCCCCTGTTTTTAAGATCGATTCCAAAGGTCAAAACCGTTTTGGACATTCGGCACCATTTCCAGAAGAAATTCCGTTTAGATTGATACGAATGCACACAGCTATTGGCGAAACTGTACTAGATCCGTTTTTAGGCTCTGGAACCACTCTCAAGATGTGTCGTATATCTTCAAGAAAAGGAATAGGTTATGAAATCAATTCTGATTATGCTGAGTTAATTCGAACAAGGATTTTGGAGGAATGGAAACCAGTTTCCATCCAAACACAATACAAGGTCTTTGGAACAACCCAGTTCTTCAGGATATTGAAGTTCATTGATCAACGTCTAAAAGAGGATCCTAAAATAACATTTGAATCGCTCATGGGAGAGTTACATAAGCACATTCCAGAAAAAATTTCCAAATCATGGATCAGTCATTTAAAGCGCCTAGAAGAAGAATTTCAAGACCAAGAGAAAACCTCTCAAAAAATGGTTCTTGATAATTTCCTTGATCGGACCTAAAAGATCGTTCTGGCATAAAATCATTATTAACAAATAATATTATTGTCCCTAATCTCTCTAATCTCCTTTTACATCTCCCACCACTTCTCCCATCTCACTTGTTTTCCCTAAACTTTCAGTTTGAAGCTTTTGAATTCGATCAATTTCGTCTAGTAGCGTCCGAATACTAGTCGGTTTTGTGAAAAAACCAATAGCACCTGCTTCTATGGCATCTTTCTCAACTCGTTTCTCTGCACTGACAAATAAGACTTTAGCATTGGGAGTTTTTCTGAGGATTTCCTTCATTGCAACTAAACCATCAAGAACTGGCATTCGGTAATCCATAATAATGATATCAGGTTTGATAGGAAGCTCAGAAAACTTTTTAATTGCCTCCTTACCGTTGTTGGCGCTATCAACAATATCGTGACCTTCCATCATCAAGAGTTTTGTATAGATCATAAGAAGATCACGCTCATCGTCAACTAGGAGTATCCGCGCCATGAAATCATTCGCCTCAATGGAATGGAAAGATAGTCATTTCCCAATAGGAGGGGAGACGTTATCTTTGATTTAAAATGTTATATGAATTCAACTAGGGAGTTTCTCTCTTCTTTATTAAACTCACCCATTCAAGTTTTAGAAATAGGTATAGATGTGGATAAATTAATCAAAACAATGTGATTTTATCTCATATAAAAAATCGTTGTAATCTATATTAAACATGATAATAGAACTTGATAGAGAGGCAAGTTATGGGGACGAAAAGTTAAAAATTGTGCAAGGTTTTAAAACAAAACCAGAAGACTGTAACAATGATTATGTACCATTGTCTTGAGCTGTTTTTTGATCTTTCTCTTACAATAGATCAAGTACATCTTTCAACTGTTCTTTCTCATCTTCTGATAATCCCTCCATACTAGGCGTTACAAGATCCGCCTCTTCTGATATTCTCATCGAGATCTCTAATGATCTCTCCAAGAAATATTTAGCTTTGTCCTCCATCTTTTTATATTTATAAGCTGTCGATATAATGTACATACTCGTCGCAATGCCCTTTTCATATCCAATGTCTTCCGTTACCTCAAGAGCTTCTTCAGTAAGGTCGAAAGATTTCATGAACTCTTTTCTTTCCATAGCAAGAACCCATGCGAGGTTTAGAAGAGCTTCTGCCACTCCTTTCTTGTAGTTATGGGCTCTTGCAAGGGCTAGCGATTCCGCTGTGATCTCTAAGAAATTATCAAAAGAATTGTTTTTCCAATGAATAATTCCTATTTGGTTTCGTATATCACATTCAGGTTGGACAAAATCCAAATTTTCTGCTTCTTCCAGATTTGCTTTTAATAATTTAATAGCTTCGTCAAAGGAGCCTTCTTCAGCCATCGTGATAGCTTTCTTGATTTCTTTTTTAAACTTGGTTAGAATTTCAGGATCAACTTTCTGATCTTCTTCAACCATTTTACTCAATTTATTCGCTCCATGACACTTTTGAGGGATATTAACAATGAAACAATCACTTTAATAAAATAATTAACATAATTACTGAACATATATTTATTATATTCTTTTATTAGACCTTCGTTTTTATCTTTTTCTTGAAAATCACTTCAAATAAATTCAAAATGATGGTTGTTCTTTTATGAATCTTCGAATTTATCAACCTAATATTCACCAATGAAGGTAAGACATCTTAATCGTATTGAAATGAATTGGGATCCATATGAAGTGTGAAGGACCTAACTATCTAGCAAAATTCACAGCGCGTCCAAACCGATTTTTAGCTAAGGTTATATTAAATTCCCCCACACAGTCAGAGAAAGTTATAGAAGCTCATGTGCCAGACCCAGGAAGATTAAAAGAACTACTTCGACCTAACGTTACGGTTTTACTTCGGAAAAGTTCTAAACAGACACGTAAAACCCAATACTCATTGATTGGTGTGAAAACAGGGAATTTATGGGTAAACATTGATTCTCACCTGACAAATCGCTTATTTAAGGAAGAATTCCATAAAATTCCACGTTTTCGACAATACAAAATCATTCAGTCAGAATACACCTATAGAAACAGCCGATTAGATTTTTTGATGCTTAACGTTGATAGCAAACAAAAAGCTTTAGTGGAAATCAAAAGTGTGACATTAGTGAAAAATGAGTTGGCTCTTTTTCCAGATGCACCAACAATAAGGGGAGTTAAACATGTGAACGACTTAATCAATGCAGTTTATGAAGAATATCAATCATTTATAGTATTTATGATTAAAAGAAGTGATGGTTTTTCTTTCAAACCAAACAAGGATTTAGATCCCCTTTTTTCTCAAGCGCTTATCAATGCTGAAAAGAAAGGTGTGCAGGTGTGTGCTGTACGATGCTCTTATGATCCATTAGTAAAGGGGGAGTTGAATGTTCTTGGCGAAGTTCCTATTAAATACCACTAGTCATATCACATTGTAGCAACTCTTTTCTTTGTTTAAAAAAAAAGATTATCCTTTCATAATAAAAGGAAAGTACTCATTTCTACTTTTACAAAGGTGATTCAAAGATTTTTATCATCACTGATATCTAGCAAAGTTGGTGATTCCATATTGGAATGGAACCACGTTATACTCCATGTGGATTTGGATTCCTTTTTCGCAAGTGTTCATATAAAGTATAATCCTTTTCTAAGAGGGTATCCGGTAATAATAGGAGCGGATCCCCGAAACGGTGAGGGGCGGGGAGTAGTATCCACGTGTTCGTATGAGGCCAGAGCTTATAACATTCATTCTGCATTACCAATATCAAAAGCATTTAAACAGTGCCCTCATGGAATTTACATCTGTTCAGGAAAACAAA
>JAEOTU010000198.1 GCA_016839665.1 Candidatus Hodarchaeota archaeon
CTTCAGTTTCCGATTAATTCTTTTATTAGATATAGGATGACATGTGAGAATAAAACCTTCACTATTCCTCTTTTTTACATAAACAATTAAATTTTCTGTGATAAACTTATCTAATTCCTTTATAAATTTATATTGATTTGTAAATTCATTGAAATACAGGTTATCAGGTGTTTTAACCGTTCTAATTAGGTGTTCTCTGAAATCCTTTAATTCAGGATGAGCTTCAATTATATGATTCAAACGTTCTTCTGTTAATCTAATTTCAATCTTTAGACTTTCACTTTTTATAATATTGATAAAAATGCACCTTTTTTCAGTATTTATATCATTATTAATTAAGAAATATCGACAAAGAATAAATAATATTATGCTTAATAAACTACAATCATTTCGATATCCACTTTTTTATTGCACATCAATTTTCATGAGATAGAAAAATCTTCTAAATAGATAAATAATCCAGATTACATAATTCATTCTGTTAAATTGGATACTCTCTTTTAATAAAAAAAAAGAAGAAAGAAAAACTTTTACGACCCTGTTACAGGGCACAGGATATCTTTATCCTTTCTTCTTCCTAGAGCGGTGCCAGGAAAGAACACTAACAATAGTGATCAAAGACACAAGCACGAGTGTTGCTGTCCAGCCTGGTGAGGATATAGAAACGCTGGTGAGTAATTTCCGCGAGTCTTCCACAGTGACTGTCACTTCATCCCAGGCAGAATTACCAGAACCATCCGTTACGACCAGCTTGACTACATATGTTCCTTCAGCCCAGCCCACTAGGGGCAGTTCAATAAGATCACCAGACCATAGTCCTTCTTGCTGGGTTATTCCATCCACCTCGATCTGGTAGGTTGCTGGGTGTTTTTCTGTGACATTCCATACCACTTTAGCGCTTGAGTCTCCTAGTTCTGCCAGGTACTCGCCAACACTGTGGATTTGTGGGTAGGTGATGTCGATCACTTTGACGAAAGACGTCAGGCTGCGAATAAGACCATATTGATCTTCAACTACAATGATGAATTCATATGTGCCAAGTCCAAGACCATCGATACTGTACGTGATATTTGTCGATTGATCTGTCAAGGGGTCTGAATCTACGAGACTCCCGTTACGATACAGGGAATACGCCTTCGGATTCAATTCATTAATGGTCCACTCCAGCGTGTTGCCCGAACTGTCTTCAGATATGGCTATTAAAGGTGGTCCATCAATAAATGGGGGCGAATAATCGAGTACAGTGACATCAACTGCTCCAATTCCAACATTTCCCGAATCATCGGTCATTCTCAAAGTGAAATTATAGTCACCCACTGGCAGGTAGTCGAGGTCCACGAGGACGACCTTAAAGCTGGGTAGAATGTCCCCTTCATCAACAACTGCCTCGTTCCTGTACAACTGGTAGGATTTGGGGTTACTTTCATCAACGATGAATTCAAACCAGTTAGGGGTGTGAAATTGTTCATAAGATATGGACTTAAGCGGAACGATTGCAGGAGGTATGACGTCTTTAACCGTGAGAATGAAAGAACTACTGTTTTCATTATTACTTGTATCGTTAAATACGGCTCGAAACTCATAAGTTCCCCTCCGCAGATAATCAATGGGAAGGAACACTGTATTGTTTAACATGGCCCATGTTCCATTGTGAAGTAACGTATCATTCATGTAGATAGAATATTTCGCTGGATTCGTGTCTTCAACGGTCCAGAATGGGTGCTGGACACGCGAGCTGTTATGTTCAAACACTACCATGTCACTAGGGCTACTTATAACCAAGGGTGAATCAACATCTGTAAGGGTAAAATCCCATGTATGGTTGTAAAAATTCCCCGCAATGTCGTAGATATGTAATTCTAAAGTATTCACACCTACTTTTAGGTGCAGGTCATCCACAGATATGTTAACAGGAATATTAGCATCCCAGGTACCAGATAGTTGCAAATTTTTTCTAACCACAACCGTCCAGTAATGTGGATAGGAGTCAGTTGCCGTGGAGGCGGTTTTTTCACCGTGTCCTTGGATAGCATTAGATCCAGGAGAGTTAATAAGAACAGGCTCACTCGTATCAGCACTACCGATGGCAAGAAGTAAAGCTGATGACACATTGAACCCGTTCATATCATAGACTGCAAGTGTGAAATTCCAAGTCTCTTCCACTAACGATCCAGGTGATAGGATGTAAGTTGCATTCCACGCATTTAAAGGACTATTAGGATCACGCCAAACGAGGTATTCCTCCTGTGGAATGGCAGTTTCATTTAAAAATAAGGTCACTTTCAAGGGATAAGCCTCGGTATATTGCCAATTGAGCGCTAGGGTGTAGTTCCAGTTCACGGGGAGAGCAAAATTATTACCAGTTGCCAGCACAAGTGCAGTTCGTTCAGAAGCTTGTGGCCACAACAGCTGGATCGGGTCTATAAGAGGTGGATTTGAGTCCGTTGGGTCAATTTGAACCCAGACCATGTCTACATGTTCATTTCCAGTTGTATCATTGAAGATTGCGGTTACGTTGAAAAGACCCACACCGTAGCTCGGTACATCCTTCATGATCACATCAATAGTTTCCCCACTAGTCCAACCCCCGTTGGTATGAGTGGTGCTATTGACATAAATCGTATAAGAATCAGAATTTTCATCAAGTGGTATCCAAGAGGGGCCTAAACTCAGGCTAGAAAGTGGATACACAATGGTAAGTCCGCTGTACGGTTTTCCACTAAAACCAGGAGGCGTCACATCGGGTTCTAGAAAATTGACAGTTACTTCATTCAGAGAATAAACTTCTGAATCTCCTTCGGAACGAATGATTATTCGGAATGTATATACCTGAACTGGGACAACAGTTGGATCGGGGATAGATAGCCGTACAGCAATGCTATGGGTGTCTCCATGATAGAAGTTTTCAATTCGATTCTTTTCTAGCGATAAGTAATCTGTCCAACCATCTGCAGAAATCGTATAATTATCCACTACATTTCCGGTATTTGTCATTGTTAGATTAAACTCTTGTTCGTAATTTGCAAACAAAGTGGTAGTATTTGGCGTTAATGTAGATAATATATTGAAATATGGTAAGAATTCGATTACACGGGTAGATGATTGTATGCTTGACGGATCATATTCACTAGTGACATTTATATTCAAAGTATAGGCTCCAGGTGGAGGAAAATAGTCTGTTGGATGGTATGTAAGATTTAAAACGCCCGTAAAAGACTGGGCAGCTGTACTGTAGCGATCCACAGAAAATTTTGAATTCCACTCTCGTGTTGTACCACCAACACCCTGTAACACCCCTCGAACGGTGACATTATCAGGAACATTCCCTAGATTTGTACCAGTAAATCCTATTGAAAACACTTCACCTGGTGACACTGAAATCACCTCTCCACTGGGTTGGTCAAGATTGAATTCCAAACCATGTGTCACAGGCGGCGTATACTCTACACTTCGCATGATAGAAGGCTTAGAATTTTTCAACATTGATTTTCCTTGGCTTGTGGCAACCAGGGAGAAACTAAGGGGATCAGGTGGTACAGAGGGGTAGTCAGGAGCGTGTATCGTCAGAAGTGCAGTGTTATTTCTCGAGGGACTGATGTCATAAGCGACAGGATCTCTGTCAAAGGAGGCAGTGAATTCGACTGGGAGATTTTTCACTTGAAGTTCAATGAAATCTTCATTGTTACCCAATGAAGACAGTTCAACAGAATAAACCTGACCTCGGTCAATTGAACTGGGTTCATTCAATGGAGTGATTTGCATATCAAAATCGTAGTTTGCATCAAGCACTGGAACCGAGGTTCCTGTGGAGTAGTAGAACGAGGAACAAATTTGCGGATAAGAACTTCCCTCTCCCGTTATCATTCTACGCAAGAGGCTTAATAAGGTTCGGCGAGGTCGAGGGAAAGGAACAGGGCATGAAATTTCGCGGAGGGTTTCCTTCGGTAGGATACCTCCAGGTGGTACGGTCATCACTTGACCTGGACTTTCGTGAAAAGCTAGGGCTTGTAAATTTATCGTTGGATTAAATGTGAGCCTTTCCAGGCAGTACTGTAAGTCTGATACAGCAAAACGGACACTAGAACCAGAGGTATGGGAGGGAAGTGTGAACTGCAAACTATTGTAGTCCTCGCCATTACGTCCATACTTGAAGGCATTTAAAGTATACTCAGGATTCCAATAATAGCCAGATAATGAACCATCGGCAAGATCATTAATTAAGTTATCTTTAGCTGTTCTGTATGTCGGATCCTGAGTATGTTCTTCCCCCCAAGCCATCAACCTATTAGAATCCCAACCATCCGTAGATACAGCAAGTTGAGCTGTCACTCTATCGCAGAAAATAGCTCCTGAAAGTGATTTCAGTTTTATCCATTCTATTAATTGAGGCTTCTCATTAAGTCGAGGATCATCAAGCCCCCCAGTTCCGTGATGTGCGGGTGACTCCCATAATGAGTAATCCCCTTGATCCCACCTAAATTTACCCCAACCTTCGGTAGTACCCGTCATAAATCTTTGGTCAATAACGGCTGGTTGATCACCTAGTGGAGTTAAAAAGTTGAATTTAACGGACATTGGTGTGGGAAAAAACGACAAGGTTTCAATATCGGTCCAACCCCAAACTATTTCTTCGGCTTTGTTTCCTTTCAACCAATCAATAAAAGAATTGTATTTATTTACTTCTCTGTATGCTTCCTCAAATAAAGAATGGGTTACGGTGAAAGGAGTTATGGGAATAATTCTTAATGATAGATTACCTTGAAGCGGACGAATGGCAACCTTCAGCTCGTAAGGGTGGTCAACAAAACACTCCTCTGGATACGAGATTTCGACTTCAAGCTTCAAATCTAACTGGAATGTAGATAGATACCAATATTCCATTATCATTCTGTGTGCTGTTCTTCTGTCCTGTCCCCATGGATCATAGGGATATCTATCTCTATCATATTCGTATAAAGGATGATACCAAGGGCCATATCTTCTTTCTTCTTCCAACCAGCTGAAACCATCTCTCGCGCGCCAATTAGAGCCTGAAATAAAGTTAATACTCACTTCTTTCTTCACTGTTCGAATCGAACTGGATACACTCTGCTTTTTCTCACGAATGATCGGAATAACCAGATCATCCAATTCTCCCACATCACTGTTTATTATCGTTAGTTTCGGCTTTCCTATCATCGTCTTTGTGCTTGTTAAAACGCTATCATCCGTGTAAGTAGTTTGAGTCTTAATCATAGAGTCTGTCTTTTCTAAAACAATCGTAGATGAGTCTACTCCAGTTGAAGACCCGTCTTGTACCCCGAATGAAGGCAGATCCACTAAAGTATTGATCAAGTCTTGAGATATACTCATTTCCGAGGGCGCTTGAGGTAAAATCACAAGATCAGAAAGTTGTGATTGAAGGGATGTAATAAGTTCTGAATCCAGGTCTTGTCCATCAGGAGGTTTATCCAATATATCCTCAACAAATGCTGGATCCAGGTCTTGCTTACCTTGTTTGTCTAGTTTAACACCGTCCGTTCCTCGATCCGTTACATAAGGTGATGTTAGTAGGGTAAGAGGCCCTACAATAAAGGAAGATGACGCGATTACACCAATAAAAACAGTAACAAGCAGAAATTTTGAGCTTCGAACTAATAACAAACAGGAATGATGGAACTTTTTCATAGATTATTCCTCCTAAGCTGGTCTTGTTCTCTTTTCCTTCCTGCCCTGCGCGAGATGGCACATATAAGTAGGATAGACAATAAAATTACGAATTCAAACCCAGGTGACCGTTGTATTACAGATGGTCCCACAATCACAAAAACATCATCAACCGTTCGGTGCCCCGCAATATCGTAGACAATCAAGCGGATCGTATATTCCCCTTCTGAAAATCCCGTTATAGTAAATCGGATGGTCTCAGAGGTCATCCCAGTAAGCAACTCTGTTTGTAGCTGTTTCACTGTCCCATTTACAGGCACTAGAAAAATTTCGTAATATGCAAGGTTTTCATCGGAAGTCGTCCAAATAATGGTTGCGTTTTCAGTACTTGGAACTGAAATGGAATCGGGAGAAGAAAGAACTGGCGGATTACTATCTCCTGTGACTTGTACCGTGATACTTCGGGAAGCTGAGTTACCGAAGACGTCCCGTGCGACCAGTGTGAAGTTATACGTACCGATTGCCAGACCATCTAGTGATACTATGACTTTCTGATCAGGGTCAAGCCAAGGTAACTGGAAAATCCTCGTATCGTCTAAGAACACTTCAACGGATCCAGGATGTTCGTCAAACACACGGAAAGCGGCAAAATTTCCAGTCGAACCAAACTCTATGTTCACATCGGGGATTTGGGCAATTACAGGAACAGTAGACTCGCTTTCGATTCCTAACAACACGGTGACGATTACTATGTCTGAATTCCAGTTTCCAGACTCATCCCAGACGGTCAAGTTGAATTCCCAAGTGCCAGCTAATTCGCTTGTGAGTGAATACTGAATGATCCCCGTCATCCAATAGCCTTGTTTGCCTACTGTACTTGAATTCTTGTAAATGACATACTTATCGGGGTAATCATCCGAAACCGTCCAAACAATGCTTCTTGTACTGTTTCCATAGATTTCCATATCTACTGGACTCGAGAGTACTGGCGGGGTCACATCAGGGGGGATAGGTAGGACTGTAACAATCGTACTAGCTGAGGCATTGTTTCCAGACAGATCAATAACAATGAGTGAAATATTCCACGTCCCGACCAGAAAATTATCGATAGAGATATTAAAAACTCCACCACGCCATGGATAGTAACCTATTTTGGTCTCGTTGGCGAACCACTGGTACGCCTTGGGGTGGTCATCACTGGCGTTCCATGTGAGATAATTACCAATCGTTCCTTCAACATACTCAAGGGGGGCAGGTGCAGTAATAGTTGGGGGGATGACATCTGGCACATGGGACCCGATAGTAACAAGCACTGAATCACTCGTCCATCTTCCTTCCCAGTCATACAGGACGCATGTGAAATTGTGCACTCCAGCAGTCAATGCCTGAGGATAACGATCGATAGGGTCTAGATGAGCTGTGATGTTCTCACCTGTCCATGATTCGTTATAAACTGGTGTACTATTGAGTAATATGATAGCGCGCCAGGGGTGGTCATCGCTACCTGTCCAAATGATAGAATAGCCTATACTCCCTTCTTCAAAAGACAGGTCAGAAGGCGAGTTAATCGTAGGTGGTGCAATATCAGGTTCCTTCACGGTAACCCAGACTGTGTGAGTTCCTGTCAGATCGTAACAGTCGAGAATGAGCAGAGTAAAGTTGTGTAACCCCGTAGCAATTCCATCAAGGGAGACTAGAATAGTATCCGTCCAATTCCCGAAGCTTCTGCTTCCTAAAGTGAAAATGGTTCCATTTCGATACACAGTATAACTGTCATGGTAGGTCACGGTCACTGTCCATGTTAGACTATATCCAGTTTCCCCATACATCATAGCAAAATTTTTCGGCCCGTTGATTACGATGCTAGAGCTTCGGGGGGTTATTTCCGCCCTAGGTAAGGGATCAGTATTGCTGGTAGAACCAGCAATAACATAAGGATTGTCAATGAAACCATCAGCGTCAATATCAGGGGTAGTCCATTCGTTCCAGTAATTGTAGGAAAATACATTATTTGTCCCGTTATCATAAGCTTGAGCCCCACTCTCATTGTTTTGGCGAAAAGTGTTCCATGTTACTTCGTTATCTGTGCAATTAGGGTTGAATTCTATCCCATAACCTGTGCAGTTGACAATCGTATTACGAGTGATGAGAACTCCCCAATTTTTATGAATACCTGGAGATAACAGGATTCCTTGTTGGCTGCTATTGAAAATGGTATTATTTGAGATGATAGCCCCGCGCCAATATCCAGTATTTAATAACCGAATGCTTGCCAGAGAAGTGTTTGAAATGATATTTCCTACGATTTCAAGATCTTGAGTAAACCACCATACTTCCACACCATACCCCCCTATATTGGAGAGGGTGTTGTTTATTACATAACCTCGGTTGCAATCCCGAGTCAGAGAGATTCCATTAGAGGCAATATCTGTAATGGTATTGCGGTAAATATAAGTGGGAAATGAAGCCAAATCAACAGCAATCCCCGCTGCACAATTTTGGATTTCATTATCGAGTATATTAGTATTATCTGAATCATAATAGATAAAAATCGCGTAATTGGAAGTGTTGCTTATTTGATTGTTTTCAATAGTGTTGTTGTGGGAATCCGATGATAAGTAGCAACTCCTATAATTATTCCTTAGGTTATTACGCGAAATTGTCCCCAATGTACTATTTTCCAAGTAAATACCTGCATGAGTCCCACTGATCCCATCCAAGTAGCAATCTTGGATCACAAAATATGCAGTAGTGTTATATATACTGATTAATATACTTTTATTACTTGTAAATTGATACCCTGCAATTAAATATGGAGCATTTATTGTCCCATCGCCAGAAAGAGCGAAATCAGCAAAATCACTATTTTCGTTAATCCAAATGGGCGCAATACGGGGATGGGGATCGAATTTATAAATATCTGTATCATTAACCCAATTTCCTCCCACAACTATGCCATCACCCACCCCTCCAGTACTATCATTTGCAGTAGTGCCTGTGTCATCAAGATGATACCAAGCAATGGTTCCATTTCGGACAGGATAAGGCCCTACAGCCAAATAATCTGCTTGAATTTCACTTTGGTTTAAAGTTACGTTAAGGATCCGTACTTCATCTAGGATTCCATCAAACGCTTGAATCGTTTGAAAACCTCCTCCAACAGTATCCTGATCTTGTCCCAGTACGAGGCTTCCTCCTGTACCCAAATTTTTGCCCTTACTTAAATTTCCAGTATATCTAAGAACTCCATCTTTCCAGAGTGTTGTTTCTCCATCGGAACTCCGCCAAGTAACTACTAAATGAGTCCACACGTTTTCACTGAGTGAACAGCCAGTAGTTACAAGACTGGCATTTCTATAAATTTCTAACTGATCAGTGTCATATCTATACATGAGAAAAAAATCATTTTCAGAACCAGAAATCGCATAAGAAACCAAACCAAACCGTTTGTTATTATTGCGACTCTTCATCCATAATTCGACTGTGATTGCATCGGTGGCAAAAGTACTTACGGGGTTGGTAATCATATAACTGCTTGTCGTGCCAATTAGACTTAACCCCTCTTTAACCTGTACACCGCCTACCCAGTCTCCTCCCACAGCTGTGCCATCACCCACCCCTCCCGCACTATCAGCTACCGTAGCGCCCGTGTCATCAAGATGATACCAAGCAATAGTCCCCGTGCGAATAGGATATGGCCCTCTTGCATAATAATCCTCTTGGATATCACTTGGGTTAAGAACTGAATTCAGGATCCGTACTTCATCGAGGGTTCCATTAAACTCTTGACCCGGGCCAAAACCGCCTCCAACAGAATCCTGTTCTTGTCCTAGTACGAGACTTCCGTTTGTAGCTAGTGTTCCCCCTTGGTATAAGGCGCCAGAAAATTCCAAGACTCCATTCACCCATAAGGAGGTATTTCCATCCGAACTTTGCCATGTGACAACTAAATGTGTCCATTCCTCCGTGGGAATCGCGACACTCGTGATCGCTCTGATATTCCCTACATAAATGTCCAGATAACCACTGGCGGTATACCATCCCAACAGGAAGGCATTGTCAGTAATATAGGTTGCGTACGAAACTATAAATCCCTTCGTCGTGTCATTGGGTTTCACCCATAATTCCACAGTGAGCTCAGTGGTTGCAAAAGTTTTTACGGGGTTGGTAATCATATAACTGCTTGTGGTGCCCTTTAAACCCAACCCACCATCACTTACTGGAGGTCCATCAAGTGGATAGACTATATCGACAAAGCCATCAGAATCTACATCAGGTACGACATGATCATTCCAGTGGTTATATTCGAAGACATTATTTGTCCCGTTGTCATAGGCTTGAGTTCCACTCTTGTTGTTATACAGAAATGTGTTCCAGGTCACTTCGTTATCTGTGCAATTAGGGTTGAATTCTATCCCATAACCTGTGCAGTTGACAATCGTATTACGAGTGATGGGAACTCCCCAATTTTTGTGAATACCGGGAGATAATAGGATCCCTTGTTCCTTGCTATTTAAAATGGTATTATTAGATATGATAGCCCCGCGCCAATAACCAGTATTTATTAACTGAATACTTGCCAGAGAAGTGTTTGAAATGATATTTCCTACGATTTCAAGATCTTGAGTAAACCACGATATAAGCACACCATTCCCCCCTATATTGGAGAGGGTGTTGTTTATTACATAACCTCGGTTGCAATCCCGAGCTAAATAGATTCCATGAGAAGCAATATCTGTAATGGTATTGCGGTAAATTTGTGTGGGAAATGAGGCCAAATCAACAGCAATCCCCGCTGCACAATTTTGGATTTCATTATCGAGTATGTTAATATTATCTGAATCATAATAGATAAAAATCGCGTAATTGGAAGTGTTGCTTATTTGATTGTTCTCAATAGTATTGTTGTGGGAATCCTCCAATAAGTAACAACTCCTATAATTATTTCTTAGGTTATTGTGTGAAATTGTCCCCAATGTACTATTTTTCAAGTAAATACCTGTATGAGTCCCACTGATCCCATCCAAGAGGCAATCCTGGATCACAAAATAGGCAGTAGTATTCTCAATGTGGATCAAAGGTTCCGAGGAGCTCGTGATATTATATCCCGTAATCTGGTATGGGTTACCAGAAGTTCCAGCTCC
>JAEOTU010000199.1 GCA_016839665.1 Candidatus Hodarchaeota archaeon
ATGCTTCTTGTCCAGGAGGAAATAACGGACTAACCAGTAATACGCATAAGGGAATGATATTAGCAAATGAAAAGAAGTATATTTCATTTAAAGTAGCTTTTACGTCTATATAGTATAAGAGTTTCAGGAAATAAAAAATTGTGATCGTAGTATAGAATGTTAGAAATATTAGACTTAATGCGATATTATCCTCATCTCTAATGAAAAAGAATATACTTGCTGCGAGACCCATGAGGAAAACAAAATAAGCAATTGAATGTCGTGAAACGATCCTGATTACCTCCAGCGACTGTTTAGATAATTATTTTGATACATTTTAATTAATTTCTCATAACTTTTCCCCGAAAGCCGATATAATTTCTCCGTTGAAAGTGGTTTATTGCAACGGGAGCAGATATTCGCCACACTCAACCATTTCTCCAGTTCATGGGAATGTGCAGGATGTCTGCATTGAGGGCATATAACAACCCGTTTATCTGCCTCTGTGGGAAATTCATAACAAAATATGCAACGAAAATCATCTTCTGTTAAATGTTGGCCCACAGGTATGAGTTTTGAAAGAATAGCTGGAGATATTTTTTCTATACGGGTTATATTTACCCCTGTGTCTATTCCTGGAACAACTTTCACTGAACTATGAGCTGAGGTTCGTACTCTGCTCATTGTCTCGGGTGAACTTGGTCGTACTACTGTCGACAGAGAATTTCGAGAAGGTTGTGGTTGTCTACTCGGTCGTGAAGATATTTGGGGTGCTCTGTTTCGACTAGTCTGTCTAGGCGATGATTGTTGAAGTCTTCTATCAACATGTATTCTACGGATTGGTACTAATATGATCTTTAATATATAATGTTGAACAAATAGAATTAAACTTATTGAAATAAACCCTAATCCACTGAGTTCTATAGATCCTGTTTGGATCCAATAGAAACCTAAACTTACAAACATCCCGACATTATATAGAATAACAAATTCATTTTGATACTTCTTTCTAAAGACGAAAACCACAGGATAACGTCCAGAATAATATCGTTGGATAAGTATTAACAGGAAAATGAAGGGTAGTAATACAAAAAATACGCTAAATAGATTTAGAAATAAAAAAAATCTATCTACATTTAGAAAATTAATATCAAGTGTCATTTCAAGAAGAGATGTTTGAAGAAAACCATCTTCTCCTAATGAAGCTTGTTGAGCGAGTAATGTTCCCCCTAAGGCAATCAATGATGGAATTACGATGAATACAGCAGAAGCAATTGGTGCATTAAAACGTTGAAAGTATCGCCACTCATCAAATAATTTAATAGATGAAACAATTACTAAAGTAATATAAAAGATGGTTAGAGCGACTTCTGCTTGTTGTTCAGTAATTAATGTGAGTACCGTAAAAACAATTCCCACAGCACAAATGGAAAGATATGTATTCCGTCCAACCAACTAGATTTAAACCTCACATCATTTTTCATGGTCATATTCTAAAAACATACGGCCCTTCTCCTCTGTGAGAGGAAGGAGCGTATTTATTATTTCAGGAAGACTTTCTAAGGGGCAATTCAATACCCTATAATGAGGTTCTTCCCATGTTTTCATATCTTCCTTTAAACGAAAGATTTTGAAACCATAAGAACTATTGGAAATCTTTGTAGGGTCAATAACCAAAGCAATAGGGGCAGTAATCTGTGAATTCCGTGCTCCAAGTCGTTGATAACGAACTTGAGTCTCATAATCCGTTTGACTCATGAATGCTCCATATGAAGGATGTGAATGGTACCATCCAAGAATAATTTGGTTTTTATTATGAGATTTAATCTCATTATAAACTCTAACCATAGATTGTGGGTCGTGAATCTGAGTATTCACGTTTGTACCATGCCCAATCGGAAAAGCATCTTCTATAACTAAGCAGGCTAATGGTGTATCATTACTTTCTATATGACCTGTAAGGAGACCAATCACCTCTATCCAATCTCTTTGGGGTACGTCTGGATTTGCATATTTTAACGCGTGTAGAGCTAGTTTTATATAGGCTTTAAGATGAATTTTCACTCGAGAAGTATCTGATTCGGGGTTTAAGTCATTCAAACTTAAATCAACACTTTCTAAGTCCTCTAAGATATTCTGTTTTTGATGTTCCCCCTTTTCAATAGATTCAGATTTAGGGGAAGATTTTTTATCTAGTCTTGAAGTAATTAAATGGGACGGAACTATTTGTATTTCTTTGCTTGTTAAACTTTCAAAATCCGTATTAGGCTGATAATTAAAGGTAGGTACTTTAAATGTAAAGGAAAAAGTCTCCGGATCGAAGGTTAAGGAAAGATCTCTAAGTAATAATTCGAAAATGTTCTTTAAGGCCTTTTTCTCTTCTACCATTTTTTTAACCATTTGCCATTAATCTTGGTTCTCACCATTTCTTATTTGCATATTTTTTGGTTATCTTGCGAGCTTTTGTAATGAAATTCTTCCTATTGCTTAAATACTCTTGAGCTGCCTTTTTATTGAATACATCATGGGGATTTGTGTAAGCTGTATCAATATTGAACATAGCAAGAATCGAATATATGATTGTACCAATGTTCTTCGATGGAGACCAACCATCTGGTCTTCCGATTAAGTCAGGGTCAACAAGAGCTAAGCAAATATTCCGTTTCCCCTTATACTCATCAGGTTTCGGCCAAAAGTTTGGATGCCAAATTGGTGTGTGCAAACGAACGAATGGGGGAGAATAGGGATAATTTGGTCCAAAATTAACTTCTAACTTGAATTTTCCTTTCTCGTACGGAGTTCCTTTAGGCCCCTCTAGAAGGACTGCAAGGTGTTCAACTGATTTTTTCCCACCTGGGAATGCTTTTAGTTGTTTGACAGTTTTTTGCTTATATAACTTCTTTAATTGATTATAATCATCAGCAATCCTTTTAATACGTATAGACATGTAATATAACCTCCTATTTACATAATTTTCAGTGTTAAATAGATTTGAGCGCCATCCTCAAATCCTGTGACTAAGATTGTCTCATAATTTCGAAGTTTAGCCTCAGAAAGGGTTAAGTTCCAATCAACCTCATTAACCTCTGAAGAGTCAATTCGAAAGATACTTGGGGAAAACTCTGGGTCGATTAGGAATTTTTTTTCTTGTCCTAATTTTGTTATAATTTTCTTCAATTGAAATTTTGGCTTAACTTTTATTTTGTAAAGGGGTGTACGAGTATTACCACACATGGCGCAACTTGAATTCCTTGGTTTCTCCATTTCATAGAATTTCCCAGTGAGTCCATTATAGATCACATAATTGAGTTGAAGAGAGCCCAATTTCTTTTCATTCTCGGGAGTATGTAGATGGTGGAGGACTTTCACAGCTTCTTGAGATTGCAATGAAGCCATTACGCAATTTATAGTGATTACTGTGGCTTCATGATTATCAACTATTTGAATAACCTGACCTGTAGAGAACGGTTGAGATACAGGAAAATGGGCTTTAAGCAAGGTGTTTGCATATTTCTTAACTTCCTCTATTTCTTTCGGTTTCAATATATCAACAGGCCGTCCATGATTCTGTTCAAAGTGTAATTGCCCTTTTAAAATGCAATGTGCAGGTTTACGTGGCACACCAACTAATGTACAAGCACCCAACTGATCTTGTTCGCGTTCTGTTAAAGGATCACATTCTAAACACGCGTTACTGAAAGGAAACACGCAATAGACGTGGCCATTATAAGCTGCTGTTCCTGCATCAATTAAGGGTTTATGATTGTGAATAGCTCTTCGATTTAATTCTGATCGGGCTTCAATTGAGTCTAAACCTGCAATATAGAGATCCGCTTCATGATATAGGTGGGGGGGAAGGTCTTGTAAAGCACAATTGTATCCTTCGATTGTAATAAAAGGATTCATTTCTCTTAGTCGTTTAGCAGCGAATTCTGCCTTAAATACTCCTTCTGGTGCTCCAATAAATAGTACTTGTCGGTTAAGATTAGAATATTCAACTGTATCAAGATCCACTAGAATTAATTTTCCGATACTGACCATTGCTAAATTCTTAGCGACTTCGACTCCAAGTCCACCAATCCCGACAACTAGAACAGTACTTTTCTTTAAAGTTTCTTGTCTCCATCCTGGAAGGCGAAATTGTCGATCAAAGCGTCTCTTTTCTTCGTCAGTAAATTTTTCACTAGTGAAATCTGACACATTTGCCATTTTCACTCAACTTCAAAAATCGAATCCTGCCGTTGAAACAGGAATAATCAAGCATTCTAAACCATTTTCAATATCATAATTAGATAACACATCATCTCTATCAAGGGTACGACCACTGATAGAGATATGAAAATCCTGTGGGTTAAGACCGAAAATTCCTCCAAGTGTCTCCTTTAATTCTGGAACTCCCATTTCAGGATCAACTGTGAGTTTTTCTAATTTTTCACCTGGTCCTATCGTCGATCTGAAGAACAGTGTTATACGGGCCCCACTAGGCACTTTGGTTCTCATTTGAGTTTCTACAATCTCTTCTTCCTCTTCTTCGATTTCCAATTCATCAAAATCCTCATTTTCAGACATTGAATAAGACTCCATTCCAATTTTTTTCGTTGGAAGCATTTTACTATATTTAATCTGGTAAAAAAGCTTTAGAGAACTACTCTTTACTGGTGAATAAATATCGAGTTCAATCATTTTAATCATTCCTAATTAGTGTGTGATTTCATTTTCGAGAAATTTCGATTTTGGATATCGTGTTAATCCTTCTGTAGTAATGAGAAAGAAAGGATGATTTCTTTCTCTCAGTTTACAAAACCGAGAAAGAAAGCCTCTCATCCTGCTGTACTATGGGGAATCAAAAGAATTTCGTCGCCATTATCGATACTATAGTCGCCAATGGGAGCTGATTCATCTAAAGTGCGACCAGCGTGACTTAAGTGAAAATCATTGGGATTCAAGCCAAATATGTTGGCTAAGGTGTCTCTGACATCTCTAACTGGAGTATTCTCTCCTACACTGAGTTTTTCGGTTCGTTCAGGTCCAACAGTAGATTTAAAAAATACATTCTTCTTTGGTCCTGCTGTAATGCCAGTAATTGGAGTCTTAGATTGTGTAGGGGTTTTAGATTGAATTATTGTTTGTTCTTCTACATTAAAGTCTAAATCTTCAAAATCACTCATTATTTATCACTTTTTTACTTTTTTCGTGAGTTTTTTCTTTATAAGAAACTCATGTAATATACGTACCACATGCACTATTTAAAGCTTACGAAATACCCGAAACACCCGTAACACCCGAAACCTATATAAAGGTGAAGGTATCTATAATCATTGAAAATGTAAGTCAATGCTTTTGAGGTTAATATTTTGCCACAGAATGCTCAAAACATCAAAATTTCTAATCGTGCGTGGGAACTTCTCCGATGGGCAAAATTTGAGCTTGATGCAAAGTCTTACAGTGACGTTATCATCTTAATGAACAATAAGATACATAATCGGTCAAAAAGTCTTGAAAAAGCTCTATTGACTTTCGATGAAGAAAGGCATCGGATTAAATCAAAAACTCCTGATGATGAGGGGAATTCCCGTATATTGCATGAAAAGCCCAAAACAATCTTATTAAGGCCTAATACTCATAAGATACTGAATCGGTTAAAAATAGAAAGCAATCAACCTGCTTACACTTTTTCTGATGCCATTGAATTCTTAGTTAGAGAAAATAAGGATATTTGGAATAACATACCTAAACGCTTGAAAAAAAACAACTTAACTAAATGAGTCAAGAATATGTGAGGAAATTCTAATGTCAGAATCAGATATAGATGCTATTTATGATTTAATTGCACGAAATCCCCCAATTTTTGCTATTATTGGCGGAATTTTGATCATTCTGCTCGGAGAATTAATTGATACTGAATTGTTGATCTTCTCCGGATGGAGTTCTCTAATC
>JAEOTU010000200.1 GCA_016839665.1 Candidatus Hodarchaeota archaeon
ATCTACCCATAAATTAAAATTCTCGGAATCTTAGTCTTGTTACGGCAAGCAAAATGAATAAACTCTTGTCCTGCAGGTTTATTCAAAAATATATTCATATTAAAGAAGCATTACCAGTATAGAATTAAATCTTATAGTATTTCAGACGAAGTATATTGCTTTCAAGTGATTTATATTCGAAAGGTGATGTTAAGTCCATTAATTTAGAATACAATCTTACCAGAACATGAATTAAAAGACAATCACGCAAGTGAAACCGCATATCATCATTATTACCTAATTACTTTAATTACCGTCATTCATTTACTAAGAATAATCCAAAAGAAAACGACAGACTAAAGGGATCCATTTCTGTTATAATGTCATATGCAGTTTCACCTAGCGACCATTGGAGGTGAAACAACCGTGGTTAACGAAGAGGATATCGACACTTCAACAGTGAAGTATCTTATCCATGAAAAATTTAGTATCAATGGGGTGGCTGAACGATCAGATATTATTGGCGCCTTGTTCGGTCAAACTGAGGGATTAATCGGTGAGGGGCTAGATTTACGGGAATTACAAAAGACATCAAGAATAGGAAGAATTGCAGTTAAACTTCAGTATCAAAAAAAGCAACGAAAAACAACAGGGTCTCTTATTGTGCCATCGTCTTTAGATAGAGTCGAAACAGCCTTGCTTGCAGCGGCCTTAGAAACTGTGGACCGAGTTGGACCCTGTGTTGGAAAGATTAATTTACTTAAAATCGAGGATGTACGTGAAAGCAAACGCAGACAGATTATCATGCGTGCCTCTCGAATTCTAAAGTCATGGGATAACGAGGTAGCTCCTGATTCTGTATCTGTTCTAGAAGAAGTTCTCAAAGAGGCTCGTATTAGTATTATTCAAAAGTATGGAAAGGAAGAGCTTCCTTCTGGTCCAGGTATACAAGACAGTGATAGCCTAATTATTGTTGAAGGACGAGCTGATGTTGTTAATCTCTTAAAACATGGGTTCAGGAATGTAATTGCAGTACAAGGAACTAATGTTCCATCAGATGTAATCGAACTGACACGAAAAAAAGTAACTACTGCATTTTTAGATGGAGACCATGGTGGGGATCTTATTCTCAAAGAGCTCATTCACCTTTCTGATTTAGACTATGTGGCAAGAGCACCGATGAATCGTGAAGTCGATGAGTTGTCTAGTAAGGAGATTTTAAAAGCTTTACGGACTAAGATTCCAATTGAACAAATAATGAAAGAGATGAACATTTCTCCCGAAGATATTGAGTATTCAGAAAATTCATCCGAGAAATCTCAATCGAATTCGGTGTCAAAGGATATTCCAATTATAGTCCAATCTCAATCAGGCACTCACAAAACAGCAAAAATTCCTCAGGCATTCTCAAATTTCATTGAAGATCTTTCAGAACAGGAAGCTATTCTCCTTGGGGCAAAATCAAAAGTCTTAAAAGAAAATGTTCAGATTAATGAGCTTGTTGATTCAATTCTTGAAACCAAGGACATAGAAACGGTGATTTTTGATGGAATAATCACACAAAGGCTTCTTGATATTGCCTCAGAACAAGGAATCAAAACTATTGTCGGTGCTAAGCAACACGATGTCACAAAAAAACCATTAAAAATCGATATCTATACATTCTCAGAATAATCTCCCTCTTTTTATCTGTACAGGATTAGCAGGACACCTGTACTTTTTTCTGTCCCTCTACACCCAATTGAAATCAATTGAATTTTTTTCTCTTTATTAGCTTTTCATTAAGATTGAAGGATCTGTTGCCCTAAACACTAACTCTAGCGACATCATTTACAGGGGTTTCCCAATTCAGTCGAGTTCTCTGGTGAAGGGCCTTTGGCGATCCGAATTATCCTGTTGTTCAGGAGGGTTGACTCTGTGCTCATAGAAGGGTGACACACCCAGACTCATGCGAGAGCCCGTCTCCTAATCTTATTGGATTAGCTCTGGATTTCTCTGCTTTTTTGCACCACAATTCATCCTAAGTCCTCGTGTCCTCGAAAAGCAGAATCTGTTCCTTCATTGCAATGATAATATTAAAAGAAGAGTACAAAAATTTTTCTATTTGATGTATATAACACATCTAGCTGAAAAGTAAAGTCATTTAAAACGTGATAATAATTGAAACAATATAACAATGTGGGTTTAGCTGGAACATTTGATCGCTTACATGAGGGTCACAAGCTATTTCTAGATCTTGCTGCTCATTTCGGTCAATTTGTCCACGTCGGAGTGGTTACTTCAAGTTATTTGGATAAAACAACTAAGAAATACCGTCAAATTATAGAATCTTATCAAGACCGACTTAAAGGAGTCCAAAACCATCTTTCTCTACGTAAGGCAAAGAACCATATTTCAGATATTGACACTCCTGGAAAGGATCGGGAACTAGCAAATGAGGCGAATTTATCGGCTCTAGTTGTGTCTCAAGAAACTTGTCGTGGAGCAATTACTATCAACCGTCTACGCGTCACTCATGGTAAATCAAAACTAACTGTTATCGTTACTCCCCGTGTTGTCCGTAAAGATGGTGTTCTGGTGAGTAGTACCAGGTTAAGAACGGATGAAAGCAAAAAAATCCAATCCTTATGAATAATAGGAAGGTGGCCTCAGAACTCAAGATCATCATCATTTAAGACTCAAGTAAATAGGTTTTGTGTCTTATCGGGAGGGCTAGAGCCGTCATTGGATCCTTCCAATGCTTATTTTGAAGAAAGATAGTTATAAGGTTATCGGCAGCCGGTTTTCCAAGAAAAAGCTCTGTATTCGTATTAAACAAAAAATCCTTTAGTAGGAAGTAGATAGAGACGATTAAGCCTTATTCATGAAAAACGACTAATCCTAATCCTTATTAATGTTCTAATGCAAAACCATCTTGTCTAGGACGACTTGTTTTAGTGATCACTAAATACGATGGAAAAAAACATGGATCCGTTCATTTTTTTGATTATTGTTGGATTTAGCTGGATTACTCTGAATGCAATCACCAGAACTCAGTGGTTCGAGGTAAAAAATCCCGAAATTGGTCTTGGGTACGCGTTTTACCGTACGACAAGATTAAATTTTCTTATCGACTTGCTTGCAAAGAGGGGGCGAGTTATTTGGAAATTCATATGGGATGTTGGGATAATATCTGGACTGGGAATTCTCTTTGTTGGTCTTACCATTTTTACAATAAATATTCCGTTATTCTTTCTACCTGCAACAGATGGAACAACTACAGCAATTGCTGTAGCTCCTGTAATTCCAGGTGTAACTGTTTCGTTTACGACTCTTCCGTATTTCTTAATAGCCATTATGATTGGAGCTATCGCTCATGAATTTGCCCATGGTATTGCGGCACGCGTTGAAGAAACTGATCTAAAAAGTACAGGTTTATTCATTTTCCTGGTGTTCTTTGGAGCATTCGTTGAACTTGATGATAAAAGTCTAATGAAGAAATCTCGTAGAACTAAATTACGGATCATGGCGGCTGGTGCGTTGGCAAATATGGTTGTTGCGATGATTTTTATTCTGATCTTGATAATTCCAATAGGTTTTCCTTTGCTTATTTCACCTTTGTATCATTCTGAGGCAAGTGGTGCTATAATTCTGGAAACAATACCTGATAAACCAGCTTCTCAAGCGGGTATGAAAGCTGGTTATGCCATTATTGGTATTAATAATTTGAATACATCAGATGGGTACCAAGAAATATTATCAGCTAATGATTTTCAAGATTATACTAATTCAACAGTATTACCCGATCAGACTTTAATTTTTTATTTTGCTAATGGAGTGGAGCCAATCCCTCTTACAACAGTTTCACGTGAAGATAATCCCAATAAAGGATATATTGGGATTCGTACATGGGAATATTTTGCCCCTCGCTTTTTTAGCCCGTCATCTTTAGTGAATCTTATCCCTTACTGGACACTCAACATAGTTATCTATGTCTTTATGATAAATCTCATGTTAGCGATAATGAACCTGTTACCTATCCCCTTCTTGGACGGGGACAAAATTTTAACAGAGTTCCTTGGACCAAAGTTCAAAAAATATCTACCCTGGATCCGTTATTTTGCATTAGGAGTATTGGGGATCAATATACTCCTTTCTCTCTTTTTCATGGGTTGGACACCACTGTAAATCCCCTTGAATTCTTTACTCTTTTCTGAAAAGAACCCGTTTTTTTCGTTTCTGAATGTAGTTAAGTCCTCTTTTCCTCCCCTGAAACCATTATTATCGCCATTATAAGACAATTTTGATTTATTATACTGAAAATCATAATTTAAACACGATTTCATAATCCCACATGTAATCTTTTAAATGAATGAATAATTATTATTAGAATCAACAAATTAATTATAGTAATAAAATAAGAAAAGAAAAACCAAGGAATGGATTCAAATGGCTGCTGAAGACATTGTGCAAAACTTGTTACATAATCTCGTTTTTTGGAGTTTCATCATTCTGATTATTGGTGGTTTATTGGCAGCATCGTGGCTTTTTGTACGGTTTGCTGGTGTAAGTTCTGATGATATGTCCAATATTGTTGAGAAATTATCCTTATTAGGGTTTCCAGTGGGTATCGTTGCGTTAATAACAATAAGTGCAGGATTCCTCCTATGGGCGACTATGGTGGAACCAGATCCAATATTCATTGATGAATATCCTGCATTTGATCTGTCCACCATTGCATGTTTAGGGATCCTTGGCCTCGTATTGATACTAAGGCCAATCAAAGATATACGATTTGGAGCTATTATTTCTTTAGCGATTGGTTTGTTAGGAGCTGGAATACTTGTTCTTTTCACAACATCGTTACAATTAATAGCAGTGGTCTTTTTCATCCTCTTCATAGCCATCTATCTTTCAATAAAATTAGTTGAAGATCTTTACCTTCTCATTGCAGAAGTTCTCTCATCTCCCCTGATTTCTGTAACTGTGGGTATTCTCTGTATAATTCAAGGCTTATTACAAATTTTTGGATTGTCGATTGGGGGAATTATAATGATATTTTTACCATGAGGAATCCATTAGCTTTGAATTTCCAATCGGACAGGATTCTTGGAAATCAACTCCGCAATCTGTTTCAGTTGATCCAGGGGAAATCTAAGCAATTTAGGATCACCTCGTAAGGTAATTTTTAATTCTATGTCACCCTCGGGGGGAGCAAAAATCTGATCGATTTCAAGTATATCGAGTGGAGCGAAGAAATCAGCAAAAGTTTTTCGAGTATCAGACTTTCGTTCGATAATCTCGATGGAGTCTTTGATTTCGCTTTCGATGAAGTTCTTCAAGGCATCATTGTCTAGTATTACACGACCATTCCTTGTTAATAAAACAATGGATCTATCTAGGCGATGTGAACGATCTAGGGTTACGTTTTGTAGGAGTTTAGGAAAACGTGTTTCTGCCTTGGCAAAAGCTTTCGAGACTTCAACATCGAGCGCTGTGAACTTTTTCTTCCGTAGATTCCTCTTACATTTTTTACAAAGAACACCTGTTTTGGCACAAAAATTGCAAATAGGGGTTTTAACCACGAATTTTTACCTCTTATTCTGTTGATTGCGAAAATTTTACCACCTTATACATTCTTCTTAAATAAGGTGATCTCATAAGACATTTTTTAAAACTGCCGCCACAGTATGCAATCGATTCTCTGCTTCATCGAAAACTACTGAATGCGGACCATAAATTACCTCATCAGTCACCTCTTCTTTATGACGAGGAAGACAATGCAGAAATATGAATTCTCTATCTGCATGCTTAACTAGCGGTTCATTAACTTGGAATCCCTCAAACTTAATTAATTTTTCTTGCGTTTCTGATTCCTGTCCCATTGATATGAAAGTATCTGTAACGACTACATTTGCACCTTCAACAGATGTGATAGGATCATGACTCAATTTTATCTGGTTGGGTGACGCGTTTTTTTCACAATATTCTAAAACTGAAGAATCTGGTTCATATCCCTTTGGAGTAGCTATATGCATGTTCATTCCCATTTTTATAGAAGCAATCATTAATGAATGGCATACATTATTACCATCTCCAACCCAAGCAATATTGACCCCATTTAATTTACCTAGATGTTCTTCAATTGTCATAATATCGGCTAATCCTTGAAGAGGATGGTACAGATTTGAAAGAGCATTGATCACTGGAACTCCTGCGTGTTCTGCAAGAGCTTCAACATCTGTGTGAGCGAAAACCCGCGCAAGAATCCCTGACACCATGCGACCTAATACCTTTGATGTATCATGTATGGATTCGTTTACACCTAATTGGATGTCATCTTTTCCTAAAAATAATGCATGCCCCCCTAGCTCGAACATTGCTGATTCTGTTGAGACACGAGTTCGAGTAGATCGTTTTTGAAAAACCATCCCTAAGGTTCTGCCCTTTAAAGGTTGATTTTGAATGTAGGCCGACCTATTCTTCTTATAATCTAAAGCTTCATCAAGAAGAAAGCGAATTTCTTTTGTTGAAAGATCCTTTAACGATAACAACGAGCGTCCTTTCATATTCATTGATATTATTCACCCTTTTTTAACTAAATCTTAAATGATAATGAAATTCCTCCATGAATAACAGGAATGAAGACTAAAGTGTCGTTGGCTTTCAATTTAGTTGACATTCCATCTAATACGGAGATACTTTGGTCATTAACAAAGATTAATATGCTTCTTTTCACATCTAGTGACTCAGTAAAGAAACTCTTCAGTTCTTTGAATTGAGAATTTTGCGTAAGCTCCCTGACAATTTCTAATACGGACTTTTCTGAAGAAATTTGATAAGGCAAATACTGTTGTTTTAAATCATACTGAAGAGATCCTAGAAATTTTATTTGGATTTTCATCTGCACATCAATTTTTGTTTTAGTGATGCGTCGACCGGGATTTTCAGTAAACCTCTAAAGAAAGCTTCATTTGAACCCGGGTTACTTGCTTGGGAGGCAAGAGTCCTAACCAAGCTAGACTATCGGCGCAGGAACCAACACTAACTTTGATTAATTGGCTTTTATTGCTAATTTATATTAGCTACTTTTGTGCAGTCGACATTTCTACTTTGATGAGAAATTTCAGCTCAAGCAGGCAGGCAATCTACTTATCGAAAGACATCTGTTTGCCGATCCCTGTTCAAATCCGTAGCAGAAGCATCAGCTTGGGAATATTCCACTCCACGCACTATAATTACAGGTGTACCCTCATCAGCTTGACCCATTACTAGCCCTGCTGCAGCGGTAACCTCATCAGCCCTAGCAACAAGAGTTGATAGTAATTCATATCCAAAAAGGTCTTTAGTACCCCTAAAATCCTCAATAGGATTAATTCCTGCAACACCAATCGCGACATTGACTGTTCCTGTTCGTAATGGCCTTCCAAAAGTATCTGAAATGATAACAGCCACAGTTTTTCCTAATAATGAGAAGATTCGATCTCTTATTCGCCGAGCTGACAAATCAGGATCATCAGGAAGAGAAATGACAGTCTCTCCAGGTGTATTTGATTTATCAACACCACTATTAGCACAAATAAATCCATGTTTAGTAGCGGTTATCAATACTCGCTCATTCATCCTAATGATTTCTTGGCTTTCTCGAAGAATAACTTCAATTTTTCGGGGATCTTTATCCTGTAGATTACCAATATGTAGAGCAAAGGAGCTTGGTTCTATTTTACCGAGGTCAAAGACCTTATTCTCCGCTTTTGATACGATAGTATGAGCAATAACAATGATATCACCATCGATCAATTCCACTTTCCCTAATTCATCAATTAAGATGTTTTCCAGATCATCTCCTGGATTAATAATTGGGAAGTCTTGGAGAGGAAAAATTGTGACCTTCATATGAATTAAGTCCTAAAAAAGAGTCTTACAGCCTCAGACCGCTCATCGTTCATCATTTACTAATTTCTGTTCCCTAAGCTGTCATCACTGGCTGGATTCTTGAATTACTGGGTCTTAGATCATCCTCAGTTATTACTTTAATTGTCATATACCAAATTCTGCAGGGCGAGTTTTTACCTGTTCGGTTAGGTCTTCCAACAATCGTCTTACTTTTTCTGTTTGTGAAGCATTTCCTACTTTGTGATACTTTTCATGAGCTCTAGCTAAGAGCTCAATTACTTCTTTAACGTTTTCTCGTGCACTAATTAATGCTCTTGCTCGCTGGTATAATGCGTGAGCTTCATATCGGGTTGGATCCTCCCGTCCTTTCTTAAATTCTTCCACGGCCTTCTCCAAATAGAAGGCTTTGTCAAAATTAGATTCCATAGCAGCAGCTCTCTGAACATAGGATCGTGCACGTGCCTGAGCTGCTTCTAGATCACGATCGGTAGTTTGGTAAAGTGCCGCTGCAGACTCATAAAGACGTGCTGATTCGATAAATTCTCCCTGTTTGGCCTTCAGTTTAGCGAGCTCACCTTGAGTTTGTGCCTGAATGGTTCTAGCTTGTTTCGCTTCCTCGGAAAATCCCTCAGTTGAAAAAGTCACATTCGCTTTACCAAAACTCCGGATAGCATCAAGAAAATTCATATCCATCATGTGAAGATATCCTTGGGCGCAAAAGTTGAATCCTTCTGCCCTTTGACTCAATTTTTTCTGATCTGCCCCCCTAAAAAGTTTGGCTGAGTTCTTAAAACTCTCCATGGCCTCATCATACCGCTGGGTCTCATAAAGGACCATTCCCTGATCGAATTCCTCCTGTCCCTTCTTAATCTTGCTTCCTTTGAATAATGGCACGAAGATCAACCCTATTACAAAAAAATCTCATGATTCTACTAGTTCTCAGTTTCTGAGTTCTTTCAAATGAATTCTCTTTTCAACCTTTATGAAATTTGCCTCTTTCAAATCCCCAATCTTTAAGAAACACAGGGAACAAGAATATATAGTGAGAAGAATCAAGAAGTTTTACTGGAAAAGACTAGGATATTTCCACACTCCGATGGAAGAATGGATTAATTAGTCTTTTCAGGGATTTTAAGAGATTCCCAAAGAATAAGAAAACATAAATAAAGAAAGTTAAATATTAAAGATCCTAGTTAATACTTTCCTTTAAATCCGTCCAAATTTTAAAATGAATGGAATTGACGTCGTTTTCGAAATAGTAGAGGAAATATCATTTGGTGGTTTATAAGTGAAAAAAATTCAAGGAAGCACAAGGCTCTTACTCTTCATTTTATTGATTGTTATCTATTCTACTCACGGAACCGTACTTTTTTATCAAATTAATTCTATTGAGTATTCCGTAAGCGGTAGAAATGTCTCACCTCTCCGAAAAGACGCTTTAACACCAAATGATCTCCCACAAACTGGTATTGTCTCACCTTCAAGATTTCCTCGCTCTCCTTTGGCAAGTATTCAAGAAATACCTAATGATAAACCCATTTTTTTCCCAGGGGATGAAGTTCACATTAGAAATCGGTTTAGACTCCCTGGTGACTTAGGGGATCCTCCTACTAATTGGGCGATTGTTCAACAAAGAATTGGGATTTATCTATTTGAGAGTACCGAGCCACTTAGTAATGACTCTGACCATCAAGTTTCAGTCTTAACCCCTGATAGCGATATTACTAATGGAACCTATACTTTATCCCCATATGTAGCGCTTTCAGATGATTTATCGCATGGGTGGCTGAACACCTCATTTAATATTCCTGATCTCACAACACTTGGTGATAATAATATTGAACCAGGTGACGATGTTACGATCTATCAGTATTTTGAGGGAAATAGCAGCAGTGATGCTGATCTTGGTGGCGTGGTAATTCCCCTCACTGATACCTTTAGCTTGGGCGGGTTTTCAAAAATTACTAGAGAGGATCCAGGATTTGTTCCCAACACGTTTCGTCAGGGGGAAGCCTCCTCCGTCAAACTCATAGCACAATCGGGAGATGATTTTGTACCAGGAGTAGATGTCACCTGTGAACTTTACTTTGATAATGATACGAGAATTACAAATCCCGCAGATATTGGAATCACCATTACGCTTACCGATATAGCCTCTACAAACCCTAGTACCACAACAGATACTAATGGTGAACTGAATTTAACAGTAGAAACAATGAGTCCTGATACCCCAGAGGAAGACTATTATATTCTGATAACAGGAGATTTTAGCCCAACCACGTATTATACGGAAAATTACGATGGAACTGCAA
>JAEOTU010000201.1 GCA_016839665.1 Candidatus Hodarchaeota archaeon
CTAATGCAATTATGATTATTTCGGATTTATAATCAGGGATTATCTCCACATCACCAACTTCTAATTCCAGGCGTATACTTCTTGCCTCCTCTTGTGAGATTTCTTTTGAAATAGTTCTTACTTTCCCTACCAAAGAAGCAACTTGTGCCGCTACATTCTCAGTATTTTCACCAGGAAGACTAGATTGAAGTGGTAAGCCGTCTGTATCGCTCAATACAGCCCCATATACTCCTTTATGCTTCCCAACGGATTCTATTACTTTCTCCAGTGCCTGTTGTGATAGATATCCTGCTTCTTGAGACATTTTTCATCGTATTCCTTTTCTATGATGGCCACTTAAAACCTTTTGCTTTTGATTCTACTAAAAAAGTTTCAAGTTTAATCAGCTTGAACTGACATTTTCAAAATACATTAATGTATAGCATTAATCTCTCTTATCATTTCCAATTCAGCAACTCCAATTGGTGGTAATTGACGAGTCATAATTTATAGGAATAGTTATAGAGAATTTTATATGTTATTTGCGAATCTTAGGGTTTTAACCAAAGTTCCACTAGGCTTAACCTTAAAAGTGACAAAAATAAGAAGTACATAGTCTTTGGAGCGCGCTTATTTTGGATTCCAAGAAAGATGAAAACGACTCTTCGTCAAAAGAAACCCTAAATTTGATTTTATCGACAGTCATGGATTTGAAAAATCAAATTGATACTTTAGATTTCAGAATTTCTAAACTAGAAGGACATATCGATCAAAGATTGCCAGCTATAGTAAGATCAAGCACAGTTGAGGTAGAAACTACAAATAAGAACGATTTTGATAGCCTAGATGAGCATTTAAAACGCACTTATCAGATTTTAGCCCATTCGACTAAACCGATGACGGCTTCTGAAGTAGCTGAGAGGATGGGACGAAGTCGAAGCACTACAAGTTACCATCTGAATAAACTGTTTAGTCTAGATTTTCTTGAAAAAGTACCGGGAACATCGAAAGATAGTTCAAGAAACGTTTTTTTCCGTCCTAAAGATCGTATCTTCGAAGAACTTGAATCCAAATAAATAAATAGGTTTCAGGTATTTAAAAATTCAAACCAACTTCCTTTCAGCCGCATTAGCCGCTTCCGACTGTATGTCAAAATTCTTCAAGTCAGATGACATAAACGAGAAAGGAGAATAAGGGAAGAAATGCTTATTGTGAGGTGAAATCTAAGATTTCTTTCCCTAATTGGTCAAATGCATTTTGAACACCCTCGCCAGTTTTCGCTGATGTTTCAATGATCTTTATCCCTAAACGATCAGCTAGTTGTTGTCCTTCATCTGCCGAAACTGTTTCTGCTCCTTCCTCACGTAAATCAATCTTATTCCCGAGGATAACTACAGGAACATTTTGATCACGTTTAGAATTTGTCCAAAGATCATCCAACCATTTGTCAGTGTTCTCAAATGTCTGACGGCGTGTAACATCATAAACAAGGATTGCGCCAAAAACTTTCGTATAATATGCTTTCACTACATCCTTAAAAACAGGTTGTCCAGCCAGATCCCAGATTTGCCAACGAATATGTGTTTCTTCCACCTTCGTATCGTAAAGGGCAAAATCTGCCCCCATTGTACTTAAATAATCTGTTTCGAATCCTTCTCCGAGGTAACGTTTGCGGAGCGAGGTTTTCCCAACTGCTCCATCTCCAATTAAAACAATTTTCCATAATCGACGATCTTCACTCAATTATATCACCTAACTTTATTCTATTGGCAATTTCAATGATGCTAAAGTATCGTTCACCCATTCTGCTAAAGTGATCGTTTTGTTCATAATGCGATCAACTTGAATTTTGTACTCTTCTGCTGCAGCCTCAGTAGGAATGATCAAAAAAGTATCCTTGTTTTCTATGGGTTGAAGACGAACCATGGGTTTCTCCACTTGAGAAGCGTCATCTGCAGCGGCTAACTCTAGTTCTAACAGAAATATGAAATCCCTAGCTTTCACATCATCAAACCCGTATTTCACCATATTATTGTCGGGAGCTAAATCGAGTAGAACCCGACTCCATTCGAAAATCCAATACTCATCTGTAAACCAGTGATCTAGGAACTCCTTTCGTTGCGAACGAAGCTCACTAAGAACTACCATATAACGTATCATACCTTCCCTAACTCTTTTCATTAAATCAAGACCAGGTTTATCATAAAGTTCATTGAGCTTAGCTCGTTCTTGACTTAAGACAACCATAATCTTCACGATTTCTTCTAGTTCTTTGTCAGAAGCAATTGGAATATATTTTGATACTTTTTCTAACCATTTTATTGTGCTTTCAACTTCTTCAGTAGTAGCAGTTTTTCCGCGATTAGCTGTTAATATTCGTCGAATCAACCCCTCGTTTTTTACTAGATCTTGGTGTTCCTTCTTTGGAGTAACTCGACGCCGTTTTATTAATTCTGCAACATAATACTTACTTTCCAATTTACTACTCACCATATCTATTATTTGCTTGACTTGGAAAATAGCTTAATTTCCACCTATTTTTATAACACATAAATAGATATTGTTACTTGCAGTCTCAATTCTGTTAAGAATTTTTGGATAACCAAGCGGATTTTTCATATA
>JAEOTU010000202.1 GCA_016839665.1 Candidatus Hodarchaeota archaeon
TATCTTTTCCCAATGTTTCATTTACTTGTGTTGAGATTCTGTCAGCTTTTTCCTGTTGTCGTGAACCCATGATAACTGATTCTCCAGCCAGTCCCCATCGCAATGCCAAACCTTGACCTTGCGGTCCAGTTCCGCCAATCATTCCAATATTTTTAGCCATAATAAGTCTTTCCTGATGTTTCGGGTAATATTGATTAACTTCTGATAATCTTTTATCTTTTCTCAGATATGCATTAAATTAACAATAGTTGCGAGAAAATTTACAAAATAGATAGTACAATATTTTTGTATGGTTTATTGCGTTTTAATTGCATGAAATAAGAAAGAATAGGCCAAATACATAAAAACTGTTCTTTAACTAGTAGAAATAAGTTATTCGTGTGTTAGATCGGTATAATCTACTAATCTGTAAAATCTATTATTTTCGCTTCCAACTTATTTTGGAATTTGGATAGTAGTTCTGCTGCTTGTGTTTCGGTTTCTGCTTCTACCGTGATACGTATTTTTGGCCCTGTATTACTAGCACGAATTAATACCCAAGACTCTTTTCCAATTGGTACACCAATCCCATCGATAGGGTTGATATTATCGTATTCCGATCTTAGAGTGTTTAACAATTCAGATATAACTTGAAATTTGACTTTATCAGGGCAAGCTACTGCAAGTCTTCGTTTATTCAAGCGTGGGAGGCCATCCACTATTTCAGATAGAGGTTGATCTTGCCGCGAAAGAATCTCGGCGAGTTTTAAGGGGATTATCATTGCATCATCAAAAAGGTAAACAGTGGGAAAAACCATATGGCCACTAGATTCAATCCCAATTAATGTGTCAGTTTTACTCTGTGCATCAGCAGTGAGAAACGTATGACCTACTTTAATACGGTCAACAATGATAGGTGGTGAGAGAACCTTTTCTAGAGCTAGAGAACATTCAACATTAGCTATTACACGGTTTAAGTCAGGAAATTCATCCATCATAAATTTTGCTAAAATTAGTCCTGTAGTATCTGCTAAAAGAACACGCCCAGTATTGTCTACAATAACTGCCCGATCACCATCGCCGTCAAAACCAACACCAAAATCGGCATTTTCAGATTTAACCTTACCTGCAAGAAATTTCAGTGATTTTTGATTTGGTTCCGAGCTTCGATTTGGAAAAGTGGGGTCAACTTTACAGAAAAGGGGAATTACAGTTAATCCCATGCCACGAAGAATCGTGGGAGCTGATAAACACGAAGCGCCATTACCACAATCAAGAACAACTTTCAATTTTCGCTTTAAAGGAAATTTTGACGACAAAAAGTCTTCATATTTCTCCTTACGATTAGCAATCTCCATTTGGCCAACTTTGTCCCACCTTGGTGTTAGAAACTGTCCCTCAATAAAAATGTCACGAATCCTCATGTTATCTTCTTCTGAGAAACCTACACCAGAACCGTAATAGAACTTCACACCATTCCATTCTGGTGGTAGATGAGAAGCAGTGATAAAGGCTGTTGCAAATGCTTGGTCTTGCCAAGCTGAAAACATGCAAGCGCCAAATTGTAATGGTTCTCCTGAAAATACAATGTTAATTCCAGTAGCCATGACCCCCGCAGCAAAAGCTTGAGCCAATAAAGAACTAGTCTGTCGAATATCAAAAGAAATGAAAACAAAATTGTCTTGTAAACCTTTTTCGAGTTGCAAAAAAGTTCCATAAGCAAGACCGATTCGGAAAAGGTTTTGCGGAGTAATTTCTTCTCCAAATATCCCCCTGATATCATATGCTCTGAAGATATGGATTAAGTCGTTGTAACTTTTAGAATCAACCAAATTTGACACCATCAATCTCTTTATCCAAAGAGAGCAGTCATCTTAGCGATTTCTTTCTGTATTTCAATAGGTTCATCATCTTTCAAATAACAAAGAAAAAAATACTTATTCTTAGTTACCTGTAGAACCAGAGAACCGTGCCCCTCTGGGTTAGTTAAGCACCAATAGTCTGGGTAAGCGTTGAGGATCGAATTGTACTCTACTCCGGCAACACGAATGGATGGAGGGTATGTAACCCATTCATAGATAAGGTAGTAACCGTCAAGAAGGGCTCCATTGACCTGAGGGAATGCACCAGTATGCCACCAGGTATTTCCGTAAGGATCTAGGATCACACAGCCAGATATAATATATTTATCCATGAGCTCCTGTAGAATCTTCCGGTAAGGCATTAATTCCACCTTTGATTTGTTTTGAATTCTAGAGTGATATCGTTTTAAAAACTGTCGTTTTAAATTCTACTCGGAGATTCGAATATTTTGATGCCACATATCCATCTTCTGTTGGGAATTGCTAGTGCTAATATCTTCTGTTCCTGGGGTGTTAATTCTTCTAGCTTGTTGTGGTTTATTCTTGGATCAGTCATTCCTGATATAGACTACTTTTTAAATTTATTTATAAAGAAAAATAGTCATAGGCAGTTATTTACCCATTATCCACTTTTGTATCTAGTTGCAGCAGTCTTTCTAGGTTTCTGGGGGTCGATACCCTCTGTTTGGGTCTGTTTTGGTGCTCTTGTTCATCTTCTCATAGATATTATTGATTGGGAAATGTATCTATTAGCACCTTTTTCAAACAGATCTTTTTCATTTCTCAATCTAGATTATGCAAAGGGGAAATCTCTTTTTAGTAATCTCAAAGATTATTATAAAAATCGAAACATTAAGATTTTGGAATTAATGTCTCTGCTGATTTTTGGATTATCCTTCTTCATATAACTACATGTTAATAAAATTAGAAATCTTCTCTAATAAGAACCTATTTGTAATTCACTAAACAAAGCACTTATGAAGCTTTTGAAACCTGTACAGGACATAAATGACTGATGCATCTTCTCAAATGTCCCCACTGTGGTGAAATGGTTCCCTCCACTAAATTCTGCATTAAATGTGGAAAGGAACTGGAAGTAGTTTCTTCAGGAGCCTCAGAACACCAACAATTGATTACATGCCGTCATTGCGGGAAAAATATTCCTGAAAGCAAATGGTGCATTTTTTGTGGAAAAAGTCTGGAAAAAATTCCTCTTCAGGAACTTCCTCAGACTTTAGAAATGGTTGAATGTCCTTTATGTCGCAACGAAGTCCCCTCAAGTCACAATTTTTGCCATCTCTGTGGGGGTAAATTGAAAAAGATTATTGTTAATGACCAAGAACAAAGTGTGTTATGCACCCGGTGCTGGAAGCCTAATCCCCCTGATACTGGATATTGTATTCATTGTGGATTACAACGACAAGTGAAAAAGTCTATTTTCCTCGAGAAACCTTTTGAAGGATACCAACTTTCTCTCTCGCAATTTTTTCAACCCTCCATGCTTCCCCTAAGTACATTAAAATTTAGCTTAACCTCCTCTAAAAAATTTCCCAATAGAGTTACTATATCTCATTCTAAATTTTTTGGGGTCACTAAATCACGAAAGGGGTCGGTTCTATTTCGGAATTTTGGTGGGTTTGATGGAAATAATTTATTAAATTATCTGGGGTCTTTTATTCTGATTTTTCTAATTTACCTTTTTTGGTTTTCAGGCCGTTATTCTACTCTTGTTGAAAATTTCGATCCAGTAACTGATGGAATTCTAACGTCTCTTTTTGGAGGGATATTATTAACTGCTTTGCTAATGTTTCCAATTTGGCTTTCTACATTAATGGTATATCGAAATACAGGTTACAGGTTAAATTATAAAATAGATTCTTCTCGAGTTTTCATAACGGTAATTTTCAATGTCATTTGGCTTTTTGTAGGTTTTGGTCCAATCCTCCTTCAAATAGGCGATTTTAAAAATCCACGCGAACGCTTTATTGTGCAGAAATCATTTATAAGGGGTATTGTATGGGGAACTGTATTTACTGTTTGTTGTACTCTATTGTTGGCACTTTTAAGTATAGCTACTGTTGGATTTCCAGGTGTCTTTAGTGGGTTTCTTTTTCAGAATCATCCTATCAAAGGTCATCTCTTAGCTAGCTATTTTGGTGCTACTTGGATCTCTTTAGTTCTTATTCTTCCATTTGGTGATTATTTTGATAAAGTTATTAAGCATTGGAGCCAATTGGGGTATTTTGCGTTACTAGCCATTGGTTTCCTTTTACTCACTCACTCTTTTAATTTAATGGGATTACTTTACCAATTAACTTATCGGGCCTAGATAGCATGAATAAAAAGCTAATTAGTTTTACAAGGCAAATAACTTAATTAATTACTTTGTTTCCCTACACGTGAGGAATCTAAGAGATGCACGAAGATGCAATAAAGGTTTCAGTAGTCGGAACAGGTAAGATGGGCCTCTATCATGCTCGTTTATTATCACGACTCGGGCATTTAGACTCAATAGTTGATACAAATATCAAAACAGCGAAATCTGTCGGACAACAATTTGGGGTACCTTATTTTCCAAGTGTAGAAGCGATGTCGGAAGAGCGATCTCCAAATGGCGTTATTATAGCTGTTCCTACTGATGCTCACCCCAGTGTCGCAGTTGAAGTGATACAGTGTATTCCAGGATTAAAGGCCATGTTAATTGAGAAACCAGTTGCTCCTTCGGTGAAACAAGCAATCGACTTGAAGTCAAAACTAGCTAAGTTTGATGTGAAGGTTATTATAGGTCATATAGAAGTTTTTAATCCTGTTGTTTCACGTATACGCGAAATTCTGAATCAAAAAACTCTAATAGGTGATCTACGCTCTGTTCTGTTTCAGCGACGAGGTGCTGTAGCAGAAACTAGAATCGGATCAGTTGGAGATGTTTATGCGGACATAGGAGTTCACGATTTCGATATAGCTTTAAGATTATTCATGAATGGAAAATTAGAATTGTATTCTACTGCTGTAAAACTGAATAAAGTAGATAATTCAAGTATAATAATCATCTCCTCTGAAGATAAGAAATTTTTCACTACGTTTATCATGAGTAGAGAATATGCTGGAAAACTACGAACTATTGATATTGAAGGAACAAAAGCAACTCTCTGTGCAAATATGCTGACACAAATTTTAGAATTGCGTAGCTTGGAAATTGCACGTGGAGAGAAAGATATTTCAGCCATTCGAATACCTTTTTCGAATGGGGAGCAAGTTAAAGTCTATGGTGAACCTCTCCTTCTGGAAATGTGGAATTTTGTGGATTGTATTTTAGGAAGATCTATCCCTCTTGTGTCAGTAGATGATGGAGTAGACGTGCTAAAAATAGTGGAAGCCACACGAAAAAGCATTAAAACAGGGTCAGTTGTACCTTTACAAATTTAATTACTATTTTTAGCATTAGAACTAATTTCAATCCGAAAATTAATTTTTCAGCATCCGTTCAGAATTTTATTCTGCTCGAACCTGCTCAATAATTAAAAACCAAGATGTAACTTTTAGCTTGATTTCATCGTAAATTGGAAAAGGATAAAACCTTAAATGATTCTGATTTCCTTGATTGTCTACTAGTGTTGAATTAATAATATTTTCCCCGGTCGTTTTTTGATAGATTAAATCTCGAAATTGGGTTGTTAATCCTGACTCTTGAAAAGGATGGAAACTAAGTATATTAATTGTTTTTAAATCTGATATATCTGTAAAACTCAATAATTGATGAGCACTCTTATTATATGCAATGACACGGCCCATATTATCAATCTTTAACCACCCTAACGGGAGATTTTCAACCAAAGTTTCGTATTCTTTAGTTACTTGTTTGAGATATTTCTTCATCCGTGTTTGTTCAGTGACGTCCGAAACTGTAACCACTGCTCCTGCAACCTTATTGTCTACTATAAGGGGAACAGAAGACACTGATGCTTTTACTTCTTCTCCTTGAGCTGTCGTATAAGTCACTAGAAGATAATCATCACTTTTTTTGCCTCTCATCCTTTCCTGAGTTAGCTCTTTCACACGAGCATGTTCATAATCAGGAAAAAGATCAAAAATGCTTTTTCCGATAAGTTTATGTTTTTTATATCCGAGTATTTTCTTTAATCTAGGATTAGCTGATGTTATTTTAAAATTTCGATCATAAGTGTATAATCCGTCTGTCATTGAGTCTATAATTGATTCAAGAAACTCTTTGGTTGTTTGGAGTTCTTTTTTGCGACGTAATTCCTCAGTAACATCACGAATAAATCCATATGTCTCTATAAGATTTCCATTTCCATTTTTTATGGCAGCAGCAGTTACACGAGTTGAGATTTTTTTTCCTGAGCGGTGAACAAATTCCAAGGGGTAAGTATCCTCTATTGATTCTCCTTTTAACCGCCTTTGGGTTATTTCTTGTATTTTTTCAGCACCATTAGAGCTAGTAAAGTCAAGTACTGGAATTCCTATCATTTCGTGAGAGCTATAACCTAACAGTTGGGCTACACTATCATTCACATAGGTTGTCTTTTCTCCATCAATTGAAGTCACCCAAACCCCTATTGGAGTTTGTTCGATGAGGGATTGGAAACGTTTTGCGTACTCTTTAGTTTCCTGTTCAGCCATCTTTTTTGCTGTAATATCCCTCATTACTTTGGCAATACGATGACCTTTAGAGTGTTCTATGACGGATAAATTAGCTTCAAGAATACGGTTTGTACCGTCCTTAACATTCCTAATACGATATTCTAAGAATTTAGGAATTTGAGGGATCCTGTCTTGAATGACAAAATCTTGGATCTTATCACGAATCCAGTAAAAATTCTCATGTTCATCGGAACTTACATCATCATCTATTGGTTCCAGTTGACTCATTATATCCCAAATTGGTTTTCCCAAAGTATCCTCTGCAGAGAAGCCTGTTATAATGGTTGCAGCCGGGTTCCAATCCAAAATAATTCCTTCCTGATCCATGATAATTATTCCTTCGATTGACCCTTCAACAATTTTACGGTGCTTTTCTTCAGAATCAATCAGAGCTTGTTGGGTTTTTACCTGTTGTGTAAAATCTCGGGCGATTGCTTGAATTCCCGTAACAGTTTGAGTTTTTTTCCCATAAATTGGTCTTGCAGTAATGTCTAGGTGAAGAACTTGACCATTTTTTGTTTGAGAACGCAGTATCCGACTTTCTGTATTTCCATTACATATAGAATCAATCATTTCCTTCCATTTAACCAAATCATCTGGATAAGCAATATTCTCATACGTAAGTGTTTTGCTTTCTTCAAGACTAAATTCGTAAATAGACAAAAAATCTTTGTTTGTTTCTTGTAAACTTCCTTCTGAATCTAAAATAAAAATCAAACCAGCTGCGTTTTCAAATAAATCTTTGTAACGTCCCTCAGACTTCTGTAATTCCTGTTGGAGCCAATAGCGATCTATTGTTTGCCGAATGGAAGTTGCCATGAGGCTAAAGTATCCAGGTTGTACTCTTTTGATGAAGTATCCGCTTGCACCCAGTTGCAGTGCTTCAGAAGCTATCTCCTCGGATCCCTGGCCTGTGATAAAAATGACTGGTGTATCAATTTTCATTTCCCCAAACTTCCTCATTAAATGAATTCCGTCTGAGGGGAAAATTTTCCCTTTCACAGTTAAGGTACCAGGAAGTTTGTGATCACATAAGATACAATCAAATTTTTCAGCCTGAAGCTTTTCGATTGCTTCCTTGGCAGAGTAAGCAGGAGTTATTTGAAATCCAGGATCGACATCACTGAATTTCTTGATAATCAGACGAATAAACCACTCATCGTCATCAATCGCTAGGATTTTTGCTTCTTTTAGAGGTCTTGTGACATGAGGATGCGTTGTCATTACTGTTAACCATCATTTCACTAATTATTTACGATAATTTTATAGAACACCTTAGATAAATACTGTTAACCTTATGTATGTTTGTAAAATATATTTATCTTAAAAGAATAATAAAGATCTGTCATAAATTCATGTTTTTTGTTCCGTAATCCAATATTTCCTTATTAATTTCCTATTACTGCTTGTCAAAATTAGTGAGTAAAATACCAATTAAAAATCTATTCCTCTCAAGATAACATGTAACATTTATCTATTAAATTCATTTGTTATTAACGTAATGAAAAATTTAGTTTCTTATAAGAAAACTTCACACGCCGTGGAGAGTCTCAAATTTATCAGATTGAGGAATATTTGATTGTCATCATTTATAAATCATTATAAAAGTGTTTTAGACGAGTTACAGGGGCATTTCCTTTGTAAAAACAAGAAAAATATCAAGATTTTCATTCGTAATTTGCTGAAACAGACAATTTTTCTAGCGTTTTATCTTAAAACTTCTTCTCAAAACCCCATATCAGAAAAAGATGAGGAACATTTTCTTGAATCTGACTATTTTTGGTCAGCTTTATACAATTCATCCTCTATTAAGAGGGTTGTGAATGCTTTTTTCCCATTAGATTTAGAATTGTTTGGATCTTTGAAAAGGAATGAAAAAAGGAACATTACTTCTTGTTTAAATGATTTCACTGAATCTTATATATGGAACACGTCTCAGAATCGGCGTTTAGCAGATAATAAGGACGTTGTAACACCAGAAATCTTTGAAAAGATATACAGCCTAGAGAATCCAGAGAATGTGGGTGTTGTTGTTACACCTCCAATCTATGCGTACTGGATGGTAGAAAGGTGTTTTCAAAGACATTTATCGAGAATTCTAGGAATAAAAAATTTCAACATTAAATTATGCAATTCTTTGAACCACAAGCAAATTAAACTTCTTTTAAGCTATATTTCACAAATTAGAGTGTTAGATATAGCTGTGGGCTGTGGGACATTTTATTTAGCATCTTTGAGGTACCTACAATCTTTGAAAAATGAAATCCATATAGATAAAGAAGATTCTTTCTCCTTTCTAATGAGAGTATTAAAGGAAAACCTATATGGGGTTGATGTCGATGAGAATGCCCTTCTTGTTTGTAAAATACGTTTAACTTTGCAACTATTAAGTGAGAATCCGTTAATAGCAGCTGAAGAACTACTAGAAATCATCTCCAATGTCAACTTAAGAACTGGTAATTCTTTGATGGGATTTATTGAGAATCCAGATACAGTGGGATCATATGGAGGAGAAGATTACAATAAATTAATATTTCGCAATATCGAAGTAGAGGATATTCAAGATACGTCCTATAAACGTAAAGCTTTTCACTGGTTTCACGAATTTCCAGAGATTTTTGACAATGAAAAACCTGGGTTTGATATAGTAATCGGAAATCCTCCTTACATTGGATATCGTTTGATTTCACAAATAGAAAAGCGTTTGTTGAAATGCTTCTACCCTAGAATCTATACTGGATTAAATGATTATTATTACTACTTTATTTGGAGAGCTACGCAACTATTAGCTTCGAATGGTAGCTGTACGTTAATTGTTCCCAGATATTTTTTAGAAGCTCGTTACGCTCGAAAGCTACGCTCCCAGCTTGAGAATCCTCATACTAGTTATATAGATATAATCATTGATTTGCGGGAATTCAAGGTTTTTCCAAAAGGAATCAATACATTAATCCTTTTTTTAACAAAAGATAACAAATCTGATCAAGAAAAGAGAATTCTAGTCTTGAAAAAGCATAGAATATCCTCACAGACTCTTCTACAAGAATTACAGATAAATTTGGATAATTCTTCACTAAAGCCAAGTCAGAATTTTCACCAGTTCGTATTTAATAGTGATGAATTTGTAAATGGGAAAATTTTATCATCCTCAAGAACTTTAAGGAAAAAATTGAAGGTTATTGAAGAACAATGCGTCCCTTTAGGTCATCTTTGTGATGTAGGAACTGGATATCATTCTGGTAAGGATATGGTTTTTTCTCAAAATGTTATTGAGCAAAATAATCGATTTTTCGGAGAAATAAAATCCCAGAGTTCCATTACTCGTTATCCATTAGAAGCAGGAATAATCAAAGAAATTGTGAAAACACCAGATATTTTGTCTTTTACGATAAGATGGAATAATAAATATGTTATCTTAACTGAACGGGGTATAAAAATTGATGATTATCCATATATTAAAACTTACTTAGAACAATTTAAAGAAACTCTCCAAAATCGTTATGAAGTCAAGAAAAATTTATCTAAGTGGTATGAAATTGCTCAAGTTCGCAATCGACATCTCTTCAAAGCTAAAACCAAAATTATCTGTCCTTATCGCGCTCGTGTTCCAAGGTTTGCTATTGATGAGAAACAGCGTTTTAGTTCAATTGATTGTACTTCAATTGTACCAAAGAAAACTTGCTCCGTCGGCATCTACTACATATTGGGTATTTTAAACTCTGAATTGATAGAATTTTACTTATATATAATTGCTAAGAAGCTTGATGCTCAAAAAATTGAGTTATACCCAAAAACTATCAGTCAAATTCCGATAAAAATCGGAAATGGGACGGAAGAGTTTTCTTTGATTGAAAAAATATCACAGATCACCCAGAGCATATGTCAAAGAATGGACTCAATTGCTTTTGCTCCTTCTCAAAAGAACTTAATAATCAAAAGAGGAAAGAGAGCTTTAGAACAATTTGCGATAGACTTCAACGAAATTTATTCTGACATCAAGCAGCTTGATAAAATGGTTTATACTTTATATGGTTTTGAAGATCAGGTAGCCGAAATAAAAAGAGAAATCACCCTTCATCAAACCTGAGGGCAGATTTTGACAAACAGAAAAAAAA
>JAEOTU010000203.1 GCA_016839665.1 Candidatus Hodarchaeota archaeon
CCAAAAAATTAGTAGCTCTTTGCTCAAAAAACCAAGACATGACATTTTGGATTTGATCTCCCTCTAAAATGTCCAATTTTCCATCTAAGAATTGATGAAAATCAAGATAAGTATCTACTAATCTCTTATCTTCTCTATATTTCTCATTAAAGTCAGATAATCTCTCAGAGAACCCTGAACGACGCATCAAATAAACAAAATAAGCGAGTTTTTTGGCAGAATTATACTCATTATTGGGAAAAGTGTGATTCTTTGTCACTTTATGTGGGGCTTCCTCTTGATATTCGATTCCATAATTTTCCGGATTCTTGTGCAACGCTGAGCCTGGTAAACAGAGTAATTCATGGAAATAAATACCCGTAGGACGTAAATTCAAAACAAAATCCACTGATTCTAGAAATTGGCTGTAATTGTCACCAGGTAAACCTATTATCAGAGAAAACCACATTTCAACTTTTGAATTCTTTTTCCGTAGTAATCGTATGTTCTTTTTATAGAGGTCAGGATTAAAACGACGGTGTATTTGATTTAATACTTTCGGAGAGGTTGATTGAACACCAAAAGCAAACTCCTCATTCCCCAGTTTCATAATTAAATTCAAAATATTTTCGTCAGTTATGTATTCTGGACTAGCCTCAAAAGTAACAAGTTTTTTATGGACATTTTCTTTGATAATAAACTCCAGAAGCTCTTTTGTACGTTGTTTCTTTAGAAAAGGGTTTGAATCTGTAATATATACCGTCTTGACCTTAGGATGATTAAACAAGTATTTGAAAGCTGGTTTTAACCTCTCAAGGTCAAAATATCTCATTTTTCGTTTTCCCCAAGTGCAGTAAGCACAGGCGAAAGGACACCCTCTCGATGTCTCAATTGCAGCCCGCACTGGGGTTGTGCAACTATCAAGATAGTCACGATATTCTTTGGTTTCATAAGCTAGAGATAATTCGATGAGTGATTCTAACGGTTGTTCAGGATTCGAGTAAATAGTGCCATTATTTCGATATACTAATCCTGGAACCAACTTCAAATCAGTCTTATCAAGGAATGCTTTGAATGCATACTCTCCTTCTCCTACGAAAATAAAGTCAAGATATGTATGTTCCTCTAACAACTTCTCCCCTATCCCAGTAACTTCAGGGCCCCCGAGTAAAATCAGGGCGTTAGAATTCGAATTTTTGAGTCGCTTTGAGAGCTCTAAGATCTTATCAATATTCCAAACATATGTTGTAAAGCCATAAATGTCTGCTTTAAACCTAGACAGATCATCTAAGATCTCCTCATTTGAGGTATTGATCTCATACTGGGAGATATGAATTGAATATTTATCAGCAATTCGATTGTCTTTAAGGGCAAAGCTCTTAAGACTAACTGGGGCTAAGTTCAAATCTCTACCAGAGAAACTTATTGTAACTAATCTTACTACTTGTTTCAGTTTATTCTCTGTATCTTTGTCTTCATTGGCGAATTTCGTGATTCCTCATTTTATGTTTACCTCCAAAAAAAATAGGCAATAATATTTGTATCAAAAGTCAAGATGTGAAAAGAGAGAGGGTGATAAATCAGCCTAGAAGGTAGTGTTCTACAAATAGATAATTTCTTGATCCCTTCTAGCCATTTTTAACTCCTACCTGCAGAGTTTTTAGTGATAATTTAAGTCTATTGGTTCTAATCAAACCACATTATGTTAAAAATAACAAATTTTCTTAATGATTTGTATTTACGAAGTTTCTACCCATATCTTCCAGATGGGTGTTGATAAAAGTCATCATATTGAGATAATAACCAATTTTCAAGCATTGTTGAGGTCTTTCTTAAACTCTTCATTTTAGTGTCATCTTTTCGTAAAGGAATCATTTTTCAAATGTACTTGAGGGGAGAATCACTATATCTCTTTTTAATCATCTGAAACCTAAGACATAGAGGGTGTAAGATCGTCAGCCCTAAAAACCACACAAGTAGCGTTGTCATGAGAGAAAAGGAGTTTAATAAACTAAAAGTTGTTGGAATAATACTATAAAGATAAAGATGTGCAACATAGAAAAAAAGAGGCGTTGTACCGAACACAACAATAGGAATTGTCCACTTCTGAAACCATACTTGATCTTGGAGCTTAAACCCTAAAGAGAGAGCTAGACACATACCGCCTAATGTCCAGAAGAGAAATACTAAACTGGGAGGATATTTCGCAAGAAGAAAAAAATGGTTAATTGTGAAGCTTTCAGCAGTAAGATAATTAAATGGCCAACCACCAGGGATATTTAGTGGACCTATTCTAAAAATGAAGAAGGCACCAATACAAGAGGCACCAATAATCGCTAGGCATTTAGCAATGAGCTGATTACCATTTGATAATTGTTGTTGTTTCTGCACCCAATGGCCAAACACATAACCTAACCCCATGACGCCTATCCATGGTATTAGAGGATATAAGCCATAAGGCCATACGGGGTCGAAGAGAGCTACTTGAAAGTAATACAGAAATGCAGGAAGTGCGAAAGCTATATCAGAATAGACAAAAAGAGTCATGAGAGGAGAGAATATAATGAGAGTTATGGATAACATCAAAATTACTCGAGTTGGTAAACGTCGTAGAAAAGCTAAGATTATGATTCCAACACCTATACAGGCAAGAACGCCAAAATAAAATGGAGCAGCGTTAAAAATTAATCCAATTAAAGTCCATTCGATCGCTAAAAGAACAACCCCTCGGACAATAAAGTGTTTCGTAATTTCCCACTCTATTGTTCCTTTTTTCAATCGATTTATTTCACTGAGAGCCAAACTGGTTCCTGCTAAAAATATAAAGGTTGGAGCACACCAATGGGAGACAAATCTCATAATAAACTGTAACAAATCAGGAAAAATTGGACGGAATCCTTGTAATCCTTCCATACTACGTCTCCCTTCATTCCAGTATAAGGATGCATGATCGAGGGCCATTAAAACTACAGCTAACCCGCGAACGAAATCAATCGTAAGGATACGATGAGGTAACGATGCGTTCTGTTCTTTAATTTCAGTAATATTCATTTTCATCCATCATCTGCATATTTTGAAGATGAAAAACATCTATTTCTTGACAACGATCGTTTCAGCTAGGATATCAGTGGCTTTCTGATATTCTCCTTGTCCTCTCTCATTCATTAGCATACCAAGAATGATATCGAAAGGTAAGAATTCGGCAATACCAGGTAATTTAGTAAAATTTCGAACCATTGCTTGTTTCCAAGTCATTCTAATCCCTGAAATATCAACTGCTTGTAACCCCAGAATTTTTTTGCCTATAGTTGCAGAAAATTTCTTCTCAAAAACGATGAAGTATGAAGAAAATATTATTCCTGCACCTAACACATAAAGAAGAACCAAACAAGCTATTATCAGAAATGATCCTATGTCTAGGTTTTGTTGTAGTATTTCAAATGCGTCGCCTAGTTCATTGAATGTTAGGAATTGCCACAAATCAATGCCTAAGAATATGACAAAACCAATTATAAGATAAATTAAACAAATGCTAACAATCAGGATTCCGTCTATTGCAAAAGCCATAGTACGGATCCCCCATCGCGCAGGTTTTGTACCCCAATCTTGAGAGACACTTAAATTCTTAGCTACTTCATGAGGGGATCCATACACAAGATGTGGAGCTCGATTGTCGGCTTTGAGAGCATCCTGTACTTCCTGGCGTAATTCTTTCAATCTTGGCTTTTTTTTCTCTTTCGAGTAGGGTAATAAACGATCTATTTCCTGAATATAGGAGGAAATTGGATCTGAAAGTTTATTTTTTGACATGATAATAAAGTCCTTTTCATTTATTTTTCAAATTTTTTCAAGTTAAAGGCAATGATCTCATTAAATTGCTTCATATTAGTAATTAATTCATTTAAGAAAGATTTTCCGTCGCTTGTGAGATGATAGGTTTTTCTATTAGTTTCTGGATCTTCTTTATAATAGATTAGATTCTTATTTTCCAGATCTTTAAGCATTGGGTAAATATTTGAACCAATAATAGAAATTTGACCATCTGAGCTCTTTAAAACATCTCGACTTAGCTGAAATGGGTAACCAGGGTTCTCTGCGAGGGCAAATAAGATGAAGGGTTTGGAATAACCTTTCTTATATTCCGTTTCCATTTTTTGAAGCAATTTGTGATCAGACATGGAGGACAACTCACTATATTGAGTTTATATATATCGAGTCAATATATTTTGTTCAGCTATTTATAGATTATCTTTAGGGACGAGTCATGATGGATACGGAAATTAGATTTGTTACTTCCAGAATTTAATACTCTTATTGAAAATAATAGGGATTAAGATGAGTAATGCCAACAACCTTCCAGGATATGAGAACGGATTAGGCATGACTAATGCAACAATAACAAGAGTAAGACTCCCCACTAACTTCATCCTCCAATCCCAAAATAAATAATTCCATAACCAAGAAAAATAAAGAGCATGTATTCAAGTCCTAAAGTATAAGGATAATCGGCCAGGAATAAAATGAATGAAATACCAGTAATAATGGCTTGCTCTCGTTGGAGTTGTTTGAAATCTTTATCCTGAAGATGATCTAATTTTTTATGAGAATTTTCCATAATTCTAACCAATTATCCACTAATAAAGCGAAAAATACTACATTCTTCCAATAGATGTACCTATCAGGTGGAACATCTGTATTATAGAATTTGTAAGAAGGTCACGCCTAAAATCCTTTCCCAAAAAATGCTGTGAGGTTAAAATATAGACTGATCTCAGTTTGGTCGGTAAGCTGGATTGTTATTCGATCAAAAACTTGTTGGTTCTCATTCAGCAATTCTTGTTTGATTAATTTCCACTCCACTCCCCTCATCCCAAAGGTCTTTTCTATATACCGATATTCTGCGTCTATTCCTTCAAAATGATCATTTACTTCAGTTATGATAATAGCATCTTTAATTGATTTGCCTTCATTATCCGAATAAGTTACCATTTTGTATAATCTCCAGTATATATGTTAGTGAAACGTGAGAAAAGTGAAAACTAATAATTAGAGAGTTCATTACTCTGGAAATGGATCCCACATTCTAAACGCATACGGAGCGAACGTCATGGGATCAGTTTCAGCTATTGCTGAGATTTCTTGCATGACATTATTACTGATTGAGTAGATAGCCCCAAGAATTTTAACGACTTCAACTTCGGCCCATGGATCATATTGAGATTCCTTTAAAGTTACCTTAGCCATACCAATTTCAGTTGTCTGTTGATCTACAGTAATAAATTGCTTAAGTAGATGAAAAGAGGGTTGGATGGTTGATTCAACAGGTTTTTGACCGTGTAAATAATTAAATACCGTCATTCCCCCCTTACTAGTTAACAGTTCTACAAATGTCTGGAATTCTTCCTCATTAACGGTTCCTGTTAAGCTAGCTTGTATCTCCATGAAGCGAATCCCGTGGCGTTCTGTCCAACCAACGACATTCTGGCCATCTTTTTTCAATTGAATTTGTGCAATTTTCTTAGGATATCCACCTAACTCCCGACCTCCAGCCATCGCCATGTCATTCGTAACTGGCATTGAAAGACAATGGAATCCAGGCTCCCCCTTGAACATTGCTCCTAAGAAGAGAGCACTTTCATAATAAGGTGAGCCAAAATTCGTTTTCGGGTAATTAGCAACAAAAGAGAATACTAAAGGATCCTGCATCGGCTCTAATGGGGGAGGAAGAAGCTTTTTGATGATATCTTCCTTTGTCAACCATAAAACAGCCAGCATTTCAGCGTTGTAGAAAGAGGGTCTCAAAGACAATGATCGATTTATATCTTCAAAATTCTTAACAAAACTCATAGGTCAATCTTCCTTCAAAATTAGCTTTTCGTTTATTAAAGAGGTGCGACTTAACGAGAATAAATGGTTTCGCTTATGGAGGAGACAAAATCCAAGAGTAAAAAAAGGTTGTTCCTATTGATCAGCCTAACTGGTATATTAAGTCTTCTTGCTTTCTTAATCTTGCCCATAATAATCAGAATAATCCTAGAATTTCTTTTGTTTCCATACAATGTTAATTTATTATGGGTATGTGTGTTAATTGGAATTTTTTTCCTTTTTTTTGATATTACGTATCATTTGGGCATTCATACTAAGAGAATAACCCCAATTAAGGCAATCTCCCAACTTTTCCACCATTGGCAAGCGATCTCAATTGGAGCTGTCATTATTTGCTGGGGATTCTTTATAATGGGCTTTTCTCCTTCCTCTTTTTGGCTGAGGGAGTACAATTTTTGGTTAATCTTATTCTCATTTCTGATTCTAGGATTTATCGTTATTAGACTCACTTTTTTACGATTTCTTGAGAAAAATCTTGGTAATATATCGAGAGTTTATCTAATGTTTCCTTTTGTTATTATTGCATTGATAGGCGTCGCAAGTATTCCCTACCTTCAGATTTATGCAGTGGTGCCAAGTACATCCTCTTCTCAATTTCTGGAATTTAATTCTAATTCAGCTCTAATTCCGTTAGAAGTTCCATATTCGTGGGAAGTTTTCTTAAATGACTATTCTTTTCCATCTAATTCTATTAACATTCAAAAAAATATTCAATACAATGACTATAATACATTGGATATTTACTTCACCTTACATGCTACCCAGAAGAATCCTCTTCTAATATTGATTCATGGTGGTGGATGGATTTCAGGCTCCAAAAATACTGATCCCATCCAATTTGTGTCCAGATTTTTTGCAGCTCATGGTTTTACAGTTTTTACTATTGATTACCGACTATTTCCTACTGCTAATATGTTAGAAATGTTGACTGATGTACGGGATGCAGTGGTATATGCTAAAAGTAATGCTTTCCAGTACAATGGTAATTCTAATGTAACTTTTCTGTTTGGTCGTTCAGCAGGAGCACATCTAGGATTATTGGCCACGTATAGTTCAAATAAGACCTTAGTGCCTGAATATCCAAGTAATTATACAGTTTCGGATTTAGAAATCCAAGGGGTTGCTTCTATATACGGGATTACAGAGTTAGGCACTGGTTCTTCCCGAATGGCTGGTGTTGATGAGAGTGGAGAGTCCTTTCCTATTCAAAGCGTTTCTCCCCTCAATTATGTAAACAATTCTAACTTACCTCCTACATTTCTTGCAGCAGGGAGTTTAGATTCATTAGTTCCAGTAAAAAATTCTCGCGTATTACATGAAGCGTTAAACAAGTATAAGGTCACCAATATATACCTTGAAATCCCTTGGGCAAATCATGCGTTTGACAATATCTTACAATCTCCCGCAGGACAAGTCACCATGTACTACTTACTCAATTTTTTCAGTCATTATTCTACATAACAACTAGATATCAATATCGTAAGAGTAGAATAATTGAGAAACGTGCTGAACTAAGAAAATATGCAGAGAAAAGAGATTATCAGTCAAAGTAGAATTATTTTTTTTGCTTGAAAAAAGGACAGAAAAAAGCGTTTTTGAAAAGTGGAAAAATTTGATTAATAATTAACCATTTCAATAAATTAGAACACCTTGTTCTAAAAAGTAGATTAATAACCATTTTTTCCTCCCCAAACCTAACGAAGATTTTCAAATTCATCCATTTGGCGGTTAGCTATCTATGATTGGATCATATAAAACCAGGATCAATTTCTTATGCTTAATCACTCTCTTTCTTTTAGGGATACTAATTTCTGTTGGAGATCTTAGCAGATGTGAACCTATATCAAACAAACAAAGCCTCACAAGATTAGATCCTTCTGTTTTTCAGGAATATTCCGTGGAAATTGATGTTTCTCAGGATCCTAATCGTGATTTCCGAGAACACATATCCCAATCCTCTCGAAATAAAACGATATCATCCCAAAATAAAGAATTTTGGGGTGTAGGCGATCAACGAGCCTTCTGGGTTTATGATTTCGCCGATTTGCACTACTATGCGATAAATGCGACCGTACTCGCAATAGGAGAGTTCTGCTATGTGTTCATGGAGGAAAGGAGTATAACAGAATTAGGAGAACCTGATGCATCGGACCTTTCGAATATCATTCGCAACGAGTTTGATAACAAAATTTATCCACGAGTCACTGATTTAGCTGGACATCCTAATGGAACATTAGGGGATATCGATGACGATCCCAGAATTGTTATTCTACTTTCTGATAATGAAACGAGTTATTATTCCCAAAGAAATGAACAACCAGCAGAGTATAGTAATGAGTGTGAAATGATTTATATCTACAGTCTACTTCATCACTGGCCTTTTTACTTGTATACAACACTCGCTCATGAGTTCCATCACTTGATTTGGTTTAATAATGAGATGGATGAAGCTCATTTTGTCCTAGAGGGAATAGCAGAGTATACATCTTATCATGCTGAATACTTGGACTCTTATAATAATATCACAAACCGAGCGATTCAATTTCTTTCACATCCAGAAGATTCTCTTCTATATTTCAATGTTTATAACGAGGAGGGACAAAATAGAGCCATTGATTACGGTAATTCATATTTATTTGCGTTCTATATAGCAGAACATTATGGCGTTGATATCCTCCGTAACTTGGTAAAAGAACCAGGGGATGGGGCAATTGGCGTTGAATCTTGCCTCCAAAAAGCAGGATTTAATATCACATTCAATGAGCTCTATTTCAATTGGATAACAGCATTAACCATTGATAGACTAGGGTTTGAGAATAATCTTTATGGATTTGAAAACCTAGATGCCCGAATAACTAATTTTGATCTTATTACCGACTTCCCCGTCTTTTCTAAAATCCTTTCACTTCGTTTCTATGGCTTTCATATCCAGAAATTTCAGGTGTTACCAAATAATTTCGCCATTCAGATTAAAAAAGCTACTGATCAAACCATAGGTACCTCTGTTGCTATTCATAATGACCAAGGTTGGGAAATCTACAAAAATCTTCATGATGAACCAGAGACAATCATTACTGACTATTATACCACTGATTCCATTGATGAGGCATATATTGTAACCAGTTATATGTGGAACGATACACCTACCGATACCATCGATTTTGGGGTCGGTCCATTAATAGAAATAGAAATTTCTGTGTTCCAAGCAACTCCTACTTCCTCATCCATAAGCGAAACTCGAACCACTACTGTTCTTACTTCAGGTTTTACAATTGTAACTGCTTTCATGTTTTTTCTTGGTATTTTTGTTTGCGCACGACACTCTAAGAATCGATTCAAATAAATAACAAGGCTATCGGTATTACAACCTGGAAGTAAGTTTATTAATGATAGAGTATTAAGTTGGGGCATGAAGAGAATAAATTTTGAATCAACCCGGTTTGGATCAATAACTATATCCGATAAAGAATATCCTCATGATGTCTATCTTTTACCTGACTATCAAATAGTCAAGCGGGATAAATCTCATTCCAAACGAATTAGGGGGCATAAGGAACTTTCAAAATGGGAACTCAAACTATTATTTGAGGAAAATCCCCGCTACTTGGTTATTGGAACAGGACAAACAGGGATTTTACCATTAACTCAAGAATCTGAAAGCTGGTTAGCATCAAAACTAGAACAAGAGAATATCGTTCTGATACGAGACCGTACACCCCTGGTTCTCGATAAAACAAATGAGCTTTTGAAGCAGGACAAAAGAATAGCAGGTATTTTTCATACTACTTGTTAAAGATAAAAAAATTAATTAGGTTTCGAGAATATAGATGCAAAAATTCTTATTGAATGGCATATAAGTAATCTAATTATTAATTTCTTAGGAACGGTTGACCCGAATTGATGGAAACACAACTAGCTGAAAGCTTTGAACTTGAAAATCTAAAAAAATTGCTTCAACAGATTTCAGATGATATTCAAATTGACGATATAATAAATCGGCGGAGAACAGTATATGTTATTGACTTTTTCAAGAAATTAGACCTCAGGGAGTTACATATCAAGGAACTAGGAGATGAAATCGGGTTATTTAGACAATTAAACAGATTAGACTTACGTACCAATGATCTTAAATCCCTCCCTATTGGTATTACAAAGCTAATCAATTTAAAACGCTTGGATTTACGTTGGAATCCGATAAAATCATTACCCAAAGAAATTGC
>JAEOTU010000204.1 GCA_016839665.1 Candidatus Hodarchaeota archaeon
CAAATCCCGCAAAAAAATCCTTCAATTCACATAGATGGACTTCAGATATTATGAACCTTGATGGTTTGCTAGTTTCCATTCAACAATTGGGTCTGGCTTTATCTTTTTTCTTTTTGACTTGTACATATACTATTTACACCTCATTTGATTTGTCAGCTAGAATTGCTTTGATACACCCTAGAAAAAGTAAAAAACTTGGTAAGCGTTCTACCCTTTTCGGAAAGCCCTAACTGCTTATCCCTAATTTCGCCAGCCCTCCTTATTAACCCTTGTACGTACGCTTCCACGCTGTAGGGTATTAGCTCCATTCGTGTGTGGAGTTTAAATCCCACCCTCCCCCTCCACCCACCTATTGGTTAGTCAACTAGATCAACACGCAATGCGCGCGCGTAGATTGGATAGAAATAAAAAAGGAGGCAGGGTTAGACGGGGTTTTCAGGGTTCAACTATTGGTAGGTCTACAACGAACTGGTTTGGCTTGGTCATCTTATACGAATGGATTAATTCTACGTAGCAACCTCCACTTGAATAAGAATTTCCAAGTACAGTGATCCGCAGAGCGATTTTTTCATTAGGACCTATCCAGACTGGATGAGCAACAGATTGGGAGAACCACAATCCTCGATCTTCATATCCGACCTTCCATGTTGGGGGTCCCACCATCACGTCCCAGTTAGCAGTACCAAAATCTATCACTTGGTCCCAAGTGCCACCAGGGGATATCCTCCACAATGAAACGGTGAACCACAACTCGAAACTCTTCGCATGACCCTGTCCGTCACAACTTACGTTGAATGTAAGTGAGACTGACGGCATACCAATGATGTAATATTCTCTCTGAGGTTGCTTTGTGTACACGAAAGATTTGTTATACATAGTCTTTACGTAAGAGTCCAGAGTCATTGAACCAACATCGTAATCGTAACGGTCAGCATAAGCGCTCTGTTGGGCTGGGTTTGGGTATAGGGTATCCTTGTCTTTCAAAAGATGGCGAACATAAGGATATTTGTAAGTATCAGCTTTGGTTCCTCTTAGCACCAGATTCCTTGGGAATGTGTCGACTTCTTTTATCTTTTCAACGTTTTGATCTCCCGCGTTTATCAAGGGCTGAACAATGAACAGTGCAGACATCATGCAAAATATAGCTATCGTAGCAGTAATCAAAACTCTTCTACTCACCATTTAAAATCACCTCCTTTTCCATCTACATAAAGAAAATTATTCACTAAATTTATAGTGATATGGAACAAAATTCTATAGATAATGCGCGTGCAGAGTAGGTATCAGTTAGTCTTCGCTCAATCTCCTTGTGCCGTCTGTCACTGGGTATAATTTCGGTTTCCTCTTCAAAATTCCCTCTATAATTTCATTACAATAAGAAAAAACAGAAAGGAAATGAAAGTTTATAATTACGAAATTCTAACCCAATATTAAAAATAGAATTTCTAAAAATATCTCGTTTAGAAATTAGAAATTTATTCGTTCCTTTTTAATAATGAACATTGATGTGCGTGCTCATCCATTCCTCCAATTCTAAAATTCACTTTCAAGCGATTATTTTGGCAAATCGCTGAACACTTGTTGTAGATTTTGTTGATATTCCTTGAAGGCACTGCGTCCTTTTTTTGTGAGTTTAAGTGCTGTGTGGGGTTTTCGTTCAATAAATTCTTTCACTATTTCCACATAACCTGCTTCTTCGAGCTTACTCAAGTGGGATGATAGATTACCGGGAGTCATCTGAAGTTGATTTTGGAGGAAGAGGAAGTCTGCGCTTTCGACGACGTAGAGTTGGGTTATGATCATCAATCTGGTTGGTTCATGTATCAATCGATCGATGTTCTTTAGGTTAGAGGGATTTTTTGGCAATTGCCTTATCACCCTGAGTTAGTGGATATTTTTGTATGAATCGCATTAAGAGAACAAATCCATTGATAATAATAACAAGTCCTATGGTTACTAGAAGATATCCAAATGGAATAGTTATGAAATGACCGGTTAAAAATAGCACTAGGGTTAATAGTCCATATGCGTAAAGTCGCTTTAGACCCATTGTATATGCGAAAAGGCAGGATATTGTAGCCGCTGAAACCCCGATAATGATTAGGCTGTTTGGACTGATCAGATTCCTCAGCGTTAATGCCCAACCCTGACCCAAGAATGCTCCCAAACCTAACAGCATGAATGCTCCCAAACCTGCTACTACTAGTCCGAGAAAGATCGCCATTAACTTGTTTGCTCCTCTGATTCCAAATTTTACATAACCAATCCTTGGCATCGTTATTCGTTTCTTAGCTGAAATCCAAACAGGCACCATAATCGCAGGAAAGATAGCTGGAATCACAAACCACGTGCTAAAGTCTGTCACTGTCATAAGTAGGATACCTAAGGCAAACAACAAAACATAGACGCCAACAAATATGTCAATTAAACCGTCTTGATGATAGGACATGTAAGTCTTTTTCTCGACTTCCCTCAAACTTGTTTCTTTCATCGCCTAATCACTATTATTCTATAAACTACTTGCTAATATAAAAAGCTTTGTATCACAAAGTAATTTACATCATACTAAACAATTGACGATGCATGCATACTAAGCATACTATTTAGGTTTGGGGTTCGAATCCCACCCCCCACACTCTGCTAATTCCTCTTAAGTGAACATCACGAACTCCGCAGGGCGCGTGCAATCTTAGGACCTAGTTGGTTGTACTGATGAGCTGCAAACGGTGTTGTGGGGAAGAGCGACGGTATCGGATATGATGCACTCCCTTTATTCAGTTCCTTGTCTAGGTCGAAAACTATTGTTTCTTCAAAGTTATGAAAGAAATAGAGATAGAACTGTTTTTGCTTCAGATCGCATATATTCGAGTAGAGAGTCGGGGAACCAATGTCAAAATGGGTGGCGGAAAGAA
>JAEOTU010000205.1 GCA_016839665.1 Candidatus Hodarchaeota archaeon
CATTGTACTGGAATTATTGATTGTACTTCTTGTATCGATTTTTGGCATAATTCATTCATTATTTGCCCGAGATTTCGTTAAAGAGAAGTTATCTTTTATCCGATCTTATCATCGTTTTTACTTAATCATTGCTTTATCAACATTGGTCTTTTTAATCTTAATTGAACTCACTTTAGCTTCTCATGGAACAAGGATTGACGTGATAATAAACAATCCTCTTATTGGTATTATATTTGTCTTCCTTGGAGGATTTTTTCTTTCTGGTGGGATGCTCCAACTCCACCTTTCTCATGATTCTAAAACAATACAGCTCAATGGTTTTTTCGCTTTCGCTCGCCATCCAACCTATCTAGGAGGGATTATCATGCTTACGAGCCTAGCATTATTTTTTCTTGAAAACGGTGTTCACCGCATGTTTTTATTGTCTTTAGCGCTTTATTTATTTGTGGGATCATTAATAGAGGATCATTATCTGCTTCGTAACATCCCTGGTTACATCGAATACAGGAACAACTGCGGAAAATATTTCCCTTGGCAGAGAAAACATTTCAACTATTTTTATCAACATTTTAAGCCAAAGAAATCGAAATAGGACGACTTTCAAAGTAACCATGGAAACTATCAATTGCTTTTTCATGATCCACTTTAGTTAAACGAAACTCGTTTTGCTAGAGAGTAGTAAACAAGAAGAATTCCCCTGTAGAAATCAGTTAAGAAAATAATATAATTAACCTATTGTTTCTAAAGAACCATAAATAAACTGATAATAATTATTAAATGCAGATTGTACGAAGTATCTATCAACCTAGAGGTTAATCATAAAAATCTACTCTTGGATCTGACTTGAAAGAAAATCTTTAACCAATTATTGTGTCTCTTTTTTGTGCAGTAGAACTAGGTAGGCCCGAAATATGTCAATAGAGGACAAAATTAAAGAGGTAGAGAAACTAGAAAAGAAAAAAAAATGGGATACTGCTAGTAAAAACTATGTTGAAATAGCAGATTACTATCTCGAGAGTAAAGATTTCACCAAAGGTTTACATTTTCTTGAATCGGCTATCACAGCTCAACAAAGAGAGAAAAAAGCAGAACAAGTCATAATCCTTTATCGTAAAATAATTAGTGCTGCTAAGAAAGGGAGAAGTAAAACAAAAAAGGAATTATTCCGCTATGCTGCTGCAGCAATTCCACTTGTTGAAGAATACATTCAAGTTCTAAAAGAAAGTAAAGGCAATAGATATATATCTAAGCACGGAGCGATGACACGATACTTCTTGGGGGAGTGTAGAGAAATTGTTTCCGGGGAAACAGAACGTAATAAAGAATTCCTCAGGGCTGGTCAAATTTTTGTAAAAGTTGCGAAAGACCTTTTTAGCTCACCAAAGACAGAGTCAGACGCAGACGAAGCATTCCAAAAAGCTCGAATAATTTTTGATTTGATGAATAACAGAGAAGAGACTTTTCAGGCACTTCTTGTCGAAGCTGAAATAAACATTCGAAAATATCGTCTGGAGAGAGGATTTGCGCTATTTGATGAAGCCCGGGCAATATTTGATGATGATAGTCATCAAAAAATGTCGGTAGATATAGAGAAAGTAGTTTATGCAGAAATGGGACTGAAACTTCTCCGAAATCATTTTTCCGATATTGAACAACATAAAATCGCTGAAATGCTAATTTCAAAATCTAGAGAAGCTCATTTATTGGCCAACTCCCTCGATAAGGTTCCTGAAATCCTTTTTGAAATAGGAAAAATAAACATTGATAACAAACAACTTGAGAGCGGTTTCAGTTCTTTCAATGAAGCTATTACAAACTCTCAACTAGTAGGTGACAAGGAAACTCAAGGGAAAATTATTGAGTTCCTTTTCCAAGAGGGTAAGAAAATAGCGGAGAATATTCAAAGGCCTCCAACTAAACTTGAGTCATTGATAGAGGTAGACAAACTTCCGTTCATGGTATATTTTAATAAGATAGAAGAGATTTGTAGAAAATTAGATAGGAGCGAGGAGGTTGAAGAGGTAGCTCAGTATATCTGGCAACTAGGTTTAAGCCTTCTTGAAAGTAAAGCAATTCCTGATGATTCCTATTACATAAAGAAAGCTTTTGCTCTTCTTATTGACAATAACCGCTTTGAAGGTCTTCAAAAGATTGCTGACGAATTGGTAAAAAGGCTAGATGAATTGATAGAGAAGAAAGAAGTAGATCAACTTCAAAAGCTGAAGACTTTGTTGGTTGATTCTTATGAACGAATCGATGATAATCCATCAGCGAGTTTTTTAAACGTTAAGATTGCGCAGACTTATGCTTTGTGGGGAAACTATGAAAAACAAATTGAATGTTTACGAGAAGCAGCTTCCCTTTTACAAACTGCAGATATTGACATTTTGAAAGCGTTTAGTAAGGCTCTCGATGAACAATTTGAAAGTATGGAAGCGTTTGTACCTGATTCAATTCATCGAGAAGTATTGCAATTAGTTGGGAATACATATTTACAACTTAGAGATGATGATAAATATGATTCCTTGTATGCTAGATTCGCTCTAAAGTCCATAGAAAACAATGATTTCACTAAGGCAATGGAATACCACCAACAAGATTATGAATTTCTTAGAAGTACAAAAAACTTCTCGCGCGCAATAGCACGTTTAGATGAGGTTTCAAAGAATCTTTTTGCAAAAGGGCAATATCACCTCGCAAATAACCTCAGATCTAAGCAAACAAAGTTACTAATCGAGACTAAATCTTCTCAGGAACAGGTGTTACAAGTAATAGAAAGCCTAGAAAACCAGATCACTGAAATTCTCAACCAAAAAGCCGATGTCACACTTGTAAATGAGCTTTTCAACCGTATTATCAATTTATATGACTATTTGGGCTTGAAAGAGGCACAAGGTGACGCAATGGTGGAGATGGCAAGCAAACTAGTCGAATTGGAATATTTTGACTCTGGATTTGATTATCTTAACCATGCATTTGAGAAATTCAAAACTGAAAACGTGGTTGAAAAGTATGCCCTTCTACTAGATTTTGCGCTTGAAAAGAAGGTCTTTTATGAAAGTCTTGAGAACCAGAAAATCGCAGGCCGATTTTTAGATTTCTTAATCACAACTCTGAAAGAATTAGATCAGAAAAAAGAAGCGGCCGATTTAATATTGAGTCGTGCAATCCAACTTATCCCGATAGATGAGGCACAAGCTGGAGATCAATTCGAACAAGCAAAGAAGTTGATTTCTCAGACTTCTTCTTCTGACGATTTGATGACATACTATCAAGATTTTGGATCTGCTCTTTTAAAAGCAGGAAAAATTGATCAAGGAATGGAAACCCTAGCTCAGGCTGAAAGTTCGACTTCTACAAAATCTCTAGCAATTGCAGATACATGTCTAACCGTTGCTAGAGATAGTTTCGCGGATAAAGACTATGATACATACTTCATTCTGGTTGATCGAGCAATGAGTATTTACACTGACTTAGAAATGTTTCAGGAATCATCATCAATTGCTCTTGCTGAAGCAAGAAAACTATGGAGCGTCAACAATATTCCTTATTCCATGATATTTCTAGAGCGAGCCTGGGCTCCTCTTTCTGTAACATATGATGAAAAATTGACCCAATCGATTCAACCGCTTCTAGAAGTTGCAGAGGAATTTATTTCAGCTCTTTTCGAACAAGAACGTTACGATGAAGCAAAGAACTTTCTAGAGTTTCAAGAACGAATTTATAAGCAGTTAAACCTTACAGACAAGATTTTAGAGGTAGAGATGAGGAAAATTGATGCTCTCATTGGCCGTGGTAATATCGAAGGTGCCCTTTCGCATGTGTATGACTTGGCATCAATTGGAATAGAAGAATCAAAATTCAAGGAAACAATTGCCCTCTTACGAGATTTATTACCCACTTTTGTTGGACTAGCCCCGCAGAAAACAAAATTCCTCTTAAAAATTTTCATTAATCTCCTGGTTACTATGGAACCAAAGGAAGTAGCACGGAGGATAGTTCACGAAACGCTAGATTTCTATACTGCATTAATAGCTGAATCCGCAATTAAGAAAGAACAAGAGCTTTTTCAAAACCAAACAACACTCTTTTTTGAAGCCTTAGCAGAATTAGCTGAAGCCGAGAATGAGTTAATATATTTCACAATACGTTTGTCTCAAGAGTTGATATCACAAGGAGCATTTTCCTTTCTATTTCCAGTATTAAAACTTAATATTGAAAATCTACAACCTTCAAAACCAGAAACCAAAATAAGAATAATACATGGAATTAGCTCTTTTTTGAAGCAAAAACTACACGATTTTGATGAACAATTCGTTCAGAACGGACTAGACTTCATTAATGGATTATCCCTGAACTTTGATGATAAGAATAAAGAAATTCTTACTGGAGTTCTTTTAGATATTGGTCAAACATATAAAAAACAGAAAGAAATCTATGAATATTCTACCCAGCTAGCTTTTCAACAATCCACGCAGATTACTAACACATCAGTCGCCTTAAACATACTATATAGACTAATTGAAGAAGACTTAGACAGTAAAAATTACTTAAATGCTTTAAAAAGGCTTGACTCTATAATTGAAAAATTAGAACATGCTCCAGAGATAATGGCTGATCAATTTGTTAAACTTCTGGATACTTTTCTATCTAGCTTATCTAGAGGAGAGAAGAAGAAATGGATGGATTTATTCCAGGCTAAACAAGTTTTAATTAATGAAAAAATTCCGCATAAAGGCGATTAACTCAAATTTTTGCAAAGATTAACAAAATTGTGAACAGTATAGTAACTAATAAATAGAATAATAATGTAATGATATAGTGTAGGGAAAACCTGATGAGTGGTACCGAAAATTATTCAGCCTGGTTTTGTCAGGAACTAAAAAAAATGATCGATTTGATAGCAAATCAAACTTATGTATCTAACCCTCAAGTATTAAACAACCAAATTACGGAGATCCAGCGAGGTGTAGAATACGGCACTAATAATCCTGGTTCTATTGATGATCTGTTATTTAAAATAGGTCGAAACCTCATTGATTCATTACAAGTATATTTACGCCAAATGAGGTCAAAATCTCCCACTGGCGTACCCCCAGGTGGCCAAGCAACTATCCTTGCTGGTGCAGGCGGGGATCAACCTAGTGATTTCGGAACATCAGACCAACAATTTAGTGTAGATGAATTAAAAGGAGCACTGGCCACCCGAAAAAAGAAAAAAGTCGTATCTAAAATGAAGGGTTCTTTAGATCTGCTGAAAGAGTACGACGAGAGCTAACGAATCGTAAAGCAGGTTTATTATTTAATCAATCAGTAAATTTCCAAAAGGCTTGAATCAGAATTTCTGATTTATAAATGAGATTTCTCTCTATTTCTTAGCGTGGGATTTAATTTTAATCATCAGTGTATCTATCTGGTCTATGAGTTCTTGTAGTGTGCCCTCATTCTTGACAATATAGTCTACAGGAAGTTGGGAGACTTGAATCTCAGTCATATGATTAGACCATTTTTTCCAGTCGTGGTCTGAGATTAACTTATTCGCACGAGCTTCAATTCTCTTTTTACGACTAGCTGAAGATGAGTCTATTCTAATGAATATGAAACCATAAGGTTTAAGATAGTCGATCTCGTTTTTTCTTCTTATATCATCAACTATTATTGAGGATGAGGATTTTTGAACCTTATTAGCTAGATATCTTACCCAGACATTGTCATCAAATTCCCTCAATAATTTCCCAATACCTTGAAGAAAATCACGAGTGGGTTCTAGCTCTAACTCCTGAGCGATTTCTCTCATCTTACCAGAAATACGCATACGGCTGATATTATACTTTTCCGCAATATGTGCTGCAGCAGTAGATTTTCCACACCCCATCAAGCCAGTAATTCCGATTAAAAGACGCATTTCAAAGCTACCTAAAAAATTGGCTAATTCTATTGTGTCTCTCAAACATTATTGAAATCTTTATTCCCTTCAGATTCAGCAGAATCTACAGGCTTCGTACTTTCAGTAGAATCTACAAGCTTCGCACTTTCATCAGAGGGTTCATCAAACGATGATAATACCTGGTCAAGAGAATCTACAGGTGTTTTCTCGGGCTGATCTGGTGTTGAAGGAACTGTAACCTCAGGAGCTCTTCGTGATTGAACAAATTTTCGGATAACAAAGCCAATACCGAAAATAAAGCCCATATAGAACGCAACGGATTCGACATAATCGAAAATGCCTACAACGCTTGTCAGAATACCCTCAAGATTCCAACTTTTGAGAGGTGCATCAGGAAAACCAAGCATATAGATATCACCAAGAATGTTTGTGATTATCAACACGAAAGCAGTCGAAACAAGTAGAAAAAAGAAAGAAAGACGTTCTTTTACTCGTGGAGTAATAAGTGTAACAGAGAGGAACTTAAAGGCACCAGCTATGATGAAGTAGAGAGGTAAAAGTAGAAATGGGATATATCTGAGGGTTGGTAATGCAACATTAAACCAGTTTGATAATGGTATCACGATACTGTCATAGATTAGATATACTAAGGAAGGAATTTCTAGAATATTTGTTAAAAAGTCAGGTAATTCAACGTGAATCTCTTCCGTTAACATTACTAAGATACTACGAAGGCTATTCCACGATAATCCTATCCATGCTGAAAACATAATCAGATACTTCACTATCACAGCTAACTTAGGAGGTGAATGAGTGATAATTCGTCCTGTTCTAGCAACCTCCGCTCCTTTAGAGACAGCTGAAAATATAGCTACGATAGCAAATCCCTCTGCAAATCCAACTATGAACGTAGCGATAATTGTTATGAAAACGAAGTCTAGTTGAACTATATCAAGTACACTGAACGCATTGTCCCAGAAAGCAAACCATGGATCACGGGTAACTCCAGAAGCGATATCCCAAATTGACCACGATATGACCGGGAGGAAATACAAAACGACTATTAAGGGGATAATCAATAAGGCATTAACACTTGTGATAAAGGCAGTTATCTTCAATCCTCGCCATAAAATTAAGAAAATTGTTTTAATTAATTGATAAAGCCACCACAGAGCCATTCCAATAAGTAGAATTCCAACTATTGGCGCAATAGGAGTAGCTAATAAATTGATAAGAAATATTCCCAGAATTGGAATCCCAATCCAAGCTAAGATTTTGTAGAGTCGCTTATTTTCCTCTTCTTCATTCACTTCCTCCTCTTTTTGAAAGCGAGAAACTGCTCTCTTGCGAGCAAGACTTGTTAAAATGGATAAGAACACTAACACAGAAAATGCGATTATTACTATGAAGAAAAAGCCAAAATAAGTATTCCGAGCGGTTTGGTAAAATTCTCGACCTGTTCCTATCTTATCAGTTAATCCAGGAATATCTGCATTAGAAAAAATAAGCACCCATTCCATAATGAGAACAGGAAGTAGTTGAAGATAAGTTGGCCGTATATTTAAGAGAGGATTATCCTGATAAAGGAACACATCTAGAAGTAGATAGATGGCTGAACAAAACGACAATGCCAACGCTGCAAAGAGGAAAAAACGTGTATTATACACCATTTGATCTGTTCTTTCATCACGAAGTCCGAATTCCGACGCCATGTCAAACAATATTATCTTGGAAAAACCTACAAGGACTAAAATGAAACATATACTTGAAAGAATGACAGCAATCAAATATGCAGGATCTGCCAGCGCATCGGTAAAATCAAAGGGGGGTGAAAGGTCAATCTCTTCAGAAACGATCATTACGCCGATCACTAGTAGTGCGAGGATGAGAAAGCCAATAATCTTAAAAATCTGACTTTTTAAGTATTCTTTCCATGGAATCCTTACGATTTCGGTTACGATTGAAGACATTTAACATTGCTCCTTTGGAATTTTTCTTGTTTTTGTAGCTTATTTCTTTAATTTTTTAACATTATTTATTTCATGAGAAAGGACTCTTTAAACTATCAGAAAAAGGAGAATGATTCGGAAACTACCTTTAATTCTAGCCAACACTTTCTGACCAAATTAGACGCCCAGGTTTTCTATTTTTGACTCACTAATAATTATTTGATGATATTAAAACAGTTTCATCTAGTAATTGTTGACATATCGCTTAATCAAAAAGAGTAGATTTTAAAACCCTATCCCCTTTATCTTTTCTGTCCCAATTTACAGAGTGAAATCAATGAATTACAACAATCAGAAGGCAAAATATCATTTGAAAATCATTGTTTGCGGTTCTGGAGCGGTAGGAAAAACATCAATTATTCGAAGATATGTCGAAGATAGGTTTGAATTTAA
>JAEOTU010000206.1 GCA_016839665.1 Candidatus Hodarchaeota archaeon
CCTATTTCTGAGAAACCTGATGTGATAATTGATAGGAATTTACAATTCTTGGCTGCGAGTTCTTGAATTGCATTAAAAACAAATTTTGCTGGGATACAAATCGTGGCTAGGTCAACATCCCCGTCTATTTCATCTATCGATTTATAAAGCTGTTGTCCTAAGAGTTCTCCCCCCCTCGGGTTTACTGCATAGATTGTTCCTGGATATTCGCTATATATGATGTTGTCCAAGACCTTATAACCAATTTTGTTGGGGTTAGTCGAACAACCAATGATTGCGATGGAACGTGGCTCAAATAACATTTTTATCGGTGGCTGATCCTTCATGGTTATCACTGTTTAACACTGTGATAAAAATCTACCGAACGGGAGCACCCTGAAGCTAATTATCACAAAAAGATTCAGACTTGCGTTCAGAAAATGACTAAGATGAGAGCTTAAAACATTATTGGAAAAATAATCTTCCTTAAAAAACCATTCTCAGTTCATAAACACCATTAACAATCCTTTTACTGAGATCTGGGAAAAATTTCTCAAACAAACGAAGCATTCCACGATTTTCTATAAGAACTTCTGCCGTAAATCCTAGAAGACCTGCTGATTTTGCTAAAAAGATTAAATAATGTAGTAATTCTGTTCCGATCCCCTTTCCTTGATAATCATCCCTTACTACAAAAGCTGCTTCAGCAGTATGGGAAGTTTCCTCAATATAGTATTGTGCCACACCCACGATCTTCTCAAGAGGTTCCTCTTTTGATGTTGCTACAATAACCATTTCTTTTGAGAAGTCGATTATACAAAATTCTTGTAACCGAGTGTGTGGAATATCTTTACGCACAGACATAAATCGTCGGTACAGAGATTGATCTGTTAAATCGTAAAAGAAATCTTTGAGGAGTGGCTCATCACTAATTTTAACTGGTCTAACAAGAATTTCGTGTCCTTTTTTTGTAGTCCTCCAGGTTTCTAAATGCTCAGGGTACTCCCCCATTTTACCAGGAACGAAAGCTTGATCTCTATAGATAAGGTTGAATTTTTTAGCTTGTTTGATTAATTGAGATCGGTATTTCGGATGTGCAATCGAAATAAGCTGCATAGCACGCTCACGGATGTTTTTACCGTGAAGGTAGGCAATACCATACTCTGTTACTATGTAACGAATATCACCCCGATTCAGGGTAACACCCGCTCCTTCTGAGAGGAATGGTACAATTCTAGAAACAGTTCCATGCTCAGCAGTAGATTGAACTGTTAAGATTGATTTGCCCCCTTTGCTGAGGACGGCACCACGCATAAAGTCAGCTTGTCCTCCGATCCCGCTATAAAAGGTTTTCCCAATTGATTCTGAGGAAGCTTGTCCAGTTAAATCTACCTGTAATGCGCTATTGATGGCGGTCATCCTGTTATGACGAGCGATGATTAGGGGATCATTTGTATATTCTATTACTCTAAACTCCACTGAAGGATTATCATGAATGAATTCATAAGTGCTCTTTCTCCCCATACAAAAGGATGCAACTGTTTTTCCCCGATTTATTGTTTTCTGAGTGTTATCGATAACTCCTTTCCGCATCAAATCAACAAGGCCATCTGAAATCAATTCTGTATGAACACCAAGATGCTTTTTATCAGTTAAATTTGCCATAACAGCATCGGGTATTGAACCATAGCCAACTTGTATAGTATCTCCATCTTGAATAAGTCGTGAAACATAATCACCTATTTTGGATGCGACTTCGAAGTATTGTTCGTCATTCGTAGGAGCAGGATTATATTCTAGGATTGGTTCATCATATGGTACGATAAAATCTATGTCCTCAATATGAATGAATCCATCTCCATGAATCCGAGGCATGTGGGAATTAAGTTGAGCTATTACAACTGATGCATTCTCGGCTGCTGCCTTTACAATATCCACTGAAACACCAATGTTAACATAACCATGTTCATCAGGAGGAGAGCATTGTAGAAGTGCGACATCAATAGGGACAAGACCATTGTAGAACAGGCTAGGGGTATTGGACAGAAAGATAGGGGTGTAATCGGATAAGCCAGTGTTAACTGATTCTCGGGTGGGGTCTGCCACAAAAAAAGAGTTATAACGAAAGTTCGTCTGATATCGTGAATCAGCAGCATATGGTGCCACTCCCAAAGTCCACCAAGAAAGCACCTCAGTATCAAAAAACGCCTTGGGATGTGATTCCACATACGAAATGAGAGCGTTTACAAGGTATTGTGGTTCCGCACAACCTGTATGAATGAATATCCTATCTCCCCTATGAATATTTGAGAAAATCTTCTTCTCAGAGGCAAATTTCTTTGGATATATTTGCTTGATTTTCTCAATGTTTTTTCCACTGTTACCTAATGACAAGTTTTAACATCCTATTTTAGTGACTCGAAGAGTTAATTTGTTGCTCCAGGGAAGAACACCATATGTTCACTGCAGTAAAGACAGTTCGCCATACCTTGTTCCTTCATTTCAGTATAACACTTCTCACAAACCGCTCTAAAACAGTTAGAACATTGATAATGTGCCTGAGAGACAGGTAAATCCTCATCGTGGATCTCACAATGATACTTATCAGATCCAAGAATTAGCACGTCATCAGTTATCGTATCATAAGTTCCACCTGTTTCTATGAATCCTTGGATTGCTTGATCTCTTATTAGTCGGCTTACAATTTTATGTGTAAGAGCTACGTCTCCCTTAAGTGCAATATTCGCTATTCTCTTAATGGGCATATCATTACTTGTTTCTATTTCATAAAGGGTCGAGATAGTGTCAATTACTTTTTTCTCATTCTTACTGATTTCATTTTCATCCTTACGATAATCTAAGTAATCCCGGGTTTTGGTCTTCAATGTTGAGTACGAGAATCTTTCTTTGAGCTTTAAACCTTTGAAATCATCTACTACTCTCCGCGAAACTGACTTAATCCCTTGACGAGAAACGTTGTATCTTTGGACCTTGTAATATTCGCTCAAAGAGGTCCTCATGTCAGTTGGATTATATGTTGATTGGATATCCTGCTCTTTAAATATTCGAGGAACTGGTATAAGAGAACCATTACAATAAGGACAGTTATTACTATTACTCTTTCGATAACAATCACTACAAATGAATCGAAGGCATCTATTGCATTGGAAGTGAAGCTCAAAGACATTATGTTCCATTTGGTCTATTTGGCACCAGTAATAGTCTTGTTGTAGGACGAGTATATCATCACTGATATCGTCAGGTGTTTTGTTCTCTTCTATGTACCCATCAATAAGTCGTTGTTCGATAAATTCTTGGATTATGAAAACAACGTCATTTTCAGGAAGTTCTGCTTCTGTAGCGATTTCCGCGATTCCTATACGTCCCTGATGGAGAGGATTAAGTTTACTAATTGCTAGAAATGTACGTTTTAAGGGATGTGAGGAGACTTTGTATTCTTGGTCAAATGTTTGAAATTGACCAACCTCTTTATCAACCCGCTTTCGTAGTGATGCCTTAATTCTGTCAGATAAACTACCCTTAGGATCTGGCAAGATGAAATACCTATCATTTTTTGATTTCTTAGAGATCTGCTTCCTTTACTAAGCTTATTGAAATCCTAATGTTTTTTTCCGAATATGACTAAATTATGTTCAATTATCAGTCTTTTTTAAGGATTACAATTAGGAAGACATAACTTCTCGATCTCTGGATTGTCAGAAAAATTCGTCCTAAATTCTTTTCATACCCAATTCAAGTTTGACTCATTAATTTCTCACGATCAAAGAGAGATAATGCCAGCTTAAAAGCAACAATGTCAAACACTCCTAAGATCACAATACCTATCAAAATTAACCAGATGTTGATGAAAAGAATAATGAGTTGGCCTGCGATAAGAATGATAGCCGGGAGTACAAAGAAACCAGTAAGTTGTTGAGCATCACGAGTTGATGAAACGCGAGAACTAATCATAACTATAAACGTAATAGTACCAAGACCCAGGAGGGGAGTGAAAATAACCACCACGAGTATAAATCGCAAATCTGGAAGTAGTAATCTCCCTAAATAAGGAAACGTGAAAATATCAACTATTATCGTGTAGAAAACACTAATGACACCAGTCAACAGCGTAACTGGAAGGAGAGTAGAACCAATTTTGGCTACTAAAATCTCCGAATCAGAGATTGGTAAGACAAGTAACCCTTCAATAGTTTCTCTTTCTTTTTCACCAACTATAGTGTCTGCGCTGATAAATGATGCAATCATAACTGGGACAAGAAGTAAAAAAATCTGTCCAAATATTGCTGTAATCACTAGCATTTTCGTTTTCTCAGAGAGTTGGCCCCAATCTGATGTTACAGGAGGAAGAAGATCCATAAAAATCTTCAATTCAACATCTGTAGAACCCGTTGGAACCATACTCATCGACCCCATTAATATTAATGGAACACCAAGAGCCAGAAAAAGAGGTAATAATGTTGAAGACAATATAATTTGCCTTGATTTAAATGCCTCAGCCCAATCTTTTTTCATTAGTTGCCAGATCAGGTTAAGCTGCATCTTCCAGACCTCCAATGTCCATTATTTGCTTGTAGATTTCTTCCAAAGATTTCTTACTAGGTCTAACTTCGAGAATTGAAATCCCTTCTTTGACTAAAGAGCGGACAATTAATGGTGTAATCTCATTAAGATTGGTCACTTCCAGTTCCATTGAATTACCGTCTTCTAGGAAATGTGAGGAAAGAACCCCTTCAATATCCTGAATAATCGTTTGAATCTTGGAAGCTTTGTTCAGAGTTTTCAGTATTAATTTGTTAGATTTAGACACCTTGGATCGTAGCTCTGATGTACTACCGATTATCAATAATTTTCCTTTATCTATAACCCCAATTTTATCAGATAGCATTTCTGCTTCAGGTAAATTATGAGTAGTCATGAAAATTGTGGTATCAAGCTCTGTCGCCTGTCTAATCGTTTCCCTGACACTAGATTGAGCTAATGGATCTAAACCAGCAGTGGGTTCATCCAAAAACATAATAGGGGGTGAGTGAATGATTGCCCTTAAAATCCCTAACTTCTGTTTCATTCCCTTACTATAAGAACCTGCAGGGGAGTCGAGTCTTTCTTCAAGACCAAAATGCCTTGAAAGCTCATTTATTCGGGACGTTGCTTCTGCATGAGTTAATCCGTACATCTTTGCGAAAAATAATAGGTTTTTTCTTGCAGATAGACGTAGGTAAAGATTTGGTCTATCTGTAAGGATACCTATATTTTTGCGTAATTCTAGAGGACTCTCTTGAATATCATACCCGTATACGGTAGCAAAGCCACTTGTAGGCCGTAATAGAGTTGCTAATAACCTAACGGTGGTAGTTTTACCAGCACCATTTGGTCCCAAAAAGCTGAAGATTTCTCCTTCTTTAATATTCAGAGAGATTCTATTAACTGCAATGATATCAGGAGGAAAGACTTTAGTGAGGTCTTTGGTTTCGATTACTATCCCCATTCCTGTTTCACCCTTTATTTCTCCTTTTAATTCTAGAGTTTAATTTTTACTCATTCTTTAATTATTGTAGGAGCTGCTATTGCGTTTACAATTGAAATAAGATAAATTTATAAGTCTATAGTTATCGGTATGGTCTTAAATGCGCTAAAAATCTTTTCAAATTGTTGTAAAACTAATTTTAACTTATGGAAAGAGATTTTTATAGCAATTCCGAATGGTTATACGTTCGATAGACCATTCATTCATTCAATTGGACGTTGTTTCTACCCGAGAATAAACTCATGTACTGTCCCCGTTGTCGTACTCAAGGAAAAAAAATCAAGATGAAGTCATCAAACCGGTCTTTTCATAAGAAAACCAAGTGGCTTTGTCCAGGTTGCGGATTCATACGAATGGAAAAACACTGAATATCTCTTCTCCTCTTCAATTCATGATATTAATGTGGAAAAAACTAAAAGGTGTCACTAGAGATTGACATTATCGTTGGGCGTTTCAGTAGCACTCTCGCGTTTTCTTTCCATAAATCAAGCTTCTAAGAAACTTCAAAAGATAAAGAAGAACAGTCTAAACGCTGTTGAATTCGGATTGCTGAATTGCATTATTGGCAGAGCAGACTTACCAGGGATGGTTCCATTCCCAACCAAAGCCCAGACGAATGAAATCATTGAGATATTACCCCCTAATGAATATTATATATCAGTCCATGGACCTTACAGAGTTACTACCACTTCAATGGATCCAAAAAAATTAAAATTTTCAAAATCTAATTTTTTCAAGAGTGTCAAAGTAGCAGACGACTTGGGGGCACACCATGTTACTTTTCATGCTGGATCCTTCAGAAAAAAGCATAATAATGATCATGTTCAACGTGTACTCAAGGAATGGGAAGAATGGCGTCAAAGTAAATACCAAGCGAAAATGGCTCCAGAAGTAGGTGGAAAATATAATTCTTTTGCTGATTTCTTCACATTAGTTGAGATAGCTGGGACTATTGATAACTGTCTTATTACATGGGATATTAGTCATGATTTTGCACGGGGAGGCAAAATAACAACAGAAGAAAGTATTCTCAAGCGACTCGATCTCCTTGATCAGACTTTTGACCTCAATCGTGAGAATCGACTACCTATGCACGTTTCAGGGATTGTAGTTGGAAAATCAGGAGAACAACACCATACACTGTTAGATCATGGGACAGGAGTCCCGTGGAAGTTAGTTTTCTCTATACTAAAAGAGCAAACCTTCTTAGATAAAGTGAGTATAATCTGTGAAAGTAAAGTACCCAAAGGAGAGAAAAAACTGAAAGGAAACTCTATCTCAGATATTATACGCTTACGAGATTTTCTTGAATCAGATCAAATTGTGAAGACTTACAAAGGTAAACCTGGTCATTTAGACTACTACTTTGGATGAAAACTGGGTATCTTTCTTTTTTTTCTAAAAGAGTAATAAAAATCAGATGGTGAACTTATCCAAGAAATTCAGATTCTGCATTATAGAGAAAGTTAAAATAACGAAGTATAAAAACTATTGACTTGGTAAAAAATTCATGAAGAAGATTAATTATTATTATTGGTAAGTAAAATGACACTCATTAAAATTCCTCAAAATAGATTTGAAGAACGCCGAGAAAAATTAATGAAAGTTCTTGATGAACTTAACTTGAAGCATTTCATTATCATAAATCCTACTTCCATTTATTATCTTACAGGATTTTCAATGATTGCGACCGAACGGCCGTTTTTTTTGGTTTTCAAGGATGGATCAATTAATTTTTTTGTGCCAGAATTAGAAAAACAACATGTGCTTGAAGAAGTTCCCAAAGCAGAGCAAGTTAGGAGCTATTTCGAGTATCCTGACGTTATTCATCCAATGGATCATTTTAACAAATTTATCAAAGAGCTAAAAATCTCAGGTAAACTTGGAGCAGAAGGAGGAGGGGCTAGAGGGGTGTGGGGATATCAAGGTCCAACCTTCAAAAATGCCCTGAAAATGCCAGTTCCTATTCATTCGGACATTATAACTGATTTGAGAATAATTAAGGATTCTGATGAGTTAACATGTATCCGTGAGAGTGCTCGTTGGGGTAATCTCGCGCATCAACTTCTTCAAGAATACACTGCTGTCGGTAAAAACGAAATCGATGTTTCTTTTCGAGCCAGCCATGAAGCGTCACTTAAGATGCGTGAAACTCTTGGTCCAGATTACTTTCCGATCGGTTATGGAGCACGGCCATGTGGAGCTGGATATCGTGGGCAAATAGGCCCATACTCTGCAATACCTCACGCAACAACTAGAAACGCAATATTTCAAAAAGGGGATACTCTCGTTACGGGTGCTGGTGGTAATGTGGCTGGTTATCTTTCAGAATTAGAAAGAACTATGTTTATGGGAGAGCCTAATGACAAACAAAAGGGATACTATGCAATTATGATGAAAGCTCAACAAGCTGCATTTGATACATTGGGCCCTGATGTTCCATTATCCAAGGTGGATGAAGCTACTAGGGCTGTATTTAAGGAAGCAGGAGTCATGAATCTTGTTCAACATCACACTGGGCACGCGATTGGATTAGAAGGACATGAACGGCCATTCTTAGATGTTGGAATGAACGATGAAATGAAGCCAGGGATGGTGCTTACAATTGAGCCAGGGATTTACGACCGCTCGATTGGTGGATTTAGGCATTCTGATACCGTTGTCATCACAGAAGATGGGATTGATATCATTACTGAAGATTACCCACGTGACTTAGAATCTCTTATTATTAATCAATAGATGATAAAAATGGATCGGAACCTTGAAAAAGGAATAGAACTCATCAAACAGGTCGAAAATTCAGCTGCGGTAACGTTTTTACTCAAAGCATTGAAGGATGACCCTCAAAATCCTGAAATTTTTCAGCATCTTGGTTTAGCTTTTTTTAATCTGGGCCAGTACGATGATGCTCTCTCCCATTGGAAAAAAGCGGCCAAATTAGATCCAACACATCATCAAACACTTTGGAATTTGGGTAACCTTCATGAAATAGAACAGAGGTACGATAAAGCCTTCAAAGCGTATAGTCAAGCAGCAGAAGTTGCAGAAAAAGGTTTCCATCCTAAAAAAGCCAAGCGTTATTACGAATGGGCTGCAAGATTAAAGAAAAAGTAGTTACTATTCATCATTCTTACTTTTCATTTGCTAGTCTTTTCCTCAATAAATACATATTTAAATGAAATAAGAGAGATTGCCATCATCAACGGAAAGAGGTGTTTACTTGCAATGAGTTATGAAAGTATAGAAAGTGGAAATCTTGTTTTTGGAAAAAGCGAGCGAACACCAACAATTGACGCTTAAAATAAGAAATCTCCACAATTGTTTTGTTTTCGCTTCTTCTTTTACAGGCATTCTATTCTGAGTTGTAATGCTGGTTTGCCGAGAGATCTTCTTAATTTGATTGGTGTCTTCTTAAGAAAGATGATTTAA
>JAEOTU010000207.1 GCA_016839665.1 Candidatus Hodarchaeota archaeon
CAAGAGCCTCAATACTAGATAGTTTGGTTGGTTTTCCATAATTCACTGGATTTGCTGCAATGAGATGTGGGAGTTTCCTTGAGTTTGGAAATTTTTTTGCAAATATCTCTTCTGCATGGTTCCATGAGCAATCTAGGATTGTGAGTCCCGACTTGACAAAGATGTCATGATCGTCCCTGGATAGAATTCTTTCCGCTAATGGATTTAAAATCAACGAATATCTAGGAATCCGTTGGGTTCGTTCAATAAATCGCATTTCATTGATTGTAGGAAATCTTTTTTGTTTGAAATATCGCCAAGTTTTAACTCCAGTGCATTTTTTACGGTCACACTGGTTAGCATAATAAATAGTAATTACAGATCGGTATGAGGGCTTATTTCTCATAATAATATTCGCCCTGGTTTTTTTGCTGACGATCGAGTTTTGAATCGAGTTTATTCACCCGAGGACGACCCGATTTTGGGTCTCGACGGAAAGTGATTTTTAAATTTCCAAGAAATCGATTCATCCCTACTCTAACAGAGGACGGCGAATAGGCTTTCCCTAACTTCCCTGGAGTGCCAAGGAATACAATTATTCGGTCACTAGCATAATCTTGAGTAACAATATCATGTTCTACTACAAATGCAGCGGCATTACGACTTTGAATCACTCGTCTAATTGATTTTGCAGCAATCAATCTATCTTCAATCGATAAAAATGCCGATGGTTCATCAAATAAGAATAAGTCGGCTTCCTTACCTAATGTAGCTACAATTGCAACCTTCTGTTGTTCTCCACCACTTAATTGATTGACTGGTTGATCAAAGAGATTCTCAAGCCTAAAAGGACGGACAATTTCACTTTTAAATTGGGAGGTTACTACAATTCCTCCTGCTTCTTTTAAAAGGTAATTTTCCACTGATAAGTCACCCTCTAAGTTTATGTATTGGGGTTTATAGGCTACACTGAGTTCTTGATTTTCACTCTCATCCTCTGATTCCACACTCTCATTTAGAAGTACAGGCGCAACTGTTCCAGCAGTTGGTGTTTCTATCCCCGCAAGTATTTTTACAAATGTTGTTTTCCCAATTCCATTCGGTCCCAAAATCCCTATGATCTCATTTTGATGAATCGTTCCCCCTCGAACAGTAAGGGAGAAATCCCCCTTCTCAAAAATCTTGGAAAGATCCTGATAAGTTAATATACCTTTAGATACAGCTTTTTTCTCTCTTGCGGAGCTTTTCTCAATGATAATAGAATAATCCCTGAATCTCATGTTCTCTGAAGGGATAAATCCATCAAGAAAAACATTAATTCCTTCTTTTTCAGTATAAGGTTGAGAAATAATACCATAGGACGCAGGAGTACCATAAAAAGTAGTAACATAATCTGAAAGATAGTCTAAGACAGCTAAGTCATGTTCAACGACGATCACAGTTTTTTGATGACTTATTAAGTTTCGAATTGCTCTCCCGACCCGGAGACGCTCGTTAATGTCGAGAAATGAGGAGGGTTCGTCAAATAGATAAATATCCGCTTCTCGTTCCATTGCTACAGCGATAGCTAGTTTTTGAAGTTCTCCTCCTGATAGGACTTGGATATCACGGGTCCATATTTTTTCGAGAGAAAGCTCTTGTTGAAGCTCGTCGTGAATATTCCTTTCATCAAATCGAGCCAGAGTCTCTTTCACAGTTCCTTTAATATGTTTTGAGATATTTTCGATATATTGAGGTTTACGTACGCACTTAATATCCTTATCAATCATTTTTTGGAAATAATTCTGGAGATCTGTCCCTTTATAATAGTCATGAACACGTTCCCAACTTGGGGTCTCATCATGATCTCCGAAATTAGGGATAATATCACCAGCTAAGATTTTTAATGCCGTTGATTTTCCAATACCATTCTGACCGACCAATCCATTAACTTTATTCGATTTGATAACCGGTAAACGAAAGAGATGAAAGCTATTCCGTCCAAAACTATGAGTTAAATCAGTATCTAGTCGTTCTGGAGTATTAATAATGGAGAGTGCATGAAAACGACAAGTGCGAACACAAACCCCACAACCAGTGCAAAAATTTTCATAAATTATCGGTTGGGAAACAGGTGTCGTAAATTCAAACATTTCAGTACCAGAGCGGACAACAGGACAAGAACTACGACATTCTTTGACACAGCGCTTGGGTTTACATTTATCAGAATCTAAAACAACAATCCGCATCTTCTGAGATTACTCCACTCAAATCCGATTTAACTAACCTTTCTTCATTTCCTTTTAAAGAATTTTCAGAGATATCTTTCGAAAATTTAATTAAAAATTCAAGTCACAACTTCAAAAGGTTAATATAATTGAGGGAACCTAATCATAATGGGCGTCGAAGCAGAAGTCTGACTCCGGGTTTCTCTGGAAACCTGAGGAAATTCCAGCCATTCATATCTGCTGAACAGTTGGTTAGTACCTTTTGGTGGTTAATCGCTGTCAACCGAGAGGTTGGGCCCTGCTACAGAAACGAAACGCCCCTGTTCCCATGGCAATGATGGAGTGAAGTCGCTGGTAACAGTTGATGAGATAATCTCCCGAGGACGAACAGGGTAACGGTGAAACGAGCACCCTCAGTGAATGCAAGCTGAAAAAATGGTCTTTTCGGAGATCATGGAGACCAGCGCTTAGGTTGATGTCAGAAACTCTAATGGGGTGACCCTAACGAGCCAACAGAAGCTGGATTACTCTCTGGAGCGATGCCCACACATTTCTTTTATCAATGAATAACTTTTTAGAATAAGCTAAAGTATGAATGAAAGAATTCAATCCATCCTATTCTAAGGAAATATAGAAACAATCGGCCTATGTATTAGTAATTGAAGGATGAGGCTCATTTTATGCAACGAAGAGCTCACAAGCTGAGTAAGCCTATTAAGAAAAAACATCTTATTGTGTGTATGATTATTGTTTCTTTGTGGATCATCACTTGTTTTATGGGGACTTCTGTTCATTTACCTTATCTATTCGTATTCAATCTGTCTCCTAATCCTTGGCAATCTATTGACTCTGAGACGTTTCCTGAAAATAGAGTGAGAACCATTGACTTTACGGACTCTTATCATGGCTGGGTAGGTTGTGAGGATGGGTACATTATGACAACAAAAGATGGTGGAAAAACTTGGGAGGAGCAACAATCAGGTATTAATACAACCATTAAAGCTATTGACTTCTTTAATACTAATATAGGAGTTGCAATAAGTGAAAAGGATCACATTCTCATCACACAAAATGGAGGTGTTTCATGGATATTACTGGAAAAAGCTAAGTACCCCACATCTTCCGGGTGGAAAGGCACAATATTGTGGGATGTGGTGACATGTGATGAGTCCACAGCATGGGTACTAGGAAATAGGGTTTTTTTTAAGGTTGAAATCTCTAATCAAAATTGGACTTTCGTCTCCAAGATTGATCTATATCTTCATCACCTAGCTATGCTGAATAGTTCGCATGGCTGGGCAACAGGAGGATACGGTGCAATCGTCAAAACCACGGATGGATGGCAATCTCATGAAATACAGGATGCAGGAGTCTCAAAAAACTTTCACGGAATTTTCTTCTGGGATGTGAACATAGGTTGGGTAGTGGGAGACGAATGCACGATTTTAGGCACGACAGATGGGGGGGATCACTGGCAGGTTCAGTATAAAAATCGCCCCTTAATTCAATTTGGAGTGGGATTTAGTCTACTTGATGTTTTTTTTGTATCTAAGTTTAAGGGCTGGGCTGTTGGTAGTTACGGTATCCACTTTACGGAGAACGGTGGGAAATCTTGGATGTGTCTTCCCAATACCTCAGGACGCTATTGCATCACATTTGCAAATGCAACTCATGGTTGGGCGATCGATCATAATAAAGAATTGAGTCGAATGACTAAGGTCGGTGGTGGTTTAAGAGTCAGTGAAACCTACCTTAATACCATTTTCAGCAGGATTTCATTTGGTGTGATTTCTGTTTCAGTATTGATTGTAAACAGTTTGTTACATCTATATAGGAAACGGAAATTTTAACTATTTTCTCTAAAAAAATTCTATAATTTCAAGATTTTATCCCTCTTATCTCTTATAAGTTAATGTCAGAAACTCGGATGGGGTGACCCTGACGAGCTAACAGAAGCTGGATTACTCTCAGCAGCGATGCCCTCTCACTTTTTTTGCATTATTGAGACTTGTAACGATATCATTCCATTGAAAAACTGATCTTGAGTCTAAAGAAGGGATAATTCAATGTTATCTGTGTCTTCTTTTCATCCTTGCTAGAAAAAATGTCACCAATAGTAAGACAATGCCAAAACCATGAACCAAGTTCATTGAAGTTGTCGTAATAAGTGTGGTTGTTACAGAAGTTAGACTTATAGAAGTTGTTTGGGTAGTAGAGTTAGATAAAGGCACCTGAGTGAGTGTACTGATTGATGTTTTATTGTCGCAATAGTTTGGATATTGATCAACAGAATCCGTTGTCCCTGCAATAACATAAAATTCATACCCAGAATAATCAGACCAACAATTTCCAACATTTCTCGTTGAATCAAACCAAGTAGTGTTCACTGAATCATCATAAGCTTGAGAAATGAAATTTTTAGTTACCCCATTATCAACAAAACGGTTATTATAAATAATATTGTTCGAAGATTCGTCATTTAGCTTAACCCCGTATTCGGTGTTGTGTTCTAAAGTGTTATAACTGATAACGCAGTCATCGGAACGTTCAAGCAGAAGTCCATCGCGATCATTGTGTGTACAAAAATTTCTCTCAATTATTGAGGAATCTGACGATAATAGTTGTATTCCACTTATTTTATTTTTCGAACAATTGTTGTTAGAAGCAGTAACGTTATCTGAAGACCATATAAAAATACCACTACCATTATTTTCGTTACAAGTATTATTACTGACGCTAGACGATTCAAAATCAAAAAGCTTAATACCTTCCCATCCGTTTTGATCACATGTATTATTTATGACCGTTGCTATATTATCGATATCTATACCATAACGTCTATTCTCATTACATAAATTGTTTTTCAGAATAGGTGATCCCGCGTCTTCAGTTTGAATTCCATTTCCTCCATTTTGATTGCAGATATTGCTGTCAATAATAGTATTTGGCGATTGGTAGCCAACATACATTCCAAATGCCTCATTTTGATTGCACAAATTTTTAGTTAATATTGAAGAGGAAGAATAACTTAAAGATATACCAGCCATACATTGAGTAAATGAGTTGTTGGTAATGATGGAGGAATTAGAAAAAACAGTGGATAGACCTATGTAACAATCTTTGAAAGTATTATTATAGATCTGCCCAGCGATCGAACCTAACAGTTCCACGCTAGACCAAGTTTTAACAAAACTATTATTGATTATTCGGCAACTAGTACAATAGTAAAGGTTTAAGGCTAGAAATGTGTTGTCATAATCTCGAATAGTAACATTTGTACAATTGATTAGAATGAGTTGTCTATAAATTTTCGAAATTATTATGTCGCTTTTATTAACAAGATAGCCAATAGGGAGGTTGTTCAGATAATTATTTTGGACTACATATGAGAAATAGCTCTTTTTCGAGAAAGTATTAAATCTAATGCTATTATCAAAGAATGTATTGTTAATAACTAGTATAGACTCACAATTAATGATATTAACACCTCCCAGTATATTCTGACTACACGAATTATTCAAAACTAATGATGAATTGGAATCCTCAATGTTTATTCCAATAACATTTCCATTACAGGTGTTATTATTTATCATACAATTATTGGAATGATCGATTGATATTCCTGCGGTAGGGGGAAAAAATCCTAAGCTGTTGTTTTGACAAGTATTATTGCTTATTGTGCAATTATTTGAATTATAGATTATTATTCCTTCATCGTTATTTATACAGGTATTGTTAATGATCTTAGCTGTTCCTGATGCTACATCCTTTATATAAATTCCAACATGACGCCAAACCTGACCTGTACTCACAAAACAGTCTCTAATTACAAAGTATTTTGATGTACCGTAAATATAGATCCCAAAATAGGAAGTTGTGGTAATGTTCTTACGCTCAATGATATAGGGATCTTCTTTAGAGCCGTTACCACTATTTGCTACTTTGGTTAAATCAGAGTCATTCTTAACAGATATATAATTAGAATTATCGTAATAATTGGTTTTAGCTTCTATAGTAGTAGCCTTTAATGAACTTAATGTCTCATCAGGTTCTAATGAATTACTGAAGGAATTTATAGATGAATCGTAGAGGATAGTTCTAATTAAAATAAAGAATAGAAGAGATCCAAATAATAAATTCAAATAATATTTCTTCACCTTTTTAATCCCTCACATTCCTATTCTTCCATTTCCATATAAATTTAAAAAACCTATCATGTCAAATGTAAAGAAGTGGGTTTAGGTTCATGTTAGAAACTCTGATGGGGTGACCCTAACGAGCCAACAGAAGCTGGATTACTCTCTGGAGCGATGCCTTTTCCTTTTCTTTTTTGTGATTATACCTCAAAAAAAACACATTTGACCAAGATTGTATTAGATCTTGTGGTTTATAGTGTAGAATCCAACACCAATTATTATATAAGTCCTTTATTGGTACGATATAGCTGAGATAATGTGAAAATCACTAGGC
>JAEOTU010000208.1 GCA_016839665.1 Candidatus Hodarchaeota archaeon
GACATGCTAACCTATAAGAAAACAGTCACAGGTACTGATGGTACGTCTCCCGAATCAGGTGCCACGACCGCTTACGACGAATATTCGATCACCAAAGCGTTCGATTGGCTGGACACTGAAGGATATGACACCACTGCTTGGAGAGCCTACGAGTCAGAGGAACCTGAAACTTCTGGACCCGTCGCTGGGTTTGAGCTCCTGATGGCTACTCTAGCGATCACTGGTGTCGCTTTTCTTATAAGCCGCAAACGAAAGAGATAAATCTCCTACTCCCCTCTTTTTTTTCTTTTTTTTTCATCAATTTCTGTTTGTTTGAACAAGCACTTTTTAAGAACATTTCATTTTCTTTGAAGGATTCAGAAATTGTACTGGTAACCTTTCCAAAGAAGATCTTTGACTAAATATGTGAGTGCTAAGCTCAAATCTTGTTTTTCTTTCAAATTACATAATATTTCTTATTTTCATCAAAAACTTGCAGATAGCGGTATTTATTTAAACCTTAACTCTCGTATATTTGAAAGAAAATGACTTAAAAGAAACTTGGAAAAACTCTCATACTAAGGTTAAGCATTTACTAATTGAGTGGATTGATTATGACTTTACGAAATTACGTTATTCGAAGGGTGTTATTTTCTATTCCGATGTTTTTGGGAATATCGATCATACTCTTTGGATTAATAATGCTAGCACCACGGGATTATGTTGACGTGTTAAAAGCAAGCGATCCAACCATGACAATAGAGGAAATGAACAATAGACGGCGTTCCCTTGGGCTAGATAGACCCCCACATGAACAATATCTCTTTTGGTTAATAGGAAGAAATTCAGAAGGAAATTTGAATGAAAATTATCTGATTGAATTAGGAGATTTTATTCTCCTAGGACCTGGCAGGTGGATACAAGGCTCACTCAACATAGACTTGAATATTCCGAATGAAGCGTTTGCTGGAGGCTTCATTTTTGGCAATATGGGTCAATCTTTCACAGGATCAACAATCAACGCTATGATTGGGGATCTCGCTTGGCAAACTATTAAATTGCAATTAGCTTCCCTGATAATGTCACTTCTAATTGGAATTCCGTTAGGTATTTTCTCCGCAAGACATCCATATTCGAAGCTAGACAGCCTGGGAACTGTTTTAGCTTTATTTGGTGTATCTATGCCAGTTTTTTGGACAGGGATTATGTTTATTCTTCTATTCTCGGATTGGAAAATCTTTTTTGGATGGAAAATTCCATCAATTGGTGCAAAAGCCTATAACTTAACTGGAAATGAATCACCAATAGAGTTGTTATTCGATGAAATCGCGCACATGATCCTACCAACTATTGTACTGGGATTGGCGGGAACAGCGTTAGTTCTTCGCTTAACGCGCTCTAGCATGCTAGAAGTCTTGAGACAAGACTATATTTTAACCGCACGATCTAAAGGCCTTCCTGAACGTCTAGTAATTTATAAACATGCGTTAAGGAACGCATTACTACCTGTTGTCACCATTGTTGGTCTTTCAGTCGGGTTTCTTTTGTCAGGTGCAGCTTTGACTGAGACAGTATTTGCTTGGCCTGGTTTAGGAAAAGAGGCAGTGGCTAGGATTGAATTACGTGACTACAACTTCATGATGGGAATCAACATGCTTGTAGCAATTATGGTCATCCTTGCTAATCTTGTTACAGATGTAACTTACGCATTTCTTGATCCACGGATTCGATATTAGTGCTAGGAGGAAATTAAATGACAATAGATGACATGAGTGCTGTGTTAGATGAGGAAAAGCTACTAGAGTTGGAAAAGGAAAAGAAAAAGAGACGTCGTGTCGGAAGACTAATGTCGTTTTGGCGCAGATTCCGCAAACATAAAACAGGATTGTTTGGGACAGCTTTAATTGGTTTTATTATCTTTCTGGCAATTTTCGCTCCATTTATTGCGGGAAAGGATCAGCTCATTCCGTATGACCCTGAAGCGATTGATTTACCAGCACAATATATCCCTCCCTTAGCTTATGAAGGTGAGGCAATTGATGGAAGTTTTCCCGTTGTCAATAAAGGCACAGCCCCAGCTGCAAGAAAAATTGCTGGCATAATAGATGGAGAAGTAGTTAATTTTATTCAAGGAGTTGGAACAACAGAGTACAGGCAAATTAGTCTATTAGAAAGCATTAATCGAAGTGGAACAGAAATTTGGGCGGGAATCTCAAATCCTGGATCATTTAATGCACTAAAGGGTCAAATAACACTTGCTGACACAACATTCAATGGTAGTGCCCTAGTCAGCTATCGGATCGCGGGAAAGGTTGCATTTAGATTCCAAGCTGTTCGCACAGAAAAAGTTCTGACAATTAGGATGAGATTAAAGGTCAATACCGATTCACAGGAATCAGTTTGGAAAGGAGAAGTTATCATTAAAGTCTATGAGGAAGATGTACTTTCTAATGAAGGGGATCCTATAGCAACCTCTTTACCCGTAGATGGTGGAGAAATCGTAACTGGGGCTTATACTGAGGAAAGAGATTACTATTTTAGTTTTCGCTCACTATCACTCACTGAAGATCTTTTTTATTGGGCAGTCCTTGATTGTGATATTGAGAATGTAGAGTCTCTCGGAGTCACTCAACTTCTCTCAATGGCTGTTGATAATCCTGGCTCTAGATTAGATGAAAATCAGACAACTCGGGGATGGAATTTAGAAACAGGTTGGAATTCAGGTATTCAGGTGTATCTCGGCGATGGAACTATTTTAGACCCTGCAGACGGTTTTACACCCTATTTTGTCACATTTCGTTCAACCAACCGGTTCCACATTCTAGGTACTGATGCTTTAGGTCGGGATATCCTTTCTGCTACCATCTGGGGAGCAAGAGCATCGCTAACTGTCGCATTCCTAGCCATTAGCATCCAGATAATAATTGGCGTAACTTTAGGTGCAGTAGCTGGCTATTTCGGTGGAAAGGTTGATAATTTAATTATGCGTATAACTGATCTCTTTCTAGCTGTACCAACGATCTTTTTGTTGTTGATTGCAGTCACCATTTGGGAAAGAATTAGCTTAATCTTTATTGCAATTACAATTGGAGCGTTTGGTTGGTCAGGAACAGCACGGATTGTACGTGCAGAATTTCTTTCTTTACGAGAAATGGAATATGCTGATGCAGCTCGAGCCCTAGGCGTCGGTAACACAGGTATCATTTTTAAACACCTACTTCCTAATGCTATGGCTCCTGTAATCGTAACTGCTACACTTGGTACAGCAACAGCTATTCTCATTGAAGCAGGACTTTCATTCCTCGGATTTGGAGACCCTTCAGCGATATCTTGGGGGACAGCGATTCAATGGGGTATGCAAGGCCATACTCTTCGTTTTGCACCATGGGTAGCTACCATCCCTGGATTAGCGATATTTGTCGCTGTGCTGTCTTTCAATGTGGTTGGAGACGCATTGAGAGACGCCTTAGACCCACGATTGAGGTGACAATGTGGCACACACAGAATCATTATTAGAAGTAAAAAACTTAAAAACACAGTTTTTCACAGAAGACGGTATTGTAAAAGCAGTCGATGATGTGACTTTTGATATCCATAAAGGTGAGGTCCTCGGACTCTGTGGAGAAAGTGGTTGCGGAAAAACAATTACGTCTCTATCTATTTTACGCTTAGTACCAGACCCACCTGGAAAGATCATCAGCGGAGAAATCATTTTTCAAGGCGAGAATGTTCTTGAAAAAACTGATAATGAAATGCGACAAATGCGTGGTAATGAGATTTCTATGATTTTCCAGGATCCTATGACCTCGTTGAATCCCGTTTTTACAGTTCAAAATCAAATCCTGGAAAATATTAAACTTCACCAGGATGTGACCGATGAGGAGGCCCTAGAAAAAGGGATCGAAGTGTTAGAACTGGTAGGTATTCCTGAAGCTAATAAAAGGATTAAAGATTATCCTCATCTTTTTTCTGGAGGTATGAGACAACGTGTGATGATCGCCATGGCATTATCTTGTAATCCTTCCCTCCTGATCGCAGATGAACCCACGACCGCTCTTGATGTTACCATTCAGGCTCAAGTTCTCGATCTAATGCGAGATTTGCGAGAGGATTTGAATATGGCTATTCTTTACATTACACATAACTTAGGGGTTATTGCAGAAATGGCTGATCGTATAGCTGTAATGTATGCAGGTAACATAGTGGAGTTTGCGGATTGTACAACGGTTTTTAAAAATTCACATCACCCTTATACAAAAGCGCTTTTAACATCCATTCCACGGATGGATAAGAAATTGGATCGTCTAGGAGTCATAAAGGGCACAGTTCCAAACCTAATCACTCCTCCTAGTGGGTGTAGATTCCATCCACGATGTCCCATTGCTACTGAGAAGTGTTCGAAGGAGGTCCCCCCATATGTCGAAACAGAAGCAGGCCATTTTTCGCTCTGTCATTATCCAGGATAACTTAATGGACATAAGGTGTATATGATGGCAAAAGATACAGTAATCGAAGTCGAGGATTTGACAAAGTTTTTCCCAATTACTGAGGGGATAATTAGACAAAGAGAAGTAGGGCGAGTACACGCGGTTGAAAATGTTACCTTCAAAGTCTTGCAAGGTGAAACATTAGGATTGGTCGGTGAATCTGGATGTGGGAAAACCACAACAGCAAGAATGCTCCTACGTTTACTAACTCCCACCAAAGGAAAGATTTGGATCAAGGGAATGGAGATTAGCCAGATAAAGAAGAAAGATATGCCTGCTTTTAGAAAGAGCATTCAAATGGTGTTTCAAGATCCATATGCCTCTCTGAATCCTCGGATGACAGTATATGATATCATATCCGAAGGAATGGACCTTTATAAATTGGCGAAAAATACTAAGGAAAAGGAAGAAAAGGTACTTGCTCTCATGGATACAGTAGGTCTAGCTCCTTTCCATATATATAGGTACCCTCATGAATTTTCAGGCGGCCAGAGGCAAAGAATTGGGATCGCTCGGGCATTATCAGTGAATCCGGAAATCATTGTTGCAGATGAACCAGTTTCTGCTCTAGATGTGTCAATCCGTGCCCAAATTCTCAATCTTCTTGACGACCTTCAGATATCATTAGGTTTGACATACATCATTGTTGCGCATGACCTCAGTGTGATCAGACATGTATCTGATCGCGTCGCTGTAATGTATGTTGGGAAAATGGTTGAGTTGGCCGAAACTAACGAAATGTTTGACTTCCCTCGGCACCCCTATACTCAAGCATTGATATCAGCGGTTCCCATTCCTGATCCCACTGTGAAATTGGATCGAATAATCTTGCGCGGGGATGTCCCAACCCCCGTGAATCCACCACCCGGTTGTAGATTCAAGGGTAGATGTAATTATGCTACAAAAAAATGTGAAGAAAATCCACCATTCGAAGAAATCTCACTTAACCACTGGGTTGCGTGTTGGCATCCTCTTTCCAAATAAAAGGACTGCAAACTTTCCTTTTTTCTCTTTTTCTATTTTTAGATACTATCCTTTTCTTAAGAGTAATCCCTGTTCTAAGGTTTCATGCAAGATTTGACAATTTTCTTGAATAAAATTATCAAAGTTATTGATGAAGAGAATGAGACAGCCAAAAAAGTGAAAAGAGGGAAAAATCGATTGAATAGAAATTGAAGGAAAAACAATGATCAATGATAATAGAGTCCAACAAATAAAGATATGGCTTTCTAGACACCCTAAAGAAGCAACTACAATAATTCTAGCTATAAGCTTATTCGTTAGTAACCTTATTATCCCTATTCAGGTAGGATTATATTTTATTTTTGTACTTGCAGTTATTATTGCTACAATTCTCATTGGGTCGATGTTTCTATTGTATAACACAACAATTCTTTTCTTGGCTTTGCTTCTCAAGGAAGGGTTATCACAAGAGGAAAAAACTTGGGTTAATCGTCGAGTAGGCCGAAATATCCTGATAATAGTGATTTGGGTAGGCTCATCTATCATTACTTTCACCCTCACGAATCAAATTCTAGGAATAATCGCCTCTATATTGTTAGTTTCATTACTCCTGATATTTCATGTGGCTGGTGTTGAAGAAAATCCTTTCTTAGAGAAACGGTACGAAATTTAATTCGTGAAAATGATCGCTTAAAGGATCTATTCTATTATCATAGATTTCGGAGGAGTGATGCAGTGTTGACATTTCGTGCTTTACTTGCCACAAGTGAAGCAGAAATTAGTAATGCAAGAAAGCTAACTAAAACTATAAAGAAGATAAGAAAAGGAGAAGCCACCATTTCAAGTTCAAAGATATTCTCTTGGGAAAGAATAATTGCTCGTGTAATCAGAATGAATCCTATAACATATCCCCCACCAAGTAAAATACCAAGAGAAATTCCAAATACCACTGTAATGATCGTTTCTGAGACAGCGATACTGAATATTTGATTTTTTGTTCCTCCAAAGGCCCGTAGAACCGCATATTCTTGTAAACGGTCGCTAATAATATAATTATAGAAGATACTGACTCCGATAATTCCCACAAGAAGGGAACACACAAAACTAGCACTAAGAATACCTGCAACTCCTGATATCTGCATGAAATCATAAAGAATTTCATGATCAGACTCACGATCATAAACTTGTCTGACAAAATCTTGTCTGGCTAATGTTCCTTTCACGTTCTCTCTTTCCACTGAACTTGTTTCGTTTGTTTTCACTAAGAAAACCCTAGTAGTCTGAACTAGAAATATATCCATTAGATCCTGATGAATCAGAGCTATACCACCAACTTTCGCAAAACCACGGATCTCTTGAGTGGGGGAATACATTTTCCCAATTCCTGGGGCTGATTTCATAACCCCATAAATAGTGAAATTATATAATTCACCAATACTCCCCAAGAGTCTACTCAATTCAATGTAATCTCCGACCCCAATCTCAAGGGTGTGGGCTAAAAAATCATTGATTATTATACCATGATATTGGTCTGTTATCAACCCGTTTAAGGTTTGATTAGGATCTTTTCCCGCAACGATAGAATCTTGATTCCAGTAACAACTCGTAAAATAATTTTCTGGATTGACTCCTACCAGAGTAATGGAGTAACGTCCAATTGTTCCAAAGGTTTGAGTGATAGACACTGCTGAAGACACTCCAGGAATCTTCTCTAGCTCTGAAGCATAAGCAGTTGTTAATTCTTCAGTGAAAACCTTGAAATCGGACCCAATTAGGTAATCTATGTTCTTTTGAGTGTTATATTCAAGAGTCTGAGAATAGAAAGTAGAGAAAACGGTTAGTGAAATGGTTAAAACAATTAACGTGATGATATTAAGGACTTGAGGGCGCTTTCGGGCAAAACTAACAGTAATGAGTTTATGTTTGGACTGAAAGATAAACTGTGTAAGCCGTGATAATCGTGGGAGAATATCCCCACTCAATCGTGCAAAACCGTATCCTAACGCCAGCCAAATGATGGTGGCTGTAGCTAAATATAATCCCATTAATTGAGGATCTAATGATAAGCGATTCATGATATCTGATATTGATAATATTCCGATATCAACATCGAAGATGACAATAATCAATAAAATAGCTGATATCACCAATATGCCTACATCGATATTTCTTCTCGAAAGGCCTCGGATTTTTAGAAAACGAGTTTTTACAAAGCTTTCCTGCTGTTGTTGATGGAGTAACCCTCTTACTCTATGAATTACGGTTAGGAGATATATTGAACCGATGAATATCCCTCCGAGGATCCAGGTATTCCAAGATCTGACTATAGTATTGATGAATTCAATATTAAGCTCTGTATTCTCAAGAACTAAAAACTTAGAACTCTTTGAAATAACCCAAGTATTAATGAAACCCAATAGTGTGCCAAGGATAAAACCAATAATTGCCAGAATGAGAAATTCAATGAAGAATAACCCCAAAATCTTAAGAAACGAAGCTCCCTTATATCTCAACAGTTGGATTTCATCTCTTCGCTGATTTAACATATAGGATGTAGTAGAAAGGAGAAAGACAAAAGCTACTAGAATCAATGGAATGAACAGAAAAAGGATTATTATTCGAGCTTTTTCATAGTTTGAAATAATTAAGTTTATCTCATCAGTATAAACTTCCACTTGAAACCAGACGTTTTCTCGTTCTATTCGAAAGGCTATCGCTTCGATTTCGGACTCTAGTGCAAATGTTCCCTTATTAGCTAGGGCAGAACGATCCATCCTAATAAACATGTGGGGTGTGGTAGCAATTCTTCTCTCCATATCTTTCAATACACTCTGATTAACGGTACTTTTTGGTATAAAAATACCATCGCCGAGGGTTTCGGGGAGGAAATCAGGATACAATAATAATCTTTGAGGAATCCGATCAAAAATCGCGTTTATCGTCCGATTATAGACCTTTATCATTTGAAAATAATATAGACTACTTTCTCCTAGATCAGGATCAGGTAATCGTGTGGCTATACCAAAGTCAATGGTGTCTCCTACCTCAAATGATTGACCAGTATAATATTCAATACGTCGTAAAACTCGTCTGGAGATAACGATGCCTCCATTAGAAAAAGAAAAGTCATTACCTGTTTCAGTTGTTACTTTAGAAGATATATGAGAAAGATATTCTTCTTCAACAAAATGGATCCCATCATGTAAGTTTTCTGATATAAAGAAATCACTCTCATTGGGGGGGTGATTCAATATATTAAAATACGGAGATCTATGGTTGAGATTAAACAGAAATAATGCTGGTTGCGTGATAAAACTTGATTCTACCAAGGGCTCTTGAGCCAGGGTCGATTGAAGTTCTTCCATTGCGTTCTCCACATAAAAAGTGTGTTGAAGTTCAATTTCGAAGGACCGCTCTTCCATTGCTGATTGAATTGCTAGTCTAGGAGCTGTTTCAAGCCACATCAAGAGAGAAGTCATCAAAGCTATCGGGATCAGAATCGCAAGAATTATTGTTGTTGATCTCCGTAAATTGCGAGAAATGCCAGAAAAAACGTATGTTCCTGTGAATCTATTAGATAAAACACGCTTTGTCAAAGAAAATCATCTAATTCTGCTAAGTTTCATTTTAGAATTACTAATAACCTAATTCTAATTCTAAATAATAAGTTCTATTACATATGCAACAAGGCATGTTCATTATTTTGAAAAACTCATTGTTTAGAGAAGTCTACCGTAGCTAAATTGAATTCCGTTTTCCACAACAGACATTCTTCTATTATTTGATGGAATAACAGATTAAAAGAAGTAGATTTTAGATTATTCCCATTTATTTCTTTTAGGGAATACAATAGCGTACATTCTAAACTAAATAAACTAAATAAACTAAATAAAAAAAAGAGAAAAAAGAGAAGGGAAAGTTCTCAGTTTAGCGTCGGCGACGAATGATCACCAAAGCGGCAATTGTCACTAACCCTGCGACAACAATTGGGGCTTCAAACCCAGGAGCAGCTGCGGGTTTAAATGTAATTTCTAATGCATCTAATCCTGCGGTTGTGGGGCAATTGACGTCGTCTGCAAGATCCTGGCCTGCGACTGTTGATGGATATTTCACAGATTTGACAAGACCGGTTTTTGCATTGTAGACAACATCCATCAAATAGAGTTCTTGTGGCCATGGTGGCTCAACTGCGTCCCATCCTGGCCAATCACTTGTGATAGAGCCTTTCACTTCATCAGTGAGAGCCAAAGTGTCAGCGTTAGTCGTCCAACAGTCAAATTTCCACACATACTGCATGTCACTTGAAAACGCGTCTGGTACCGTAAAAGTGGTCCAAAAAAATCGTTCGAGAGCCCAAATACCTGCTTCTTCTTTTCCTAGACTGTTATTGAATTTAAGGGGAGCAACCAAGAAGTAGAGCATGGTTTCATCTTCAGCCATGTCGAGTTCTGTGTCACCTACAGTCATCGTCATCCCAGTGTAATTGAGAGGTCCACCTTCTTTGTTACCAATATCCGTAGAAGGATCATTTGCCCATTCAACGGTGATTTTATCACCCTCTTTGAGGGTAAGGTTATTTGCTTCAGCCCAAGTCCACTCTGTTCCGCTGTCGTTGGTTGTTACTGTAGTAATTGTCCAGGTGAATTTAGCACCGCTTTTGACACTAGAATGCCACTCGACATCTACGGTCATTGCGCCTGTTGCTGTGTTCACTGACATAATTAGGGCTAAAAAAATAACTCCTAGAAGAATTCTTTTTTTCATCTACATTGTCCTCCATATGATAATTCGGAGATGATGAAAGCTTTCGGTTACTACTACTTAATTAGACGTAGCAGTAGCTCTGTCTTTCACAAATAAGCAAAGCGACTTCATCCCTTTAATAACCTTTCTTCTTGCTTTAAATTACTTGTACCATTTATGCGTTTCATTGAACAATAACTCGTTGTTTTTAAAAAAATACTTTTAGCATTGTTGAATAAGCAGAAAATGACTGTTGCTATTAAATATATTAATTTTAAGGCTAATATCGAATTTTTTAATAGAAATAAGTATACCTACCGTTTGTTCTTAAAGGAATTCTACATCTTTTACGGATCAAAATCCTGTAAGCAGCCATTTTGCAGAATAAAGATTCGATCAGCTCTTCGAGCTGCTTCTGGATCATGTGTAACCATCAAGACTGATTTATTCTGACCATTAACAATTCTTAAGAAGAGAGAGATGATACTTTTCCCTGTTTTGCTATCTAGATTTCCTGTGGGTTCATCAACAAAAAGTAGTGATGGGTTTGTAACAACGGCTCGTGCAATCGCAACTCGTTGTTGTTCTCCTCCACTTAATTCAGATGGGTAAAAGTCTTCTTTGTCTAATATCCCCATTTGTTGAAGGGTTTGACGAACACGTGTGGCTCTAGTATCTGCTGGTAATCCACTAAAAACAAGTGGAATCTCGATATTTTCATGGGCGGTTAAATAAGGTAACAAATAGAACTCTTGAAAGACCAGACCAATATGAGTTCTTCTGAGCGAAGCTATGGTTTTATCTGACATAGTTTGAATTTCTGATCCATCTAAAAAGATCTTTCCTTCAGTGGCAGGTTCTAACCCTGCAAGGATATTTAATAATGTAGTTTTTCCAGCTCCTGAGGGTCCCATAATAGCTACCATTTCATTAGGTAAAACCTGAAAACTTACGTCTTGTAGAACTGGAAAGATAACTCCTTTTTCAACATACTCTTTTTTTAAATGTTCTACTACGAGAAGTGGTTGAGTCAACTTACTTATCACACTATACTATCTTTTTTTATTCGTTTTAGGAGAATGCAGCAATCAGCGTGTTTATAACATCCTCTTTTTTTTTGATATTTGTATTCAGCTTAGGACTTAACTACACAAATAAGAGCTAGACAATTTCGTTAAGTAACCATTTATTGTTGGAATCAACTAAAATATGATAAAAAAGTTTCGATACATGAAAAATTGCTTCGTAACGCCACTAGCGGACACTAGAAGAGCGTTAGGACATTAATGGAAATATAAACCTGCTTAAAACACAATAAAATGATTCTGATAATGTTGTGTCAAAATGAAGAGTAAAAGTACTCCTACAATATATGATCCTACAGTTGAATTTCCTGAAGATCTTGTGCTAGCTCTCTTCAATATCTATAAAATCTACCGTACGTCTGAAGTGGAAACAGTTGCTCTTCGGGGAGTGACTCTTTCGCTATTTAAATCAGAGAATGTTGTATGTATCGGTCCTAGTGGCGCAGGAAAAACAACTCTCCTCGACATTATGGGAGGATTGATTAAGCCTACAGCTGGTATCGTTTTCTGGGCACCTGTTGCAGCTGATATTTCAAGGTTTTCTGATGATGTAATTACTCGGATACGCAATCAGTTTATAGGAAAAGTCTCTCAAACGGAGAATCTACTGCCCCATTTATCAGTAATCAAGAATGTTATGTTAGGTGGATATATTGGGGGATATTCTCGCTCAGAGCTATTAAAGCGAGCTTCGGAACTACTTGATAGGGTTGAACTTCAACGACATAAGCATTATAATCCGCGGAAGCTATCTGGAGGGGAAAAGCAACGAGTTGCAATTGCTGCGGCACTGATTAATAATCCCCAGTTAGTTCTAGCTGATGAACCTACTGGAAATGTGGATTTCAATACAGGAGAGACAATATTAGACTTAATTCGGGAAATAAATAAAGATTTAGAAACAGCGTTTTTTATAGTAACTCATTCAAAACAGGTAGCAGCAAGAGCGGATAGAGTAATCGAAATTCATGATGGAATATTAGCGGGGCAACATGAGGAAGTAGATTTAGACAACCTTAATCATAGCCGAATAATCACTGCGGATGAGCAAGGACGTATATTACTTCCAAAGGAAATTTTAAAACAGCTATCTCAATCAACTTATTTTCGGGCTTCAGTAAAAGAGGATAACATCGTACTCGAACCAATTTCTTCAGATTTCTCTCCTAAACGAGTTGTCTTTGAAACTGAAGAGCAAGGAAGAATTATTTGTTCTATCTGTAAAACAGAAAACCCTAGTAAGAATATCTTGTGCCAAAAGTGTGGAAGTTTAATACGAAAAGCAGGAAGATTCTAGGATTGGAGTAACATTGAATGGCCAAAGAGGATGGATCTGACGAATTTAGAACTAATGTAGATGATACTCTTCGTGAAGAACTTCGATTGTATAATTCTAATTTAGATCAGTATTATTGGCAAAGTGAAGTTGGTCCTCTCCCTTCAGCATCCGAAAAACAAATTTCATGGATGGAAGACAAGCTCGCTGCATATCAAAAAATGCAGATTTCTGAAGCGCAGGTTTTACTAACAGATGAAAAGATCTATGTATGGGGAAACAAAGTAAAGGGAACCCTAGTAGCAAGCATAGTGTCTCGGGAGTACGAACAGAGACGGCATCTTTCAGGTTTTGATCCACTTAAAAGGAAAGATAGAGACCCTGATCTCCTTCCTTTTACTAAAACAGGCTTTGGATATATTCATAGTGATGTTAAACGGATTGAAGTTATTGCTTTTGGTAGTAGATTTTCCTTATACTTCTTCACTTCTGAAGTTAATCCTCTTTTCAGAATAAATGATGTTACTGAGGAAGAGCTTCAGGTAATTACACAATTGTATCAGACGGTTGGAGTTGAATTGAGACATGGGGAGTTTATTCTTCCGCTCAGGGATATATTGCTTTTCTGTGTGATCGCAGCAATCTTGTTAGTTATTGGATTACTAGTTATTGCTTTTATTTTTTGAAAAGAACAAATGAGTTCTTAATTCTACAATTAAAGAATTATAGACGCAAAAATCGATAAGATGATTAACCCAACTCCTGAAACAACGTCTTCTCCTGCAATTCCAAACCCAAATAAATATTCTATCTCATCTGATTGTAGATACTCGTTAATATCTTTCTTGCGTATTTTTCGAACAATAAGAGATCCAAAAACATCACGCATCGCCCCCACAAGGAGAAAGACACCTCCCATAAGGAATAACGTTGTACTAAGACTGTCATTGGTTATATCTACTGAATTGACCACAGAATAGAGAATTACGATCGCTACTGATAAGCCGAAACCAAAAAGAGTCTTTTTTGAAATCTCTAAAACTGGATTACGTTGATTTATCTGATCTTCAAGTGACATGAAGCTGGCTCCTGATTTATAGTAACCTCGTTCTAATAGTGTGTAAAAAAGCTACAAAGGAAAAGATTTCAAAGTAATTGCTTAAATCCTACATTATCGGACAGTCCGAACTTCAGACATTTTAGCTTTGAGACTCGAAGCTTTAACTCGCATCTCGTAGGTTTCTGTCCTCGCAGGAGGAGCGGTTAGAATTAACTGGTACTCGGTTATTCGCATATCTTCTAGATTGACCTTTTTTGATACAATTTCTTGGCACAAAAGATCTTTTAAGGAGTAACGAATAGTCCTCATACTATATCCTGTGATATCTTGTAGCTGGGATGCATTTAAAGGCTTCCCCTCGTCATATAGCGCGTTCAACACTGCTAAGGTTGAGGGGGGTAATGTTCTAAGCTTAGATTGCTTTATCCCAGCATAAGAGTCCACTGTCTTTACCTCAAAGAATAGATCTAGGCTAATTCTTCTAACTTATGGTAATAATGCTATATTATTAAAAAAACCTTTCCTTCAGTGAAGGTTGTTGTATGTAGATGCAGTGACATTAAAGCCAAGAGGGGCTCGGAATATAATTTTTCTGCAAAAGATTTCATAGTCAAATCGAATACGATTATTCAGGAGGTTTTTCAGGGAAAAATTGAGATTGAACTTCTTGCAGAGTAACGATGAGATCCTGCAACTCTTTAGGCCCCAATTGAGCAGACATTGCATTACCGAGTTTAGTAGTATAAGAACGGCCATTAATGACGGATAATCCGATATTTTTAAATTCTTTCTTTTGTGTAACAGATACAACCATTCTAGCATCGAATCGTAAATTCACCCATTTATCGAAAAGGTTTTTTGGTTTTTCTGACATAGAATTCGCCTATTTGGTGTGATTAAGTCTTTTATACTAAAATATAATTTATACCTTTTCAGTCCTCATCTTCCCAAACTCATGTGAACGAAGGACAAAGTTCATATGAACGTTCATAGATTTTCTTAGAATGAACTGAAATGTCAAATCCAAATTCAACTTGGTTTCAGATGAATACACAAGAAAGAAAAGAAGCAATTCGTCAAGGACGGTTAAAACAGCATAGTTTTTCCAAAATTGCTGTAGATTTACTAGGTTCTAAAGAAAACAAGTCAACAATCTGGAGTTGGGCACAGAGAAATATGGATTCCTTAGATATCTATCCTAAGATGAGGAAATTGCCAAAAGAGCCATATTCCATGACAGATGTCGAACAATGGGTTATGTACGATACGATTTCATCTTTATTTCCCCGACTTGACGCTTTAGCTGAACATATCATCGTGGAAGTTAATAACATCCTTACAGATCAACATAGGAATTTCACTATAACTGCTGGTTTCCTCGATGACCTTGAGAAAAGAGTAATTGAAGCCATTAGTCGAAATACGGCATTAGTATCTTCAAGAGTCTCCAGGGTACTTCCAACAGCAGCACCTTCACCGATATCTCCAACCCCCATAGGTAGAGGAATTACAGTATCCCCACCTCCCCCCCCACCGCCTTCAGATCCGAATTTACCTGTACAAGATCGTGTTCCTGCAGGTCCAATGACAGAATTACGTACTGATTTTGAAGAAATGGACATGGAAGAAATTACTGCTCTTCCACAGGATTTTTTAGAGGTATTAACCCCAGTTGATCGGAATAGGCTCCAATCTCGTGTTAAAGAATTAAAAATGCTAGAGAAGATGAGTCCTAAAGAGCGAGAAACGTTTTTGCAGAAAAAAAGGGAAGAAAAGGAACGAGCTGACGCAGCTGAAGGCTTGGGTGGTTCTCTAACTGCTATGTTAGACGATTCAGACTCCCTTTTCGCACGTATGCGTCATGCGGCAGATGACTCACAGGTTTCAGGAACAGGAACCTTTGGTAAGTTCACCACAGAGTATTTTTATTTCTATTGTTTGGCCTGTGGTAAAACGAACCGTTCAGAAGAAGAAAAAATATCTAGCTGTGGATATTGTAATGCAGAGCCATATCAATTGGTTTTAGATGAGAATAAATCGGATTATACTTATTGGGAGTGTTTGTCAGCCAAAAAACGTGAACCTGTTGATTTAAATTATTCTCGTGGAAAAGAAATCGTTGTTAAATCCCGTTGGAAAACACCTGTCGGGGAGCCATTAGATCAAAAAAACTGTGAACCTGAAAATATCCGTGACATCACAAGCGCAGTCTTAATCAAAACGGATCCTGACAAACAATTTTCTCACTATTTAGCATTGTTTCGTATGTACTCGCAATTAAATCTGCAAGGGGATTTAAGGAGTTATTTAGAAGAACTTTCAGACGAAATCCAAAAACTACCTGATATATCTACGAAAGAAAATGCCAGTTCTCAGGCAATAATAATTTTAGATAAATTAACTTTCCTTTTGGAGTGGTTGGAAAGCAGGGAGGGAATAAAAACTGTTTCTGATTCAAAAGGTGTCCAAATTCAGGTTGAGAATTTAAAAGAGGATATAAAGTTATTACAGGATCCCGAAGCACCTCAGGAGATCCGAAAAACTAGTGAAGTGGGTCAAATTGCAGGTAGAATTGATCAGATTTTAAATCGCTTTATGACAATATTTGCTCAATTAGAATCAGAGTTTTTATCAGTCTCACGCTGGAAATGTAGCGAGTGTGAAAGTGTGTTTGAAATAAAAGATAGGAAAAACATTCCAGATCGCTGTAGTTCATGTGGAAAAATTATCACAAAATTGGAGCGTTTGGATTAGGTGAACTCCAGAAGAACGGAATGACAGTTACAGATATAATCTCAAGGAGTCGCCCGGTTAATTAAACGGGGATAGAGACATGCTTCACGAATGTGATCCAAATTCAGCAAACCTTGAACTTGGCGCTCCAACCCCAGACCAAATCCTGAATGTGGAACAGTCCCATATTTACGTTGATCAATATACCAGTAATAAGGTTTGGGGTCTAAACCTTCTTCTTTCATTCGCTGTAATAGTATTTCCAAGTCATCTTCACGTTGAGACCCACCAATAATTTCACCAACATTTGGAATCAACAAATCCGCAGCATTCATAACTTCTGGGTTTTCAGGATTGAGTTTCATGTAAAAAGGTTTCATACCTGTTGGAAAGTGGGTTAAGAAGGTTGGACTGCCTATTCTATCAACCAAAGCTCGTTCTGGTCCTTCAGTAATATCGTCTCCATATTCCA
>JAEOTU010000209.1 GCA_016839665.1 Candidatus Hodarchaeota archaeon
CAGGAATGTATCCTGTTTCTTCAAAAAGTTCTCTTTTTGCACACTCAAGAGGGCTCTCTCCTTTCGGGTGATCAAGTGCCCCCATTGTATCCCCTACTGAGCCACTTACACATTGCCAATTATAACTCAATGTAGCTCTTTTTATCATAAGGAACTCTATATTACTATCTTTGTACCTGATGGGATAAACATTGACCATAGCTTTCTGAACCATTCTTTTCACTTTAAATCATGTTTATTACACAGGATTTGATAATTTTCTTTAAATTTTCCAATTGATGTGATTTCTTATTCCTAAATCTACTTTTTTTCGGAACTTTGCCTTGGTTATACGATATTTGTTGATATTAGAATAAAGAAATTCTCCTTCCCTAAAGGTAATTTCACATACTTCATTACCTAAGAAGAAGAAATTCGGAATTTTTGGGGAGCGATCCACTCAGAGTGGCACTCGGGGCACTTGTGAGGATCAGATACCCGAGATCTACCAGAAAAAACAAAATTACAATTCAAACATACTGCGGGACGAACTTCTATTCGTTTATTATCATATTTAATCGTTTTTCTGACTGAATCAATATCTTGGACTACGGTCTTCACTGGTACGTTGATCAAATCTGCTAATTCTTGCAGTGTCATATCTTCATGCTCCGAAAGAAGCTTAATAATTTTTTCTCTTCGTGTTTTCATTTAATTTCAACTCTTTTCTGTAAAATATTGCTGATATCACATAATACGTGTCACAAGAAGAGGCTAGAATCTGAATTGGCCTGATCTGGAACCAAGTTATAAATATTCAATTTTCGCTACATCTAAATCTTCTTCTACTATACTCAAAGCTGTAATGACTAAAACCTCTATATCGTAAAAAACCAAACACTAAATCACAGGTATTATTTCAAATGGGTGATTTTAGTTGATTCAATTCATCTTCATTGGAATATTCGTATTTGTTATGTCATACCTCATTTTCTTCCTCCTACGTTCATCCATAAAAGCTGAGAAAGATTTTTCTTTGGACGTTTATCGATATCTAAGTCGAAGGTATTCCAAGACTGTTATTGTTGATTATGGGGGCATTTCAACTGACCCAATAATTCAATCACGGGATGCTGGTCCATTTAAACTTGTAGAAGTGAAGGTCATTACTCACAAAGAATTAAATCGAACAGATCAAGATTTAATCCTAAGAGGGGAAGTTGATCCCCGCAAGTACCAAAAAGGAGAGAATGAACCATTTAATCTATCTTTAAGTCTCGAATCAAGATGGGACAAGATGTCACAACATGGGAAAGAAGTTGAGATAGGTATTCCTAGGTTTGACGACCGATTTCTCATTATATCGGAAAACTCGCTCTTCTCCCAGAATTTATTGGTACGTACTGATTTGGGAAAACTTATTCTTAGAAGTTTTGATTTAGAAGGATTCGATCTTCGTTGGGTACAGGACGTCCCTGTTATTCAGGTACGCATGGAAACTATGAGTTCTAATAGTTTTGTTCAAGCTTATAACATACTCCTTGGAACTGTAGGCGCTCTTTCTGAAACAGGGTATCTCACGCGAGGTACCCGTAAAAGAAAAAAAATTGATCATCCTCCTCCATCACGGATCTCTAAACTGGAAAAAGAGATTCCAATTTATGAGGAAATTCAACAAGTCTCTAATGACAAACAGGAAAAAGTTGTATCAATAAAAGGAAAACCCGTTGAAATTGAAGAATCTTACTTAGAGATTCCTACTGATTACGAAAAACCAATAGATGAGGTAGTTCCTGCGAAGCCAGTATCCACGGAAAGTCCCTATAAACCACTGTTCAGCTCCATTCGTTACCAAGCCAAAAAAGTTGAGTTTGAACCCTCACAAGTCAAAATATTCACTTTCTCAAGAGCTGCGCAAGAAATTATTGTAACTTTTCCAAGTGAAGAGCTAGCACACTTCAAAATGTCTTCCGTTCTCTCTCCCTCACTAGATTTCGAGCTTCAAATCAAATTTCAGGAAAAAGCACGACCGACAGATTGGGGTGATTCATGGAAAGATATTACGATTTCAGGACAGCCAGAGATAATAGACAAGCTCAAACTGCATACTGGAATAGCTCATAGAATTACTGACACTGGTCACTGCACCATAACAACAAAAGGCCAACCTCACAAAGGGATAGACTTCGAAATCATTGTTCCACAGACAATAAGAGGAATAAATGCTGGATATTCACTTCTGAAAGACATGATCTGGTTTTTTGAACTGATTTTCATTTAAGACTCTAGTAATCCTACTCAATAATCTTTTTCAAAGAGTCAAAAAAGTTCAACACACTATGAACTCCACTCAAGAACCAGGATTAAACTGGACAAAGACGTTTTTAATTGGATTAGGTTTCTTTACAACAGGAATCAGCTGGGCTCTCTATAATAGTTATGTTCCTTTGTGGTTGAATACTTTCATTCCAGACCGAGTTGTTGTTGGCGCAATTATGGGCCTTGATAACTTAGCGATGATGATCATGGAACCAATAGTTGGTTCCTTCTCAGATAAAACACGAACAAGATGGGGCAGACGAATCCCATTCCTTATGATAGGTGTTCCAGTATCTGCTTTCTTCTTAACATTACTTCCACTTGTTAAGGGAGTAGTACTCATTCTTATGGCAGCCATAATCTGCTTTTTACTCATGATGGCCTTTTATCGAGCCCCTGTCGTTGCATTAATGCCTGATGTTATTCCATCGGAAAATAGAAGCAAAGCGAATGGAGTGATAAATCTCATGGGTGGATTAGGAGCAGTCTACGCGTTTCTGTTTGGATCAATGCTCTACGCTATCGATCCACTAATTGCCTTTGGAAGCACAGCAATAATAATGATAATCGCTCTCATATTGCTATTTGTCTTCGTGAAAGAACCAAAAGAAGTTGTTGTTAGTGAAAGCACTGATACAACACCAGTTCCAAAAGTGTCTGTGATTTCCAGTATCAGAGAAGTACTTACTGACAGTGATAAATCATGTTTGTTTGTCTTGTTGGCAATTTTCTTTTGGTTTTTAGGGTATAATGCGCTAGAAACCTGGTTCACAAGTTGGGCTACAACTATCATGCCTCATATCATTAATATCGCACAACCCGGAACGACCGATGCCATAGAAGCAGCAGAAGCAGCAGCTAGTCTTATGCTGACCATTTTCGCTTTAGTTTTTGTCGTGTTTGCAATCCCTGCAGGGTATTTAGGCCAGAGGATTGGCAGAGCAAATACAATAAGGATTGGTATACCAGTCTTGGTTTTCATTATATTAAGCACGATGGCAATTGGTCAGTTTAATATTCTAAATTTAGACCCATCAACCCAGTATACTATTACAATGGTGGTTTTAGGTTGTGGTGGAATTGGCTGGGCATTAATCAATATTAATTCGATTGTTATTGTTTGGGAAATCGCTACTGACGCAAAATTAGGATCCTATACTGGCCTTTACTATCTTTTTAGTAGTTCTGCTGCTGTAGCTGGTCCAGCTCTCATCGGTTTAATATTTGATGTTCTTTCAGGAGGAACTTTTGATTTGTTGTTTCCTGTAAGTACCACGTGTTTCATTGTTGCATTTATAATGATGTTTGGAGTCAAATCTGGAGAAGCACGAACTGGACCACCCTCAGAACCCGCACTAGGGTGACCCGCTTCACCTTTTTTCATTTTTTTATCTTTCAGAGTTCTAATTCTCGTTCCTCATCGATAACAAAGAATAAAACTTTATGATATGGATTCAAATTGAACTCTTTAAATTGGAAAACCTATTAAACTGGTAACTATTCAAATCATTGAATCAGACCTTACTCGGACAAACTCTCGAGTAAAGCATATTAAAACCATATGACTTTGATAACTTGGGATAATCTTTGACAGTTCTTAAAATTGTGCTTATTGGCGATGGGGGTGTCGGAAAGACCGCCATTCGAGAAAGATACCTTGGCCATGGTTTTAAAGCCCAATATCTTCTTACTATAGGTGCAGATTTCGCAATGCAAGATTCTACTATAGCTGGAGAATCCATCCGATTTCAAATCTGGGATTTGGCGGGACAACAACGTTTTGACGCGGTTCGAGAAGTCTACTACAAGGGTAGCGTGGGTGCTCTTCTCGTTTATGACGTCACACGTCCTGATTCTTTCTTCAACACTCCTAAATGGATTAATGAACTCTGGACTAATAATGGTCGGGGTCGAGTCCCCATTGTAGTCGTAGCTAATAAGATTGACATGCGGGAATTATCCGATGATACAGTTTCTCCAGAACAAGGGAGAGTGTTTACTGAGCGGCTTACTAATCTCACCAAGCCTGAGGGATTCACTTGTAATTACATTGAAACCTCTGCTAAAACAGGTGTGAACATTGAATCCGCATTTTCCCTTTTAGGCGCGAATATAATGAGGTTTGTTAACAAACAACGAAAAACAAGCCGTAGAATCACCTCTCGCTTACAATCCCGCCCCACACAACGCACTATTCCGAAGTATCGCAAAACCTGATTTCATTTTTTCTCTCGATGGCTTCTTCCAATCCATGAATTAATTTCAAAGGGTTACTTCATTCTGTGTTTCAAAAATAGAATAATCCTGCTTCAAAATAGTGACCGAAAGAATACCATTATTTGTTTCATTCCAATTTTTGACTGGCCAGCCTTTCGTGATTGAAAGGTATAATTAAATTCGCCGATGAGAGTATTCCGAGGCATAACTTTGAGGAGATCAAATAATAGTTTATATCCTTTAGGGGAGATAGTTTTTGGATGATGTTCCAAAAGTTCCTGTATAAACAGAGTTTGACCACCAAAAAAACCACTTACTATATCTTTTGGTCGTGGCCTCCTTCTAAATAGCAAAGAAAATTTTCCTAGAGTAGTGGCACCCCAAGAAATGAGCTTTCGACGAAAACTCCATCCCTCAATACTTGAACGGGTACCGATAACCAGTTGATAACCCTCTGATAGTAACTGATGTCCATCAGCTATTCGTTCAGGAGGATGTTGGAAATCACAGTCAATAACAAGAAAATAATCTGTAGTTATAGTTTTAATCGCATCAACCAGAGAGATGGTTAACCCTTTCACAGGTTCGTCTTTCCTATCTAAAAAAAGAACACGAGGATTCTTTGCGTTCCAATCCAAAACCACTTCATCAGTTCCATCTATAGAACCATCATCTGCAACAATGATCGAAATTGGAGGGTAAAGCGATAATAGCCGATTTATTATTTGATCGATATTATTCCGTTCATTTAATGTAGGAATAATAATCGTTAATTGTTCTAACATGAAAATCATACCTTGAGCACTAGCATATTTCGCAAAGAATCAATTGATAAACCAAACATGTGTTTTACGGTTCAGAAAAAAAAGATTCACTCTGCCAAATAATTATTATTGCAACAAATAATTTGTGATGTATAATCTGTAATGTTTTTAATTAGCAATATAGTTAAACTATTTCAAAATGAGATCTAGAAAATGAGTACAAATTTGAGACCAGTTTTGGAAAAATTTGCAGAAGGTTTCGCTGTAACTGGAATCTTCCTACAAACTCCTCAAGAAGTTTTTCCAATAATCCAACAAAAATCTGATTCTCTTTTATTACTTAAAAGGCATCCTAATCTCCAAATTGGCATTAATGAATTAAAACTTGATGATAAGAAAGTCGGTGTCTTGGTAGACTCTCTTTATGATCAAACAAATATAGTCATTATTTCGGCATTAAAACACATTCAAGAAGTAGAAACTCATTGGAAACGTTTCTTACCAGTGATCCGCAAACAAATCAATATCGAAGAATTTATCTATCAGGAAAGTATCGAGACCAAATTAATCAATCGACTAGAAGATATCCGTTTAACACTTACCAGCACAAAAACAATTTTGAAGGAGAAAATTAACAATGACCCATAATCCTAATGAAGAAGATGATGAACTCCAAATCGCTCAACAGATCTTAGAATTAACAAAAATTGTTCGAGAGCAAACGACAATTATTAACAAACTTAAGGAGGACTCAGATGAAACAACTTCAACAATCAAGAAATGGGATACTGAGCTTCAGGACAAGGAAATTTATATAGAAAAGGAATTTGAGGAAACTAAGCGGAATTTTGGCTCCCTAGAAGATAAATTTGAACAACAAACTCAAAATGTTGAAAACAAATTTGAAGAACTCACGTCAAAACTGAGTAGTATAGAAGAGAAAAATGAGCACCAAACTCAAAATGTTGAAAACCGATTTGAAGAACTCACGTCAAAATTGAGTAGCATAGAAGAGAAAGATGAACAACAAACTCAAAATGTTGAAAACAAATTTGAAGAACTCACATCAAAATTGAATGCTTTGGAAGAGAAGTTTGAACAACAAACCCAAAATGTTGAAAATAACTTTGAAGAACTTACATCTACATTAAACACCGTAGAGGAAAAATTTGGGGCTGATTTAATCCAACAAGCAGATGCGATTAACACGAAAATAGATTCAACAAACCAAGCACAAGAAACTACTCAGTCCCAACTGAATGATCATTCCGAAAAAACTCAAGCGAATTTTGATTCATTTACAAAAACTATTGGAATGGTTGGAGACGGGCTGGAGCAGCTTAATCAGATTAACCAAAATCATGCAGCTGCCTTAGAAGAACAGAGGGACAGCCTCAGACAATTTAAACAGAAATTGAAAGAATTAGTGAGTCTCACAAAAGCCGATCAAAAGGCTCATTTTGAGAATTTCTCACGAATTGTTGAGAGTTACAACGAAAATATCCGAACTGAACTAACTATCACAGCACATTCGCTAAAAGAGTCTGATACAAAAATTCTCGATGAAGTTTCAGCTAGTTTCATGCCCCGAAAGACTGGTGAAGAACTGAAACAAAAAATTGCTGATCTTATAAGTGAATTGGAAGAGGAGGCTCGAAAAACTCGTGCTGACCTGATACAAGGACTGGAGAAAAATGTTCAAGAATACGAAACAACCATGAAGCAGCAAACTGATAGCATTAAAAGTTACCAACAAGAATTAAAAGACTTCCAAGATGAGATTTTATCCATCATTGACCGAAAAGTCAACGAGAAATTTGAAGTAGTGTTTTCGTTACTCTCCAACGTAGCTGTTCTAGCGGAAGAACTGGCACTCCTCATGAAGACTTCTGAGATTCAAATACCATCTTCTGTTTACGAAAAGGATCAAACGCCCTCTAATGCTGGAGAAAGTCATCCAGATCAGCAAGTAGAAACTGCAATACCTGATGAGTCCTCAAAAGAAGAGAATGAATGAAAAAACAAATTATTAATGTGCTGAATGAAACAGTATAAATAGAAAATGATTCTATATTCTTATTAAACATATACTTTTTATCATCAAATAGAAGTGAAATAGCTGTGACAATGGAAAGACCGTTTAAGGTAGTGATTGCTGGTGAAAAACATGTTGGAAAATCGAGTCTTGTCCATAGGTTTATCCACAATCAGTTTCCATTGAAAGATTTGAGATCAACAATTGGATTTGATTTTACTATCGAAACAATAACCCTAACAGATGGTGCAACAGTAAAAATCCATCTATATGATTTTGGAGGAGAACCAGGATTTCGGATGATATTTCCTCAATATGCTTCAAATAGTGATGGACTTATTCTCGCTTTTGACCCTTCTCGTGAGGAAACCTTTGAGGCTCTTCAGGAATGGATAAAGGTCTATGAACAAGGAGAAGACAATACCAACAGTATCAACTTTCTTGTTTCCACGAAAGCAGACCTAGGAATCACAACTTCACCTCTAAAAATCAATGAATTCAGAAATAAATATCCTATAACAGAATATTTCAAGACAAGTGCTATCACAGGGGAAAACACTGAACGCTTATTTCAAAGAATGGCTATGGCTATTCATCAAAAACATCAGAAATAATAACTAAATAGTGCTAAAAAAAGGCTACCCTCATGTCGAAAACTAAATTTATCTTCAGTGCAAATACTTTAACAGTAAAAGTAGTGGTAGCGGGGCCTGGAGGGGTAGGAAAAACCACATTACTGAAAAGATATGAGACGAATAACTTCATCCCAGCAGTCACCACTGTGGGGGTCAATTTTTTAGTAATGGATCAAGAAGTTGGGGATAAAGTTCTAAGAATTGCATATTGGGACTACGCTGGAGAAGACCGATTTCGATCTCTTTTCCCTGGTTATTGTCAGGGCTCTTCTGGAGCACTGGTGGCTTTCGACACTTCAAGAATTCAAACTATGGCAGAATTACCTGAATGGATAAGGATGATTCGACAGCATAACGAACCAGATCTCCCTATCGTCTTACTTGGAAATAAAGTGGATACAATAGATGAAAATAGAAGGAATATTGCCGCTCAAGCGGCTGAAAGATTTTCTAAGGAACATAATCTCGCAGGTTATTACTTATGCTCTGCAAAGTCGGGTAATGGGGTTGAATCACCTTTTGCTCATTTAGGTATTATTATCGTTGAGCAAAAAAGACGACAGAGTACAATGTAAGCGCTTTAGGATTCCAAAAATTTCTTTAACTCAATTAATACAGCATTCCATTGCTCTTCATGCCAATCTCGGGCTTTATCCCAATCAAGCGAGTTTCCCCATCCTTTGTGTTCAAATATCAGCTTTGTCTTTTCCTCATCTTCAAAAAATTCCACTTTCACCGTCGTAAGAGAGGATGGATTATTCATAAAATCCGCAAATTGGCCTGGACCCTTCCATGTGAATTCTAGGATTCTTTTCTTCTCTACTTTAGTAAAAACACATCCTTTAGTGCACTCATGACTATGATCTTTGGGATCAAAAAATAATTCGAACGCACCTCCGACACGCGGTTCTACATTCGCTTCTGGAGAAAACCATCTCGTTATCAATTCATTTTTTGTCCAAGCTTCCCATATTGAATCAACAGAAGAATCTATTACAGTTTCTCTATGAATTTTCATGAATATGCATTTCCTAGAAAAATCATCCACGGTCAGCTTCTCGCAAACAAACCCAACTCATTTCCAAAGCAATCTTTGAACTGAGCAGCAAATCCAACTTCAGGAGCGATTTCGTATTTTTCTCTGGTTATTTCTCCACCCATATTTTTAATTTCATCGAGCTTCTGGTTAATGTCATCAACCTCAAACACGATATTAATCCCATGTTCAGGGATCCTTTTTACTAGATAAAGTCCGATACTAATGGAATTTTTAATACCGACAAGTCCATAGTTTTCAAATGATTCGAGATCTACCTTCCATGCAAATATGGTCTCAAAAAATTCCTTAGCTTTCACCAAATCAAGAACTGGTATTTCGATGTGATTTACCTTGATAGCCATGATATTTCACTGGTAAACGTTCCATTTCACAGCTTAAAAAGAAATGGTTACTGTTTGGTAACCATTGATTCATATTTTCACTCAAAAATGTGGAAAGTGCTCATCGTTAAGGAAGTAAATTCTTCCTTGGATAGATGTTGGTCTCCAAAAATCTCTTCTAAATAATTATCGTAACCAAATTGAGCTAGTTCATACAATACCTTATTCAAACGAAGTCCCCGTTCGGTCAGTTGATATTCAATCGTGAAATGGTTACCTGTGTTAGTCTTCTCTATAATTTGATGATTTTCTAGGTCTCTTAGTCGTTGGGCAAGTACCTTGCTGCTAAGTTGTGGATTTTCCCTCAAAAAGTCTTTAAACCTCCTATGACCTAACATCATGTCTCTAATCAGTTCCACAGCCCATTTTTTTCCTATATATGATAACGTAACCTTAACAGGACATTTTTTAAAAGGGATAGCATTCATGGATATTCCTCAAACATAATGAATTAAGTTCAGATAAATTGGTCAACAACTTTCTCTACTTGGTCCTCTAGAAAGCCTCTAGCTGTCAGATATCGTTTGTAGAATTTATTATACTCCGTACGAAGCATTTTCTCGTACGAGATAAGGAATAATAATATTGTCGCGGCTAAAGTAGCAAGCCCTGCTAGCCCAAACATAATAGCAGTGGCAGAGTACGACCAACCGACAAGGGCTGTGAGCAAAAAGCCTCCAACTATAGCTACTAAAGGCATTGTCCAGGTCGCACCAAATTTATTGATACCCATAAACTGTGCTTCTTTACCTTCGGGTACTAAATCAGCTGGTAACGACACTCTGACTGATTCAATGAAAACGGCGCCAAATCCGCCAAAAGCTGCTATAATGAGAATTAGAGAATAATAGTCCCCAATTTCCATTCCCGCAAGTAAGAAGCAGAATCCGGAATAAATCAAAGAGCCAACAATTGCTGTTTTCACTTTACCGAATTTTTGAATGAAAAGCCCAGCAGGGATCGCCATGATTGCAGACGCTACACCAACGAGTAATAATACTATTGGTGCTTCCTCAGACGAGATGGGGGAGTTCGAAGTTGTTAAGTGAATAAACAGATATATGGAGACTGTTTCTGCCGCGAATCCCCAAAAAGATTGCACGAAAAACATTTTTCCAAAGTCGGATCCTCCAAGCATTATGTAGGAAGGCGTTTTTTTAATATCGTTAATAGTGGAATCTAGGGGAGCAAAAGGGGGATTTGCTTTTTCCACTAAGATGAATGTTAGAACTCCTGCAATGATGATCGTCAGTGCAGGGAAAAGAAACAAGCCAAATTCGAGTAAAAAGTTTAATTGTAATGTTTCACTTAGTGTAAAGAGTAATGCTGCAATCTTATCGAGGAAAACTAGCCCTATGGAACTACCCAAAATCGCGAATCCAGCTAAAACCAACCCTACCCATCCACGTTGTTCCTTCGTAAACAGCTCTGACAATAGGGCTCCAAATGGAGAAGTAGCCAAACCTAAACCAATATAGATAATGAAAAAACATAATGGGAAGAGAATATACATTAAATCCTCATAAGCAGTTCCCGCGAAGCTCCCTGCAATGATAGGGGTTAGAAGTAACATAAAACCAGAAAGTAAGCATCCAAGTAATATAAAGGGAGCTCGATGACCATACTTCGACCGATAATCATCAGAAAACGCTCCTCCTACGATTACAATGGCAAGGAATCCGACTGAACCTGCTGCGATTGAATAACTAAAAATGGCTTCTGCAACTTCCCGACTTAATTGCAAAGATTCCTCTAAATATGATTTCGAGAAATAAGCAATTATAAACGCTATGATGATGCCACTTGCCGCAGCATATATACCTAGAGCAATAACATTCCTTATTTTTTCAAAAGATGTTCGAGTTTCTCTTAGAAATTTAGTGGTTAATAAAGTTAAAGTCATTTTATCTGCAGGAGAATCTCCTTCTGACTCTTCAATTCCCATCTTCAACACATTCGTTTTCTTTGATTGGTTTTTAGCGAAAGATGATGCTTTTTAAATTTTCATCCCACAATCCCTACTTCACGAGTAATATTCTAGAGTTGGTTCTTCGTACTTAGAAGTGGTAAAAAATAACTCCAATGGTTTATATATCATATTAAGATACAGTAAAAATTTTTCAAGAAAAAAATTCCAATTGAACATCATAAATAAAGCTAATTTGAACCTAATTGTCCTTGTACTTCTTTTAAAAGATTACAAATTTACCAAGAAGCATTATTTCAAGGATTATAGTTTAAAATACAATCATGTCTTCAAGACGAATCTGTTGGAATATATTTATAATAGGTATATATAAGCTAATACCTGATCCGACCAAGGTTTTAAAAGGAAGAGCTATAATAGAGGATCAAAATACGTAGAATTACAGATATTACACATCCGCTGAGGCATTCCGAATGGTGCATATCAAAGAAATCAAAATGACTGGTTGGAAGTCATATGGACCTGGGACTGTCAGTATGCCTCTAGCGAAGGGATTCACTGTTATTGTTGGACCAAATGGGAGTGGAAAATCAAATAGTATTGACGGAGTGAACTTCTGCCTAGGAGCGCTCTCTAAAAAGTCAATGAGAGCCGAGAAGATGGTGGGCTTAATTTATAACGGAATTGGCGGTAGAAAGCCTGCTGATAAGGCGACAGTCGAAATCATTTTTGATAACAGCGATTATGCAATTCCTATTAAGGAGAAAGAAGTATCAGTCACCCGAGAACTAAAGCGGAATGGTTCTGGAACTTATCGATTAAATAAAAAAAGGACGACTCGAACAGATATAATGGATAAACTCCGTATTGCTGGGATAGATGTTGTAAGTTCCTATAACATCATCGCTCAAGGTCAAGTGGGCGAGATTGTGGGGATGAATCCCCTCCAACGACGAGAACTTATGGAAAATCTGGCTGGAGTCGGCCAATTTGATGAAAAGAAAAAATCAGCTCTTGTTGAGCTAGATGAAGCACAACGTAGAATGGATGAACTACAATTATTAGTAAATGAAGTTGCTAAACGTGTTGAGTCATTACGTAAAGAAAAAGAAGATGCAGAACGCTGGACTCAACTCGATCAAGAGATCCTGCAATTAAAAGCTCTTTTAATTTCTTATGCTTTTCATTATAATCAAGAACAAGCTGCAAAATTTGACGATGAAATAGCTAAAATACGTTCTGATCAAGAAACTATGATTAATGAACGTGGTCAAGCTGATGAAAGGATTGAAGAAGTTGTTGAAAAGATTCGGTCTCTGGAAGATCAATTAATTCGGTTAGAGACTTCTCTCTCGGAAATTCGTACTTCAGCTGAAGAGAAAAATATTGTGAAAGCAAAAATTGAAGAAAAAACTGAATATAACAAGAAAACAATCGAATCTAATGAAAAACGTATGAAACAGCTCAATGAACGACTCGATCAAATCAAGAACAAAACCGAAGAGGATGTCAAAACCAAGGAGAAATTAGAAGAAACAAAGAAAGATTTGCAAAAGCAAATCGAAGAAACTCAGGAACAACGAAAATCGATTGAATTAGAACTGGAACAAAAAAATCAACAATATGATGAAATAAAAAACGAATATGATGATGCTGAACATCGATATCGAGTTGAGAACGACCGACTGACAAAAACTCAAGTTTCATTCGAAGTATCTCAAAATATGGTTACAGCCTTTCAAAACAATGTAAATGAATACGAATCACGTCAAAAAGAGATGGAGGAACAAATTGCTTCGTCTCAAGCACAATCTCAAGAACTAATAGAATCACTTAAGGAAGGGAATGCACAAGTTACAGAAGCAAAATCAAAGGTTGGAGATGTCGATCAGAAGAAAACTGATCTAGAAGCTAAGATAGACTCATTAGAAACAAAAACTCGTGAACTTAATGACAACTACCTTGTGCAAAAATCACGAATAGACACAATATCATCATTTTTAAAGTCTGAATCTGGAAAGGAAAATCCTGCTGTTTCCTTTATTAGCACTAAATCTAATTCGGGAGAAATTCAAGGTGTACTCGGGGAGTTTCAAAACTTATCAGAGGAAGGGGAGCATTTACCTACAGAAGTGGGTCATCTCTCTGACGCAATCCTTACGGAAACAATTGATAGTGCAATAGGATGTATCCAACAATTAAAGGATAACGCCGTTGGTGCAGCTAATTTTATACCGTTGGAAAAGTTTAAGCTCAAAACTACTGAAAAATTCTCTAATATTGTAAAGAAGGTACGTGAACAGAACGAAGTGGTTAGCGATCTCAAGCAGGCAGCAAAAATCTGGCGAAAGCAACAACAAACGGTCTCAACTGTTGATGGGGATGTATTTTATTCTAATGGAATCATTTATGGAGGATTTCACCTGGCAGCAGCTCAAGAAACAGTTGACGAACTCCGTAATGAAATGAATGAGACAAAAGAGCAATTAGCCACAAGTAAAGAGCAATTAAAACAAGAACAAGCAAATATGAAGAAACTTCTAGATCTAGAGAAAGTCATCAATCAATCTATTGAAAAATTAGAGAAACAAATTCAAGATGCGACTATTCAACAGACCCAACAAGAAAATCAGGTAACGCTTTACCAAGATAATTTAGAAAAAATCAACCAGGAATTAGCACCTCTTGAACAACAGTTGCAAGATCGTTTAAAATCTAGAGACGAGCAACAAAAGGAAATGCAATTCTATGAGGAGAGCGTTGAGAAAATAGCAACCGAGACAGCTGAAATTGAAAAACGATTAGAAGCTGCAGACACTCGGCCACTCTTAGAAAAAATGAATCAAGTTGAACAACAACTCGGAAAGATACAGGGGAAGCTCACGGGGATTGAATCGCGAATTGAGGGATTAACCACAAGTAAAGAAGAAAAAGAACAACGATCAGCGGAAACAAGTGAAGAAATAAACTCAGTCCAAGTTGAAACAGCCAATTTATCAGGGGAACTTCAAGTTTTAACCGAACAACACTCTCAGTTAGGCGATCAGCTTAAGACGATCTTAGAGAATGAAGAAGAAGTCGAAAAAGAAATGAAAGAGGTTAAATCAGACCTTAGCACCCAAAAGAAATACCAAGGCCAACTTATCAAAGAAAAAGAAAAATTCCAAGAAAAAATCGCGAAACGAGAAGAAAAAGTTACTGAAATTAAAATCCAGCGAGAAAGATTAACTGTTGAACTAGAAAAACTACAGACTGAAGCGCTAGAAAACAATATCGAAATTCTCCCCGCAGACGCGGACGAGTTAAAGAAAATAAATGAAAGTAAGATTACCAAAGAAATCGAAGAGAAATCTAACCAGAAGAAACGATTAGAACCTGTTAATATGCGCGCTCTGTCTGAGTACTCCGAAGAAAATTCGCGCTACATAGAACTGTTGGATCGGCGAGACATCCTCATAGAAGAACGTCAAGTCATTTTGGACTTCATAGAAGAGATAGAGACGGAAAAGTTTAGTATTTTCATGAAGGTCTTTAGATCCGTCAACAAACACTTTGGCTTGATCTTCCACGAGCTTTCAGCTGGAGATGCCAAGCTGATCCTCGAAAAAGACCCGAAAAAAGGTGAAGACATCTTTGAGGGAGGCTTGTTCATAGAAGCCCACCCCGCTGGAAAGAAGGTTGCTTCTCTCGAGTCAATGTCTGGGGGTGAGAAGGCGTTAACGGCGCTAGCTTTTATCTTTGCAGTCCAAACGGTTGACGCTCAACCGTTTTATATTTTAGACGAGATTGACGCTGCACTTGACCCCATGAACGTCCGACGGGTCGCTAAACTGCTACACCGTATGAGTCGAACTGTTGGTGAAGACTCAGAAGGAAAAGAAAAGAAACCAAAGAAATCTACCCCGGGTGCCCAATTCTTAGTTATCAGCCACCGCGACATTCTAATGGCGTGGGCTGATAGGTTATACGGATGTACGAATGTTAAAGGACTGAGCTCGGTCTTCTCAATCCAAATGAGTGAAGAAAAACAATTAGAACGAGCTCAAGCATTCTAAGATGAAGTAGAATGTAGAATTCCATTTTTAAAAAATGCATTCTGTAATTTTTTTCCCCTCTAAAATGTTAAGATTTAACATTAGGATTTCTGATGTCGTATAACGTTGGTTAAATTCAAATATGACCTAGAAGACTAAACAATATTATGAAGTATTAAAGAGAAAGGTAAATTTATACCGAAAGGCAGTTTTTACTAAAAAGGACTAAAAATAAACATCATGAAGTATTAGAGGAGATAGATATGGTATGACACCTACAGATAAAGAAATAATAGCTCCAGACCTACCTTGTTTTACAGACAGAATGTATTGGTTGTTTAAGCAGGATAAAAATATCAGTTTCGTTGTTTTAAACACTATCCCGCTCAAATTTAAGGAAAAAGAGCCATCAGTAGTAAGAGGACTTGTGCACTCCAGCGAATTTCAAGGAGATGATGGTGGTATACATCCTATTTCGATACCATGTGGTTCAGTTGAAGAATTATTAATGTTTCTAAAAACCGAGAATCAAGATTTTAAAATGAAACCAGTAAAGGAAGTTCACTCATCAGAGAGACAAGAGGTTTTTGTTTCAGCCAGAGTTCAATTAAAATTATCTAATGCACATTATCAGGTATTGTATGCAATCGAGGAAGCAAGAGAAGAAGAACACAGGGAGATGTTAAGAACCTTTAAAAGAAAAGAGGATAGGTAACTGGGTCAAAAATGTGAGTTACTAAAACTGGATAATATTACACGTGGGAATTACAGAAAAGCATATTAGAAAAAACTTCCATTATATGTACTGTGTTCTATTCTAATTACCTAGCTCGGACTCTTTTTATAACAATACGTAAAAATTATTGTTAAACGTTGGTTAAGGAAAATAATTAAGTCAAATTGACGTCATAATTTATTACATTAGAAAGCTCAGACTTATTTGAAGGTCATATTCCACTTGATTATGCTATTAACCAAGTGAAAGAATTACAGTATGTTAATAACATTGTTGAATTTAAGACATGACTCAGACATTAGGAGGAATCCCCATAATCAGGCTCTTGATGATCTCGCTGATCCCAATCATCCCCTTCATAATATGATTCTTCATCATCAGGTTGATCTGCTCTTCTAGAAACTTCTGTAATATCAGCATAAACGTAATCCTCCTCGCTTACCTTTCCTTCTTCTATCATTTTTTTGTGACATTTCTTGCATGTAAAATCATCACTGTTAAGTGATTTATATAAATCTCGGATGCCAAACTCTTTCCCACAATACGAACATTTCTCTTTTCTCATTTCAGGATTCACTCAATCTTTATTGTAATCAGTTTTCATATGTAATTTAATATCTAATAATATACTAATCGACTCTACTATTAGTACTTAAATTATTTAAAAAGATATTTTTAATTTGAAATTCTTTTTATTTCAAGTGGGGAAGAGCATTTTGCATTAGAACATCTAAGGATTGGAAAATCACTATTATATCTAAGAATTCTACCACAGGTAGAACAGGAGAACGCTTCCTAGAGAGCTTTTGCTGCATAAAAGAAACTTCTTACCTCTCTAATACTTACTTCTCCTAGCTTCATATTATCATGAGCTAGAAGATTTCCAGCCAAACTACTTCCTACTGATGAATTACAAGACATTTGGTGTCTTCCTAATCCTGATAATCCCAATCAACCAAAGATTATTACTGTTTCATCTAGTGAAACACAAAACAAGGGAGTACCTTTTCAAGAAGATTCCTCGGCTCAAATCCTCGTAAACAATTCCATTTGATGAAGAAGATACGAAGCGATTCTGTTATTATGACTTAGCAGGACAGGGTAGTGAATTGTTCACTTATTTTCCTATGAAGGTCTTTCAAGGTTATACGTCAATATATTGTTTTTATCATAACCCTCTTTGATCGTATAACGTTGGTTATTGCACATCTGTTATATGTTCGCTTTTATAATTATTCTTCCTTGTTTTATTCACATTTTCGTTTATAGGTTCTGCTTCAGGCTCTGAGCAAACTCTTCCGCATGTTTGAGGTCTTCAGCATTAGGTCTACCCTTATTCATTCCTCCAAAATGTTTCAGGAAACTATTAGTGTTAAAACCTTTACAAGCAAATTCATCTACGATCATGTAACCTTTATGTTGTAGTTTTTCCCTAAGTATCGAGTGATCTTTAGCGACTTTATCTTCTCCTATCATAGCACTAGTGGAGAAAATGAATGCCTTCATGTTAGTGACTTGTGGAATTTTATCAGCAAGGTCAAGCAAAGATTTATGGTGTTTATCGCTATAAATTCCTGAACCGAAGCCTACTAGATTATATTCTTGAAGCTCATCAGGATTTATTTGTTTTGGCGTTTTTATCTGTGCATCAAGAACTTTTGCGAAGACCTTAGCGATTTTCTCAGTGTTTTTGTGATGGTATGAAAACAAGACTAATAGAGATTTCATTGGCAACACAACCAGCAGATATTTGAACTCTTCTGGAAAATTTATACCTAAATTAATTGTTGGAAAATGAAAATTAAAAAAATAATGGTGAAAGGAAGGAAAATTAATGATTCTTTCCAAGGTAACTTATCTTGGATTAGATATAGCAATCCAACCCTAGCTAGTCATTATTTAGAAATGATGGAAAATGACTTCTGATACTACTCCCTCTGACGAAGAACAAATACAACAAGCCTTCAAATGGGCAAAAGAGAAGATTAAGAGACAACAATTAAAATCTACAATCTCCGAGTATAAGAGAGGGTTAGTGTGGAATGAAAAACAATTAAATGGAACTGAAACTTTAGAAGATATTGATTCGGACTATACTCCTAAAACTACAATAATAGAGATTCAAGAAAAACTTTTTCGCATACGATTTGCGTATTTCTCACTTCGTACACTGCTTTTTGCAGTTGGGGTTTCTTTTGCTATTACTGCTCCACTCACTTTTCATTGGTTATTTGAATTTGTGATCCCTGATATAATGATACTCATACCAGCTTTTCTGGCAGATATCATAAAAGATATCATTCACTCGGTTCAATCCATTCTGGCGATCTTTTCTTGGGTTGAACCAATCATTAATTTCCTCATGCAGATCGCTGCTACTTTCAATCCGTTTTTGGTGTACATGGTAGTAATGTATATTCTGAATTCGACAGAGATTGTTCAGGATGAATATTATGAAGACCCACTAGCTGATCTTTCTAATATACCTTCATCAGTAGATTTTTTTGCTTCTGACTTTCAAGTGAAATTTGGTTTAAGTTTCTCTGAGATGGTAGTTTTTCTTTTTTTGGTCTCTTTTTTTATTTCATCATTTTTAGTAATAAGAGGAGAAAAAGGAATAATGTATGAATTTTTGACTACCAAAAACGAGAAGAAACATTTGGAAGAGATTGAAAAAGCTTTTATTGGTTACTATAAAGATAAAGGGTATGAGGAAGTCAACTACATTAAAAACCGAATCTCTGAATCACCAAAACTGAATTCTCTTGCTTATCTAATGAAATTCAGTCCAATTTTTTCCATTATTATTCCAGTAGTATTAGCAGTAATCTTTTTGATTCTCTAAAAGTAGTAAGAATCAAAATTAATGAAGATAATAGAATGAATTGAGGGAGAATCTTCCTGTTGTCTAATAATCTCTATATGGTTAAAAAGTATTTTTCCGAAATGTATGTATCTATTGGAAATATTGAGGGAAATCCTTAGATATAGTGATCAATATTTTAAAAATAAATTGAGAAAAATCAAAAAGATATACTATATGTTATATACTTAAATATAAATAAATCCCATAAAAGAGAATTACGAGAAATATCGATTAAGGCTAATTTCGCTTGGAACTGTAAGTTGTTTAAAATACGAGAGGAGCATTCAATGGCTGATGTGGATGAATCTGAGGTTTCAGAATCAGAAATAGAGGATGACGAGGAGGATGAGGATGATGATTATGTCCGTCTGTTCTCACATAGTGGCCAATTCTTTCTAGAGGAGCCGTACGTCTATTTAATAAATCCAGACCTGTTCCCCGAGCGAGTAGCTTACATCAGGGACTTTAAAATGAAAGAAATCCTCCCTGATTTCCATAAAAAATTAGTAAGACAAGGATTGGATTTTCGAATTCTTGGTCAAGCAATTTATTCTGCTTCCCGAATCCACAAGAAGAAGGTAAGTTTAGCTATCCAGTATGAAAAGAAGAAAGAAGAAAAGCTAGCCATTCGAGCCAAACGACGAGAATTTCAATTTAAGATTCCTCTTCATTTTTATGCAACTAGAGGTCTCTTGGCTTTAGCAGAATCTGCTGATCCCGACGCTTTTTATGCAGAACTCTTATTAGGGCTCCAAGAAGAAGATGAGAAGAGAAAACTAGAGAAAATTAAAGAAGAGAAGAAAAAACAACAGGGTGAAGGAGTCACACGACGACGACGACGATTGGAACTGGCGGATTTCGAGAGTTTTGACTATGATCTTGACTTAGACCGAGTTCAAATAGAGGAGATAGTAAAAGATACTCTTAAAGTTATTCAAGATATTGCAAGTAAAGATAAGAATAAAGAAGCCGAATTCACCAAGGTTGTCCATAGAATGGAAGGAAGTGGGGAATCTGAGGAAAAGAGACGCCTCACAAGAGCACGAGTCTTGATATCTTGTCTATATCTATTTCGAGATGAGCTCATTACCGCGGAACAAGAATTAAATCCTCCCTATGAAATTTTTATTCAGGTTGTGAAAAAGCAAAAGAGGAAAACGTGATTACCCTAGGTAGCAAGAAAAAAAGGGAAGATGGAGTGAAAAATTACATTCCTACATCTAATCGCTTGATTTCTTGGGAGCGAGCTAAGAAATAATCACCAAGGACAATTTTTCCCATCAGAGTGATAAAAGCAGTAGTTTCGCTTGCGATCGCTACAGTTTCTCCCTGATCTTCTACAATGCCGATAAGAACCTCTTCACCGTCTCGATCGGCCGCAATGTATCTATCAACACCTTCAAATCTTGTGGTATCGACTGCCTTAATTTTGACGTTCGGTTTGGAAAACAACTTCTTTAGTAATTCCCCATGAGTAGCGGGGGCCACTACAGTTACAATATTAATCTTTTGATGAGCTTTTGTCTGTAGAATCAGATCAACAGGAATTTCATCAGTTTTAGGGATTAAAAGGGTTATACCAGCTTTCATCCTTGAAAACATGCCATGTATATAGGATAATGTAGCTTCTTTCGAAAAAATTGGGGCCGTTTGTACTACTGGATGTTTTGTGTCTGTTACTAAGGAGGAGATTTTCCCCAATGAAAATAGATAGTTTTTAAACACATCTTCGTTTTGCTGAGTGACTTCTTTGAATTTCGTTGTATAATCTGTAAGTTCTGTTTCTAAAGTGTTTATTTCAGCCTGAATGCTGGCCGTGATCAGGTCACTGGTTTCAGAAAGCTGATTACTGGCAGTTGTGTGCAATTCACTCACGACAGCAACCATTTTCTCTTGGAGCTCACGAGTTTGAGCTATCAAGTGTTGGGAACCCTTAACAGCTGATTCAGTTAGAGTATCACTGAAATTACTGTCATAGTCTTTTATTTGACCATCCAACTCTGCGATAAACTGATTGATACTTTCCAACAGAGTGTTCGTCTCTCCAGAAATTAGTCCCTCAATTTCTTGGTAATTTGCATCGACTGAGGATTTGAAATCTCCCATCATACTTGTAAAAGTCTCTAGTGTTTGAGTTCGAGATGAAGTAACTACTGTTTGGAAGTTTGATAGTTGTTCTTTCAAATATTGTTCTTGTGGAGCAAAAGTATCTTTGAATTGATCTAAATGTAAGGTAATTTCAGTCTTAAGAGCTGCGACAACTCGGCTAAGCTCTAGAAGAGCTGCTCCCCTCACCTCTTCAGCCTTGTCTTTCGAATCCGTCGTCAAAGCATTAAAAACAGCTGCCATATCTTCTCGAGTTGCATCAAACGTGGTCTGCGCATCTTGAGCAAGACCACTGATGGATGATTCGGTATTAATTACGATTTTTTGAATATCACTATCTGTTTGAACTTTAACAGCCTCTGAAAATCCTTCCATAGAGGTTTCTACTTGGTTTCTAGCCTCTGTCACCTTTTCTGACAATATTGTTTGAGCATTTTGTAATAGCTCTCCGATTTGATTTTGTGCAGCAATTAAAGTTTCATTGATTGTTTGTTGTAAGTTTTGAGCACTACCAACAGTTTTAGTTTTGATCTCTTCACGTGCAGAGGTAAGAGCGCCAACTGCTTCCTGTTTACCCTCATCAAGTTGCTGATGAAGTTTACTATTCCATGTTTCGAGAGTTGAAATCACTTTTTGCTGATTATCATCACCAATTTTTGATACTAAATTAGCCATGTCTGCATTTACGTTTGTAATATGCGTTGAAAGTTTTTCATTACGCTCGTCGATGGATTGGAGTAAAGCTTGTCCAGTTGTATCCATCGATTGGCGAACGTTTTGGATTCCCTCGGTCAGAGAATCTTGAGTCTGCGTAGCAAGCGTATCAACCTGGGTTGTTAAAGTCTGGTTTCGCTCGGTTTCCCCAGACTGTAATTCATCTAAACCACCTTTGTATTTTTCGAGCAGCTGCTTATTAGATTCTTGAAATTTTGCCCTTATTTCGTTGGTTTTTTGAACATATTGGTCTTTTAGAGAGGCAACTAAAGCCTGATGTTCACCTTGTTTCGTCTCAAATGTTTTGATAATGTCATTTTTCGTCTGATCAGTTCCTTGTTCAGTTTCAAGAACATACCGCGCAACTCTCGCTTCTGCATCCCCTTCAGCTTTCATTTCAGCTTGATTCAGTGTAGTTCGAGCAGTTTCAAACCCTTCACTGATCTTTTGTGACTCCTCACGTAGTTTATTTAGTATAATCCCTAATTTTTGAGCAATGTGGTCATCAAGCTGGGAAGCCAGTTGCTCCATCTGAGCGATTGTTTGTTCTGCAGAGGTCTTTAAATCGTTAAACGGAAGCAAAGCATGATATCGTGACGCGATTCCAGGTATTTCATGGATATACCCTTTACTTTTTAAGCCCTCCAATGATTTAACAGCATCCCCTGTAGTAAATTCGGCATTTTTAATTATTTCACCAAGGGACAGTGGTCCAAATGCAAGTAGAATAATATAGACTTTAGATTCTTGAAAATTTAAATCTAAAGACTCGAGTCCAAGACTAGTCATAATCTCACTACCTAAATAATAGAAGAAAATATCCTTTAGTTTTTTTTGAGGTTTGATTAAATTAAGTATTTCGTTAACTAATTAGTCACTTATTAAGTTTTATATCTTTTTTTAGCTCAAACTTCATGAATAACTCTTTTTTCGCGTTATTTGTCTAGAAATCCCTTAAAAAGATGAATTTCCCTTCAATATCTCAATACTCTTATCATAAAGCTTTCAATACATCCAGACAGATAAAATAAATTCCTTCGGCAAGAAAAAATCGAAATTTGATTGAATTAAGTCCGCTAGCTCGTTGTATCGAGAAAAAAGAATTGGTTTTTGAAATCAATACTTTATAAAAGAATGGTTCCCCAACTCAAGATAAGGATAAATTTTTCCCTAGGGGCCGATCTGTACATGGATAACGAAACATTCAAAGCTTTGAAAGAAAAGGACATTATTGAGGCTGCGTTATACCTATATGATCGTCCTGTTTCATTCCTTGAATTAGCAGAACTAATCCAAAAAGAAGAAGGAGTCGTTGAAAGACTTATTGAGAAAATACGTGATGAACACATTGATCAGAAAACAGCTTATTCGATCGTTGATCTCGAAGAGGGGCTTGTTCAATTAAAACTACGAGAAGAGGTTGCTGCTCACCTACATTGGCCATTTATTCAACGATCAGAAGTACCACGTCATTTACTCAAAGTTCTAAGCATAACAGCTTTCAAAGAATATGTTCTACAAGAACAGGTGACGCCAAGTAAATTACAGAAAATCATTGGTAAAAGAGTCAAAGAGGATCTAGAAGAATTAAGAGCAATGCAATTGGTTACTATCACTCCAAAAGGGAAAAGAAACATAATAAATGTCACTGAGGATTTTTTAACCTTATTTAAATTACCAACTGAAACCGAAAAAGCTAAAGTGGCAATTCAAACGGGATTAAAAGATTACGCACTCCGAGAACTCCAATTTGAATAGAATTATAACGATGATGAACAATGTTTCGTCTTTTTCGACGTGGAAAAAAGGATAAAAAGAAAGAAAAAGCAGAACCAAAAGTTGTTGAGCTTCCTTCAGCTACAGAATTGTCAGAACCTTCTTCAGAGGACTCTCCAGTCCAAGAAATGGCTGCTTTTGCTACTTCAGAAACACCCTTTGAAGAACGATTTGCAGGCATTCCTGGAATGATTGTTGAAGAAATTCCTGAGGAAATTAAAACCCCAGAAATAATACATGGTTTTCTTCCATTTGTTGAGAACGTGGTTGAAACAGAGGTTTCGTTTAATAGTTTTATCTCTCCTGAACTCTTAAAATTGTCCGAAACTGATCAAACCGCTAGTGATTCTGCTGTTTTTAGACCTGTTACAGCTGAACTTCCTCCCATAACTCTTGAGGAACGAATCGAGGGCGCGTTGTTTTCTGTCGGAAGACCAATCCATACAGATGAGCTTATTGAAAGTTTACAAGAAGAATCCCCCCTTGTGAAAAGGACAATAAGGAAACTTTCAAGACTACGGAAAAAGACCTCACCAATAGTCATTGACGAAATTTCGAAAGATCGTTGGGTTCTTCAGCTAAATCCAGTTTATCATGAATTCTTTCAGTTATTGTCTCCCAAACAATTTATGACTGTTGAAGAGCGTCGTATTTTGACCGAAATTGCCTATCGACAACCAATTTCGTTAGCCATGATTAAAAAGATAGTACGAAAAATCGGACCAATAAAAATAACTGAAATTTGCCGCCATCTTGAGGCCCAGGAATATATTGTAGGCGAAAAAAGAGCGAGATCAATGGTTTACACGTCAACACCAAAGTTTGCTCACGATTTTGGCTTCGATAACGAAAGTCGACGGTTGAAATTACAGATGTTATGGCGATTGAGGCGTTTGATGGGAGACTACGAAGTAGAAGAGGATGAGGAGGAACAAGAATTAGTAAAACTTGAAGAGGAAGAAATTAAACCGACAGAACCAGAGGATCAAGCATTAGTGGAAGGAGAGGAAACTGAACTAAGTGAAACAGAAGAAGAAGGAGAAGAGGAAGAAATTAAACCGACAGATCCAGAGGATCAAGCATCAGTGGAAGGAGAGGAAACTGAACCAAGTGAAACAGAAGAAGAAGGAGAAGATGAAGCAGTTAAATCTGATGAAAGAGAAGAAGAGGAAGAAGAACCAGTGATAGAAGAAGTGCCTATTTCTGAAGAAGAAGAATGATTTCAAACGAAATGAGAAAGATAATAGGGATTCTTCTACTGAGACCTCTTATAGAATCTAGGAAACAAAAGTGAGTATAGTATGACATTTCTTATCGAAAAATGGTGGGGAGCATTTAATAAAAAGTAATATTCAAGTAATTAATCAGACGATTATTTCCTAAATGTTAGTAAAAAGATTCGATTTAGCTTAATTTTAGGGCTAATTTAGGGGTTTAACATGAGACCACCCAAAGGAGATTTAGTTTTAAAAATTTGCAGCGCGGGGTCATATCAGGTGGGTAAAACCTCTCTTATCCGACGGTACGCCGAAAACAAGTTTTCTATGGATTATATGCCAACAATTGGGGTTGACATTACTACAAAGCGGGTAGAGGTAGATGATAATCAGATTAAATTACTTTTAGTAGATACTGCTGGTCAGGAGTTCTTTGGCAAAATTCGGCAAAGCTATTTTGTTGGAGCTCTGGGGTGTCTGTTTGTTTACGATGTGACACGATCCGAAACATTCACTGACCTTAATCGTTGGATCTCCGACTTTAGAAGTGTGGCAGGAGAGGAGGCATTTATTACAATTATCGGGAATAAAAAGGACTTAGAAGAGTCTCGTATTGTTACTTATCAGGAGGGAAAGGATTTTGCTGATCAATATGGAGCTCCCTTCTATGAATGCTCTGCTAAGCTCGGGGGTGGTGTAATTCCTGAAATCTACCAAGAAATTGCTGGGAAATACCTAGCACTTATTAAAGAAAAAGAAACGTAAGGTTTGTATTTTTCTTTTGATTGCTTAATTTTTCTAACGTTGTATTTTCAAACACAATTGATTTCGTTTCTAATAATTTCCTTGTTTACCATTGTTAAGCAAGATCACTAAAAACAATCATAAAGAAGGCAAACTCGCCTAGTATATCCATTTGGTTTCATAGATAAGAAAACTAGGAGTGGTAATTATTTTGACAGCAGATATTATTGATATACGATTACATGGTAGAGGAGGCCAAGGCGTGATGACCAGTAGTTATATGATCGCAGAAGCTGCTCTGCTAGAGGATAAGTATGTGCATGCCTTTCCCTCATTTGGACCTGAAAGGTCAGGAGCCCCCATTGCAGCTTTCGCACGAATCTCTGACGAACGTTTCTATGTTAAGACAGAGATCTATGAACCTGACATTGTAATTATTCAGGATCCTACACTATTGGGGCAAGTAGATGTTACTGCTGGCCTTAAGGAAGGGGGACTCGTAATAATCAACACTGATGATCCAAATTCCGAAAGGGTCAGCAATTTGAAGAATTCTCGACCCGACGCTCGTTTTGCGGCAATAAACGCTACTAAAATCGCAGCAGAGGAAATAGGAATAAAACAAACAAATACGGCCATTCTAGGTGCTCTGATCAAGCTAACTAACGAAGAAATAATAAAACTTGACTCGATTAAAAAAGCTATCATGGCCCGTTTTAGAGATGAACCCGCAAGGAAAAATGTAAATGCTGTTGAGCGTTCCTTTAACGAGGTGAATAACTAATGCCTGATCTACCAACAGATGTTTCAGATGAAGAATTCAAACAATGGGTAAAAGAAAAATGGGGGTATAAAAAACTCCCAATGGCTGGTAGTGCACCAGCAGGGAGCGCTAAATTCTTTCGTACTGGAGACTGGGCTGCTCAACGTCCTGTTCTCATAGTTGAAAATTGCATTTCCTGCTTAGAATGCTACTTCTTCTGTCCAGATAATGCTATTACGATGGTAGCTGGTGAGGACGGGAAAAAACATCCAAAATTCGATTATTTTTATTGTAAAGGATGTGGTGTCTGTGCAAACGATTGTCCAGGCAGAAAAGGAAACAAAGCAATAGTGATGGAGGATATCTAAATGACAAGAATTGCCGTTACTGGTGATGATGCAGTAGCACTTGCAGCTAAAGCTGTTAATCCTGATGTTGTAGCTGCTTATCCTATTACACCTCAGACAATCATAGTTGAAAGATTCGCAGATTTTGTAGCAGATGGCGAGGTTGATACCGAATTTGTGACAGTGGAATCAGAACATAGTGCAATGTCAGCTTGTGTTGGTGCTAGTTCAGCAGGTGCTCGTGTCTTTACCAGCACTGCAAGTGCTGGACTTATGCTTATGTATGAAATAGTCTTTATCGCAGCGTCTTCTCGCACACCCATTGTCATGGCGCTTGCCAATAGAGCATTAAGCGGCCCAATTAATATCCACGGTGAGATGACAGATCAATTGCTCTTACGAGACTCTGGTTGGGTAAGTATGTTCTGCGAGGACAATCAAGAAGCTCATGATCAAACTATTATGGCATTCAAGATCGGAGAACATCCTGATGTTTTATTACCCGTAGCAGTTGGTCTTGATGGATTTATCTTGTCTCACGCTATTGAAGGAATTGAACCAGTCTCTCGTGATGGAGCAATGGAGTTCCTAAAAGGTGAGAGAAAGGCTGATCTAAAGCTTGATACAACCAAACCATTGAGTATTGGTTTATTGCATTTGCAAGACTATTATATGGAAGCACGTGCTCAGATCAAGGAAGCTCAAGTTAAAGCAAAGAAAATCATTCTAGAAGTCTTTGATGAATGGGAAAAAGTGACAGGCCGAAAATATAACCCTATTGAGTCATATATGATGGAAGATGCTGAATATGCTATTATCACGATGGGTTCTTCCGCAGGTAACGCTAGAACAACGGTTGATGAACTCCGTGCAAAGGGAGAAAAAGTAGGCCTTATCAAAATTCGTGTTTATCGGCCATTTTGGGGTGAAGAAATTGTGAATCTTTGTAAAAACCTGAAAGGATTGATATCAGTTGAACGAGCGCATTCTTTCGGAGGTCCAGGAGCCATTCTGAGTCAAGACATTAAATCCTGTCTTTATGGCACTGGTGTTTCCCCATTACTTGCAGAATATACAATTGGTTTAGGTGGTCGTGATACACTTATTGGAGATTACCATAAAATGTACAATCGAGCTAAAGAGGCGTTTAGCAAAGGTAAAAACCTGCCAATCTATTGGATGGGAGTACGAGAGTGAAGGAGGTATTATCATGACAATTGAAATTCCAAAATATAAATTAAAAGATTTAGTAGATAAACCTACTTACTTCACTGGTGGTCATCGGCTCTGTGCCGGTTGTGCAGCTGGTTCGATGGCTCGCCAAGTGACAATGGCTTTCAATAAGCCAACAATGATTTTCAACTCTACAGGATGCCTGGAGGTTGCATCAACTATTTATCCATTCTCTGCTTGGGAAGTTCCCTGGTTACATGTTGCTTTTGAAAACTCAGCAGCAGTTGCAAGTGGGGTCGAAGCAGCAATTAAAGCTATGACAAAGAAAGGTACATATAAAGAAGGGAAAACGGACATCGTTGTATTTGGTGGAGACGGTGGTACATATGATATTGGTATTCAAGCAATATCTGGAGCCTTTGAGAGAGGTCACGACCTTCTCTACATCTTATATGATAATGGTGCGTACATGAATACTGGAATCCAACGCTCTGGTGGTACACCATTCGCTGCTTCTACAACTACTTCGCCTGCTGGTTCAGTAATACCTGGAAAAACTCAATTTCGAAAACCCATTACTGATATCATGGTTGCCCACCGAATTCCTTTTGTTGCAACAGCTGCCCCAGCTTACCCAGCAGACTTAATTGCTAAAGTGCGAGCAGGACTTGATGTAGATGGGCCCGCTTTCATGCATGTAGAAGCATCCTGCAACCGAGGACAACGATTTGCTCCAGAAAAATCGATTGAATATGTTAAAATGGCAGTAGAAACCTGTTTGCATCCCTTATTCACGGTTATTGAAGGAGAATACAAACTTAGCCGCCCTAGCGAACGTATTGCCAAAGATCCTTCAAGAAAAGTTCCCTTGGCAGAATTTCTCAAGAAAGAAGGCCGTTGGCGCCACCTGTTCAGACCAACAGTACAAACAGACCTTATTGAAAAATTTCAAGCGGAAGTTGATAAACGCTGGGATGAAATACTGACAAAAGCTGGATTCTAGTTTTTTTCCCTCCCTTTTTTTAGCTTTTTTATGCATTAATTGATATTATTGTCGATAATTATTTTTTAATTCTAGAAAGATTAAGTGAGCGAATTGAATTTTTGGAAGAAGAGGTGGTTACAGCTCCTGGAACTGAGACTTTGCATGTAATACATTCTCTAAAAACTAATATAATCTTCATTCGTAAAGCTGTGTGGCCATTAAGGGAATTAATTA
>JAEOTU010000210.1 GCA_016839665.1 Candidatus Hodarchaeota archaeon
ATCTTTTGTCGTTTTGTAACATTAATTAATACCAATTGATATTTAATATAACAGTTGATAGATTTACTTTAGTGTCTCTGGTTCACTATACTTTTAGGACGGTCATAATCAGATCAGCAGAATGGATTCGAAAAATTCCTCACTACTCTATCACTAAGGATTCGTCATGAGGAAATTCCTGTGTCACCGAAAAGAATAATTATCCAACGTATATCATGTACATGGAACACAGACACCACTAAAGAAACAGCAGGATTTCAAGTATCTGGTCATAAAGACTCTGGTCAAGGCCAATCAAATGCCAAGGTAGGATTTATTATATCAGGGATAAAGATTATAGCTTTCCAACCGATGATTGGGAAGGGAATACGGGCAAGAATTAAATGGATACCAAGTGGATTTGAAATTCGAGAAGAAGTACATGCTCTCGATGGGGTTATAGTTGACTCTCAACGTCAAAACAATGTCATTTTCGTAGATGGGAAGAATAACTCTGCGGTTGTTGTGCAGGGAGAGCCAACAGTCAAGGAAAATGATTTCATCGGTCAGCTTCTACATGTAAATTGGGAAGAAAATGAGATTCAAATATCTCCTCTCCAGAAGCATTCAAGTCTCCATTGCGTTTTAAGTCCGCGAAACAACCGAATTGATTGTCTAGTCAAGTAATCTCTCGTTTCTTTAAGGACACATGGCATCTTTCAAGTATGAGAAAATTAAATGACAATAGAATCAATAATTGTCTCGGTTCCAGAAATTATTGTTGTTGAATAACTTTTACAAGAAGGACATTGGAAAATCGGGGCTAGTTCGTTATGTTCTTGCGGATATTCACTTATTTTTCCTTCGAAATTGCATTTTTCACACTGAAGTTCTCCAGGGGTTCGAATAATCTCTAGTTTTGAAGTTGCAGTCATTTTTGAGTCTTTCTTGATTAAATCAAAACAAAAACGGAATTGATCTTCTTGAACCAGAGCAAACATTCCAAATTTTAGAACAATTTTTTCAATTCTTGCTGCGTTATTTTCTTGTGCAACAGCTAAAGTCGTCTCATATACTGATTGCGCTAGTGAAAATTCGTGCATTACACTTCTGAATCAGTCACTCAGAAGAGATTTAAAAATTCTTTGCTGTGACTTACGTGAGGTTCGTAATATGCCTGTGAAAAGAATCTTGATTGAAAAAAAGATTCAGGAAGCTAATGACCTTATTGCAAATAGAATTCGGAACATACGTCATCAATATAATCTTCCGATGGTGGATATCCAAGGAAGTGTTGGTTCTGGAAAGACCTCAATACTTGAATATTTTGCTGAAAAGTACACCACAACCCATAAACTTCTGGTTATTAATGGAGATCTTGCCACAGATATTGATGCCCAACGAATCGGACGATTTGGTAGTACTTGCTTACAGATCAACACTGGAAGAGGCTGTCATTTGATGGCTTTCCAAATCGAAAAAGCCCTAGAAGAGGTTAATTTTGAAGACTATGGTTTTATATTTGTTGAAAATGTGGGAAATCTTATTTGTCCATCTACGACAGATGTTGGAGCAGATAAGAAGATTACCGTCACAAGTGTGACAGAAGGTCCTTATGTTTTTCAAAAGCATCCTATTACCTTTAAAATGAGCCAATTGGCAATTATTAATAAAATTGATCTTGCCCCAGCCATGGAAATCGTTGTGGATGACATTATTAAAGGAGCTCATGATTTGTACCCACAGCTCGAGATAATTCCAACGAGTGCTAAAACAGGAGCTGGAATGGATATATTAGCAGAAAAAATTGGCTTGATATTAGAGTAGTTTGGGAACCGTGTTCTTTCTATTATTAATTTACTTGAAATAAATTTAAAATAAAATAGGATGGAGAGGAGAATAACAATAGAATGACTCGTTCTCTATCATGGTGAGTGTTAAAATGGATATAAAAAATAATCATTCTGATAGTTTTAATTATGATTATAGCACTTCTAACCTTTTATTTCCAAAACCTCAGAAATTAGATGTCACTGATAGTCAAATAGTTATATCTGAACAAATACAGATTCTTGCTCCATTGTCTAACAAGCGAATCTTGAAAAATGTTGCAAACCTTCAGAATGCATTGAAAAATAAGGGGATAAATAGCCAGATAGAAGATTCTTCTAGAATCTCTGATCATAACGTCAATTTAATTAAACTTCAGATAACGAAATCGTTATTTCAACAATTACAAAGTTATAAACTTGTAATAAACAGTTCAGGTATATCGATCATTGGTTCTGACGAATCTGGTTTGTTTTATGGTATTCAAACGTTAACTCAATTGATGAAGGTTTGTTATGATCTAAAAAACCCTCTCAGTAAGTCTTTAGAATTACCTCACTTAAGAATTGATGATTGGCCTGATTTCCCCCACCGTGGAGTTATGATTGACATCAGTAGGGACAAAGTACCAACAATGGAAACATTGTATGATCTAATTGACCTGTTTTCAGGGTGGAAAATAAACCAGCTTCAACTTTATATGGAACATACTTTCGCATACCGGGGGCATGAAAAGGTTTGGCGGAATAGTTCACCATTTACCGGGGAAGAGATCGAAATTCTCGATTCTTTTTGTCAGGAGAGGTTTATAGAATTAGTACCTAATCAAAATAGCTTCGGCCACTTTCATCGTTGGTTAGTTCATGAACCGTATCGGGAGTTAGCAGAGTGTCCGGAGGGTTTTGAACATCCTTTCAGTCTTGAAAAAGAACCTTTTAGTTTATGTCCAACTGACCCTAGAAGCATTGAGTTATTAAAGGACCTATACGACCAGTTATTACCGCATTTCAGTAGTCATCAATTTAACGTCGGACTTGATGAGACATTTGATTTGGGTGTTGGACGTTCCGCTGAGATTTGTTCAACAAAAGGTAAAGGAGAAGTTTATTTAGCATTCTTCCAGAGAATTCATTCTGAAGTTACTAAGAGGGGGAAAATAATGCAGTTTTGGGCTGATATAATTTTTGAGTATCCCGATATAATTGAGAAATTACCAAAGGATGTTATTGCACTTGTTTGGGGGTATGAGGCGGAGCATCCATTTGCAGAACTATCAAAAACACTGAATGAGAACGGATTTACGTATTATGTTTGTCCTGGTACAAGCAGTTGGAATAGTATTGCTGGTAGGACTGAAAATGCAATAAAGAATCTCCAGAATGCCGCAATAAATGGGAAAAATAATTCTGCGTCTGGAATGCTTATAACA
>JAEOTU010000211.1 GCA_016839665.1 Candidatus Hodarchaeota archaeon
AAACTCTAATTTTTTCTCTGTTTAGAAAGTTATAAACTGTTTTGGTTTATTCTACTATCTTAATGGTTTTTATACTCTCTTAATGAAGAAACATCAATCGGAGACTTGGAGGTTGCCTACTTTTTCTGATAAAATTGACATTGATGTGAGATGCTTAAATTCTTCTGAGAAAGCGAGATTTGCTATTCATTTAACAAAAGTTGGAAACGCGTACATTAGAGCCTTGGACGGTATTGTAGACGTTAAGGTTTTACCTTATGTTCCTAAAATCTACATTGTTGCTGTACTTCAAAAACTCATTTCCGGTGATAGTTACAGTTGGGCTTGGAATATGATTGGAACAGATATTTGGAATATTAAGTACTTTGCAATGTTTCCCTCCCTTCCATTCATTGAAAGGGTTCATGAAAAGCATTTGACAATGAGTTTTATTCACGAACTCACTCACTTATTTCAAGATCACTATTCTTCGGAGTTCGAAATAAAAGAATTATTAGAATTGAGAAAATCAAGTATCATAGATTTTGATGAGAAATCTCATGAATTTTCATTGGATCTAAGCTTATTTTTTAAAGAAGATGCATTATCTATGCTTGAACAATGGGACGTCTTATCTCAAAATCAAAGATTTTGGAGTAAAATAGTTAAGAACGCAGATTTTATTGAGGTTCGACAACTGGTTGATTTTCATAATTACTTACGATTGAAATGCGAACATAATGTGGGCGTCTAACTTTCAAATTATGAAATGAGTTATCTAGCTAGCCTATCGAGACACTACACCGATTATTCTTCTGAGAAGTTGAAGGAGACCTATGATAAAGCAGGAGTGAGAGTTATTCCTTAGTTGTCACAGTGATTAATGACTCTTCCTTCAAAAGCTTTCTTTGTACGTTTTTGTACATAAAGTTACAATAGACTAAAATTTTCATCCCGTGAAATAACAAACCCACTTTTTTAAAAGAAAAATATGAGAACGGTTATTAAAAATGAGTGAAAAAACATCTAAAACGTATGACTACAAGAAAATGCTAGCAATTTTCGCAGTCTGCATCTATACACTATCAATCATTTTAGCATCTTCATTTGCTCCAGCTTCAGCAGTACCTCCCTCTCAACCAGATCTTTTTGAAATCGTCGACTGGACACTGGGAAATGTGACAGAAGTTCAAGATACATTGAAAAACATTACAGAAATGCAAAGCAAAATGGAAAAATTCGATGTTGTTGCTGCGACTGACGAATATTTTGCAGAACCAGGTGGTTTCGATACTGTTAGTGTATTTGTTGACGTTACCTGTAATGGCGAAGGAGTTGCAGATTTAGATGATGAAAACTTTGAAGCTGTTGCTTTAAGATTTCCTTTAGGATCTTACATGCCTAGAATTGAAGATGTTGAGAAATTTCCCGTTACTCCAGGTAGTTATTGGATTCACATGAGACCTAAACTCGGAGATACATGGAGGGAGGGATTGTATATCTGGGACCTCTTAGTTACGGACGGTAATAGGACAGGCAGCACTATCTTCACTGTAACAGTGTTGGAGGGAAACCAAGTTTCATGGATGAATGATGTTAAGAGTGGAATCGAGGGTATTGATGGCAAAGTTGACGATGTTCACACTTACATTGATGAACGAATCGACGCTATAGAAGAAAGACTTGACAATCAATCTAAGCTCTTTAATAAACGGATGAACATTACCTATCCATTCCATCCCCTTGAAGCAGATTATAGAATATGGGTTAATTCGACCGAGAATTACGTAGTGAAGGCTGTTTACTTTGGCGTTGACTATGGAGAGGACTATCTCTTCAATCCTGTAAAAATAGAATTTCTGTCGTCAAACGGGACAAATTATGGCGTGAGTGTTCTTATACCCGAAACTATACCCGAAAGTGTGCCTATCGGTGTACAAAGTAGTTCTTTTAGTATTGACAGTAATTATTGGGTGTACCCTCGTTGGAATGCGAGTAATAGACGTGGGTGGAAAGTAGAGCTTCTTTCCCAACTTGGCATTAAGACACCTCCAACATGCCCAGCCAACAGCACTTTCCAAATACGATTTGATATACCTATCGAAGGGGTCACTTGGGATGAGATCCTCTACCTACACGTGATGGTTGAGTCAACGGCTAACGCAATTGTGGACCTGGGGTATGCCAAAGGATATTATAGCTAGCTAAATTATGCAACTCCTCCTTTTTTTTATTATCAACTCTTAAATTATTCTTATATTTTGACTTCGTTATCATACAAATTAAAAAATCCCTGTTTTGACCCTGTTTATCAGAATTTTAAGATCATTAGATAGTTAATTTCGGAAATATGGAACTCGGAATTGATTTGGGAGAAGTAGAAATTAAAAATATTTTTTCGGCGAGCCTGAAATCCGCTTCCGAAATTCCGTAATTCGATTGTTATCTAGGTAATTCGAATGCTATAATGGAAGTATTCTTAATTGTGCTAGTGATATAAGGATATGAATAATCATGTCACTCATACCCG
>JAEOTU010000212.1 GCA_016839665.1 Candidatus Hodarchaeota archaeon
GTACTGATGTTGATTTTGAGGGTGAAATTCAATTTATTATCTTTCTTGGACTCCCTTTCTTCCTCCTTTTCCTATGGTATGTAATCAAATCATTAAATCAAGGCGAGCGGAAACATTAATACATATGGGATAAAGTGAATCTGTGCTTCGAAATTAACTTTCAATAACAGAAGGAGAAATCTCTATATGGAGTAAATAAAATGTCGGAATATGAATTTGATGAAAATCAAGAAAAAGCGATTAAGAATGTCGCAACAAGATGCATAGTTCAAGCAGTTCTTCTAGCCCTAGGCGGAATTATGGGAATTCTAACAGAACTCGTCCTGCTTGCTAATCGAGAACTGATACTCGCCATTGTACTTATGGCACAAGCTTCCTTGCAAATTTTTATGGGTATTTTCTTTTTTCGACCTGCAGACAATTTTAGGCGAATCGCGAGCACAGAAGGTCGCGATATTTCGGAATTGATGATTGGACTAAATGATCTGGGTGTGGGCGTCAAGATTATAGTTTTCTTAGTTCTAGGTAGCGTTGTTTTCGATATTATAATCATACTCTTGAGTTTATAAAAAGGAGTGATATGACATGGCAGAATATGAATTTACTGAAGAACAAAACAGAGTTATTAGCGCACTTGCCAAATGGTTATGGTGGTTAGCCATAGTTGTTTTTCTCGGTGGAGTTGCTACCGTTATACAATGGTTCCTTGACCTTTCCGCAATATTGAGCCTTACCTCAATATTACTACTGGCTAATGGACTTATGTACATCGTGCTAGCAGTGACAGCTTATCTTCCTGTTGATAATCTCAAGCGTATTGTCCAGACCGAGGGTAGTGACATTAAGGAACTAATGACAGCATTCAACGAGCTAGATAAAGGATTGTTGCTCGCAAATATCGCAATGGCACTCGGCCGCTTAGTGATACTATTAATTTTAATCTCCGCAATATTAAGTGTACTTTAGAGTGAAATCAAATACGAGTGTGAGCAAGAACTCACCTCCCTCATTCTTTTTTCCATTCTAGTCCTTGGAAAACCTCTATATTTTTGTGATTTTTTCCCTAATTTTACCTAAAACAGCTTAATCACTGTAGGAATACAAATATTCCCGTAGAAAATATGTAGAAACAAAAGAAAAGAATAACCCTAGGATTGATAACAGAATAACTATCACTGTAGCCAAATAGCCTAATAAAGGAGTGATACTATAACCTAACATGTTAAATCTCATAAGATAAGTTGTGCTTTGTCTTCCTCCAACACCAGGTAAAAATCTTGTATAAGCAACATTATCAAGAATGAGAACCAATCCAACAAGGGAGAGAATTTCCAGCTTCCTGGTGAAAAAACAGTCTTTTTCTCGGAAAATTCTTTGAAACGCATAGACTGATAAAACTAGAATCAGGAGAAAACCACCAATAGTGAAGCCTTCAAGATCAAAAATCCCTACCTGAAAGGTATCATAATCAGCAGTCAATCTATACCAAGGAAATAGTATGGCTACTAGGCAAAAAAGGCTTTGAAAGAAATATTTACTAATCATAAAGATATTTAATGAGGTGCGATACTTTCTAAGTTTCTTTACCAATCTTTCTCTTTCGAGAAATTTATCTATGTTTTCCATCACATTCAATTTAATATGAATGGATCATTCCAAAAAGTTTTACTTTATTGGAATTTCTCTTTGATTAAATTTTTAAAAGTAATTTTCTTAAGATACTTTAGAAACAATATATCTAATGCAATAAGTCATAAAAGGGGAATAAATGAGTAAACGCTAGCATCCAACATTTTTAGCCAAAAAAACTCAATAATTATCAGAGATTCTCATTTTTATCTTTTCATTCTGTTTTGTTAACAATGAAAGTCTGTTTATTTATGATTATTGCTCGAATAAAAAGTCAATTCTACGAGACAAGTTAGAAATAACCTTCTGTGTATTTATCAAAAATTTTAAAAACTCTAATTTAACCTATTTTGACTGTTATTTCAATCAACTTTTAAATGGGCACATAATTATGGTAAAAACTAATCCTCACCTTGAAGAAATTGCGAATAAGGTTAATCTGACAACAGAGGATCTTGACGCGATAGAACAAACCAGAAGACAACGAAAAGGACTGCTTCGAATACTCGCTGCTTTTGAGACGATCGTAGGTTTAATTTCATTTATAGCTGGTTTTACACTTTCACCATTCTCTGAAATATCAGGTTATCCATATTTCCAATTTCTGCTAGTAGGGAATGTTTCTTTATTATCTCAAAATAAGAAAATAAAATCATTGACTGTTTTTGTTATCCTAACATTAATAATATCACTAGTGGGTGGGATTAGTGGATATGTTATTGGTTCCGTCTTTAAAACATCAGTTGTTTCATTAGTTCGACCTACTTTGTATGGTGTGTATTTCGAGGATCGCTGAAATAAATCAGAATTAATACAAGCTGAAAAGATCTTGCTTCATTCATTAGAATGCGCGATTTGGGAGACAACCCTTAAGTGCAACCTGAGGTGTTCACATTGTGGATCATCTGCTGGTATTGCCCGAGATGATGAACTAGACACTGATGAATGTCTTTCATTATGTGAACAGCTTGCAGATATGAAATGTGATAATATAGCTCTTATGGGGGGTGAGCTTTTCTTAAGAGATGATTGGTATGACATCTCCAGATGTATAAAAGATCTGGGAATGAAATTAAGTCTGGTATCCAATGGCCAAATAATTAATCGGTATATCGATGAATTGGCAGCACTAAAACCAACAGTTGTGGGTATAAGTCTTGATGGTTTACGCAAAACTCACGAAATTATTAGGGGAAAGACTGGCTCTTTCAACAAAGCAATTAAATCGATAAATTTACTAAGGAAAGAGAAAATCCAAACAACAGCTATTACTACTGTAAGTAAAATAAATTTTAAAGAACTACCTCAATTGAAAGATCTGATCTTTAATAAGGGTATAAACTGGCAAATTCAGTTGGCAACACCCTTTGGTAATTTTACTGAGGATCAGATGCTTTCTTATGAAGAATTTTATGCAGTTGGTTTATTGATTGCTGCATTAAGAGCTAAACATCACTTCCACAACATGCCTGTGGTTGGAGCTCATTGTATGGGTTATCATTCTACAATTATGCCAAATTTCAAATGGAATGGGTGCACCGCGGGGAGAAATTCTATGGGAATTACTAGCAACGGTGGAATTGTTGGTTGCCTTGCTATGGGTAATAACCGTTTTATTGAAGGCAATATTCGGATCCAAACATTAAAATCGATCTGGCATGGAAAAGATAGCTTTTCATATAATAGAAAATTCTCCACTGCAAAATTAGGTGCTTTCTGTGCTAAATGTCGTTTTGGATCGAATTGTAAAGGAGGATGTAACTCTGTCTCTTTTGCAATGACAGAAAAATTCCATAATGACCCATTTTGCTTTTATCGAATAGAAAAGGAGATTCTGAAAAAATAAAACAGAGGGGGTAAAATAATCACATGACAGAAGTTAAGAATCACGCTGGAATCATTCTTCATTTAGGTTGTGGTGGAAATTACAAGCCAGGTTATATTAATATTGATTTATTCGATCTAACTGTTGCAGATATGGGAGCACATGTTGCATTTTTGCCATTTAAGGCGAATAGTATCCGAATGATCAAAGCTTATCACTTACTTGAGCATTTTGATTGGGTTGAAGTTAAATATCTCCTTAATGAGTGGTTCAGAGTATTAGAAAATGGAGGAGGAGTGATCTTTGAAGTTCCTGATTTAGAGTCTACAATAAGACAACTTGCCACCCAAAAAGATATTCAGTCCCAAACATCAACTTTACAATGGATATATGGAGTGAATGAATCAGGCATGAGACATAAAACTGGTTTTACATACCAAGTTCTCTTCAATTTCCTGTCATCAGTAGGTTTCGTTGAGATCAAAAAAGGAATTACTAAATCACATCTATATGAAAAAGGAATACGGATTAAATGTAAAAAACCATTAAAGAGTTGGGCGAAAGAGAATAATCTTATACACCAATTTCGAGTAGAATTTAGTCATCTTATGTTTTTTGGACGGATAAAAAACCTATCTATATTAGAAAAAAGTCATATTGAAGTTGTCGAATCGCTTTTACAGATAACAAAACATTCTACTAAGACTAAACTTCATCTTAAAGCGATTTCACGATTAACAATCTGTAATCCATCTTTTGCGATGTTATTGTTAGATTTATTGAGAAAAAATTCACTAATATCAGAAAAACGTTATACTCGGATCCTTTCGTTATTGGAATATTTAATAGAAATAAATTTTCACCAAAAAAGCTTCACCTTATGGTTTTTGAGGAAAAAAACACCTGGAAGAATGAACGAGGAATTTCAAACATTTATAAATGAACTGGAAAAAAGAATACAGAGTTCTATTGAATCCTATTCAGGTCGAGAAAAAGAATTTTCCTATGTGGCTTCTTTAAACTCTGAACCAATTCCCTTTTTCGATATTTACTTCATTCTGCATAAATCGTCAATTCTACTTAATCGAGCACTCAGGTTATTTGA
>JAEOTU010000213.1 GCA_016839665.1 Candidatus Hodarchaeota archaeon
GAAACTTGATTACTTAGAAAGAGGAGTCTCTCAAGAATTTTTTTAAGGATCTTACAGTCCTCTAACTTGCTTTTATTTTTTTTTATCCAAGACTATATGAAATCTCAATAAATTCGAGAAACTCACCTTGACCATACGTGTTAATCATAAAAAGAAGGAACTCCAATTAAGTGTGAGAGACATTTCATTTCTTGGTCTTCCTAAGCAAACCAGATCTCATGCTACATTTAAAAGTGCAGAAATAGGTCGGGAAATCCATCAAAAGATCCAGTCCCAAAAAAAAAGGGAAAATTCAAATTCTGAAACAGAATTTTTTGTGAAACATCAGCTAAAAGTACAAGGTTGGCAAGTGATCATCCGTGGTAGAATAGATCTAGTAACACAATCACCTGAATCGGTTAAAATCGAAGAAATAAAGTCAATTTTCTTAAAACAATTTGATGGCTCCCCTGACGATTTAAGACTTAGACCATACAAACTTCAACTTCAATGTTATGCATGGCTGTTTCAGCAATGTGAGAAAAACACTGTTCCATTGTCATTGCACTTAATTTTGATGAATCGATTTGATAAAAAACATTTTGATGTCCTTATCCCCTATCAAGATATGTCAAAATTCGTAAGAAAGAAAGTAAAACATATTCTTATTATTGAAGAAGCACGACACAGTCGCCTTGAGGACAAAATTAGCTCACTAACAAATTTAAGATTTCCTTTCCTTTTTCGTCCCTACCAAAAAGAGATTATTCAAAAAATTGAGGAAAATATACAGAAAGGAATAAACCTTATTATAGAAGCTCCTAGTGGATTGGGAAAGACAGTTGTGTCTCTATATCCTTTGATTTCAAAAGCTATACTTGAAAATACTAAGGTTTTCTTTTTAACTGCAAAAACTACTCAAAGACACATTGTAGAAAAAACTCTTACTTTATTTCACGAGCAAGAAGTGGATTTTCTCGCCTTGACTTTGAAAGCCAAAGAGAAAATGTGTGTGAATCCTTTTTATTTTTGTCATGAAGAATTCTGTCCTTTCTTAAGAAATTACTTACAGCAATTCCCAGAGGATTTCATTGAGAAATTTGTTAAACAGCGAGGAATTATAGATCCAGAATTGATTGAGGAAGAAGCCTTAGCTAGTGAGGCCTTTTGTCCTTTTGAATTGGCTTTAGATATTTCTTTAGAGGCCGATATTATTATTGGGGACTATAATTATGTTTTTCATCCTCGAGTATCATTGCAACGCTTTTTTGGGGAATCTGTGCGGAAAAAACAGCGGTATTATTTAATTATTGACGAGGCCCATAATCTTATCGATAGGAGTCTGTCCTATTACTCTCATGATTTGACCCAGCGACAGATATTTGAACTTAAACGATCTATGATGCAGCTTAAGAGGAAGATAAAAGGGAGAATTCTCCCTGAATTTCTCCCACCCGCATTGGAAAGGATTTTTCGAAGACTTCGAGCTGAATATGATACTGAAGTTTCTACTCATCTCTTGAGGGACTTAAATCTCGACGAATTTCAAAGGGTGTTTACTCGATTAGAAGAAAAAATTCCAAACTATTTGCAATTTCTTATGGAAAAAGAGATTCACTCGCCTGAAGACCCCATTTTAAATTTTTATTACCATCTCCGAGACTTTGTAGAAACAGCAGCACTAGCAGAAAATGCTGAAGAGTTCTCGATTTTATACAACTCTCAAGAAAGTAAAATTAAAATACTATGTAAGGATGCGTCAGAGTTTTTACAGCAACGACTCGATTCTTTCAAATCATCAATCGCTATATCTGCCACAATAACCCCTTTTCCTTTTTATCGTGATTTATTGGGATTTCCTATTGATAGAACCGTTTACAAAAGATTTCCTTCTCCATTCCCACCTGAAAACAGAAAAATACTAGTGATTCCAGAGATTGATACAAGATTCAAACAGCGGCAGTATTACTACGACGAGATCGCCCAACTTATTAATAAGGTCTTAAAAATCAAAAAGGGAAAATACTTCGCTTTTTTCCCTTCTTTTAAATTCATAGAGAAAGTAGTAAGCTTTTTAGTTCTTGAAGAGAATTTAGTCGTTTTGAAACAGAGTAATGCCATGCGAGAATCTGATCGTCAGGAATTTATCTACACTATTCAGAATACTTCCCATGTTTTAGCTTTTGCTGTCACGGCAGGCATTTTTGCAGAAGGGATCGATTTTCCAGGGATTTTAGATGGTGTATTTATAATTGGGCCTAGTTTACCTGCTGTAACTTTCGAACGAGAATTACTTCAGCAATACTATGAGGAGAGATTTAGCAATGGTTTTGCTTATGCCTATCAGTTTCCTGGATTGACTCGGTCTTTTCAAGCCGCTGGACGTCTAATTCGTACTCCGTCTGATCGTGGTGTGATTCTATTTATTGGACGTCGTTTTGCTTCTCCTTATTATGCATCTTATTTTCCTCCATATTATTACACAAAAAATCCAAGAGAATTAGTCTCTGATAATGTGAAGCGTGAAATTGAGGTTTTCTGGGAGAAAAAAGGGGGAGTACCTGCTCCTAAAATGTGAGAATAACATTTTTCAATAGGAGAAGTAGACTCACCTCTTGAAGAATAGTCTTGGTTAAAATATTGTAATTTAAAATGGAAGATCGGTTATGATGGAAGATCTGTTATCTGATGACGAAAAGCTTCGTTTTTCACGACAAATTGTATTGGCTGATTTTGGAGAAGCTGGACAGGTAAAAATCAAAAGATCACGAATTTTAATCGTTGGTATTGGAGGTCTGGGAACTTTTTCAAGCTTGCTTCTTACTGAAATGGGTGTTGGATATCTTCGGATTGTTGATCGTGATATTGTTGAACAGACTAACTTACATAGAACACCACTGTTTTCTGTTACTGATTTGGATCGTGCGAAAGTGGAAGTTGCTGCAGATCGGCTAAAAAAATTGAATCCCTCAATAACAATTGACACACATGCCTGTCATATCGGAAATAATAACATTAATGATCTTCTAGAAGGAATTGATATTGTTGTTGATGCTTTAGACAATTTTCAAACACGTAGAATCATTAATAGAGCTTGTGTTCAGAAAGGAATCCCTTTTGTTTTTTGTGGGGTCAGCGCTCGCTCTGGAAATATTGCAGTATTCAATCTGCAGAAACAGTCACCCTGTTTTTCATGCTTATATCACGGAATTGATGATGATGAACTAGAATCTTGCGATATCACAGGTATTCATCCTGCTCTTCTTCCTATCGTAACAGGTATTCAGATCCATGAAGCATTAGACATCTTACTTAATGAAAAATCGTCACTAAATAGCTCACTCCTATTTATTGATTTACAGAACCTAACATTCGACAAGATCCCAATCCAAAAAAATCCATCCTGTTCTGTTTGCTCAAAGGATACTATACCTGTCATTAAACCTCCTCCTATAAGTTTTCAAACAATAGAAATGTGTGGAGAAAATAATTTCATGATAGTTCCCCAAATGAGCATTTCAATCGATTTATCGTTAGTTAAATCTAAAGTAAAAGATCACTTCAAGATTCTAAAGGCTGGAACTCATGCTATCACTCTTTCAATGCCAAATAAAGTACTATTGACTGTCTTTAGGGGGGGAAACGTTTTACTTCGTGGTGTTACACATTCTCAATCGGCGTTGGAGATTTGGGAGGAGTTTAAAACAACATATTTATCCCAAATCAATTTTCCCTAAGAGATTAAGTATAATACCCTCTGCTGCTTATATCTCGGGAGTAAATTCGATCTTATCTATCTTATTATTGAAGTATTGAGTCTTCTACGATTATATCAAATTTTTACGGATTCTTAAGGATTCGATAACATTAAAAAGTAAAAATGACATTATAAAATTAAATTTAGTTAAGTCATCTTTAATAATTAAAAAGAGATACATCACTTCATTTTAGCGTCTCTGTGATCGTTATAGCAACCTATGTACGGAAACGGGAAGCAACCCCTTATGGCCGATGTTGTATTCTCTGCTTTTGATGAAAGAACGGGTCCCATGGCGATTTTCACCACAATAAAAGACCCCATTCTTACTAAGAAGATCGCGGTGAAATCTATCGTCTCTACATTGACCAGTGTTCGGACATCTTCTTCCGAAAAAATAGAAGGTGAAGCAATTATCCCGTTTCCCAATGAAAACAAAATAGCATTTATCTTTTATACTTCACTAGATCAAAAGACCGAGGGAGGAGAGTATCGAGTTATTTCATTAAGTCTTATAGTAAATAACGAAAAGAAAACAGGATTATACTCTAAAGCAACAGATCTTTCCCAAGTTGCTATTGAGATTAAGGACGCATTAAACGCAAATTACATATTTGGACAAAAACTTTCAGGTGAGCTTGTTGGAAAGCTCCAAGCTTGGGGAAAAATACCTGAAACAGAAGAAATGGCAATTATCGCCGAGCGAGAAATCAAATTTGGACTTAATAGTTTATTTGAATTGTTTCCTGCGAAGAAAAGTATACGTAGCTATTCAGATCCCCTAGTTCCTCTTTTTTTTGGTGTAATGGTAAAAATCCCCGTTGTTCTTGTCGGGCCAAGTATTGAATTTTTATTAGAAGTTACAGACTTGTTAAGAAATTTTATGCCTAATGAGGAACTGGATGTGAGGCTCTCAATCATTATTGAGAAATCGCAAGCTATTGCCTCCAAAATTCCTCGTGCAGATATAATTCTTCTAGATGAGAGACAGGATAAAAGGAAAAATTTCTATCGCGATCCAGTGATCGTTGTTGGAGTAGGGAAAGAGTCGAAATACATCAATTACAGCACTCCTGTATCAGGAGAGAAAATTGTTGAAAGAATCCTTAAGAAAGCTCGTGAATTGAAGGATGAATTGGTCAGTAACCATTATTTGGAAGGAGAATTTCTGTCTTTTTTCACTAAAATGTCCAATTTAAAGGATTATTGTCTCACTGGTAGACAAGCAAAAATTAAAGATGTTGCAAAGAATTTTAACGTAAATGAGGATTATATTCTTACTCTCGCTGAAGCTCTTCGAGTTCGTAAAGTCACTTCTGCTGTAGCAATAAATAAGATGTTTCAAAGCGGAACAGATTTCAAAGAAATAGATATTAGAAGTCAAAAAAATATAGGTTTCATTCGGTAAGAGGAATCGAAAAGAGAAAACTAGTGAAGAGAATCTTAATGGCACAACACGAAAAAGAGATCAATGAAAGAATTTCTCTACTTGAAGGAGAAAAAAAAATTCTCAAAGCTATAGAAGCTTATTATGAACAGAATCTTTCTTATAGTGAATTAGAAGAGATTTCTGGGATTTCAATTCGTGAATTTAAACGATTCCAAGAAGACCATGATTATCCTTATCGTGTCGGAGTTTATAATAGAAAATCTCTTTTTGATCGAATAAATACGCGGGTTCAAGAAATTGAGAAATTAATTCTTGATCTACGAGAGTCAGTGCTTGGATCTTTGGATCAAATATTGTTTATCCCTTCATGGCGAAAGTTGATCGGTTCCGATCATTTCAATGGTTTTTACTTAAACCAACCTGTCCAGAAAATCTTTCAGGATAGTATAATTCTGCTACCAGATGTTGCTTTATCAGGGTTTGAAGAAACAACCGGTGAACCTTTTTTTCTGATAACAGGACTAGGAATTTATTGGGTAAAATTCGAATTGGGTGCGGGATCCATAGTAACTGATTATCGTGAAATAACTGGTATTGTATTACCACTTGATACATATGAAAAAGCACTAGACATTTCTGGTTCTGTTCTCGACAGTGAAAAAATCAAAATGACTGAATATTTGACATCTATTCCATTCTCCTTGATATTAGCTAAACGTACTACCCAGATGTATTTACGAGGAGTTTTAGCTAGAAACGTGTTTTTACCCAATAAAGAATGTTTTGATCAATTTATTGCCTGTTGTGAGAACTCTAATGCCTTTCCTACAGATGAGGGTCATAAGATTCTTTCAGGGGGATTATCAACTCAAATCCAGCTTTATACGAACGAATTATTAACTGAAATGAATCTTGAAGGCTATTCCAAATTAATCGCAGGAATCAAAAATACTCAACCTAAATTAAACAAGATTCTTGGAGATTTACAGCTTGATTCAACAAGAGAAGGTTTTTTCAAAAAAATTCATCTAATGAAACGGGAATTCATTGAGATCGGTAGGAAGTATTTGTTAGACTGGGTTCCTGGTTATGTGAGTTGAAGTTATCAATCTTCTTAGGAAAATAGATCTGTTAACACATTTTGAATAATCTTTATTTCTTCAGAACTGACACCAGGATGGATTGGAATGTCAAAATGAGACGATGCAATCATCTCTGTTTCAGGAAGACGAACTTGCGAATAATCAGGATAATCGAGAAAAGTTGACCATCTCCAGTTTTTGATATTCAAATAAGTTGGTTGCTGGTGGCAAGGAACCGAGTAAATTCGTCTTGAAGCAATGCCTTTGCTCTTTAGTTCCTTTATTACTTTATCAACTGATAAATCAGGACTTTGAATTATTGGAGCGCAAATATAATGGCTATGAGTGACATTTTTCGGAATTGTTTGAACGTACAATGTATTTAAATCTCTTATTGTACTTCTTAGTGCTTCCGCATTCTTTCGTCGCTTCTTTAACATTGTCGGGAGTTTTCGAAGTTGAATCAACCCAATAGCTGCCAATGGATCTGCTAATCGATAGTTGTACCCAACGACATGGTGATGATAGCCCCCACTTGGCCCTCGACCATGGTTTTTTAGGCTTCTTATACGGTTTGCGATATCTTCATCATCCGTAACTACCATTCCTCCTTCCCCAGAAATCATATTTTTAGTAGCGTAGAAGGAAAAACAACCTATTTCTCCAAAAGTTCCAACATGCTTTCCGTTGATACGACCTCCATGGGCCTGACAAGCATCCTCAATTACTTTAAGCTCATTGTCTTCAGCTATGTCTGAAATAGCTTTCATATCAGCAGGTAATCCAAAGATATGAATTGGAACTATACATTTTGTCTTAGGAGATATAAGAGATAGAATTTTTTCCGGGTCAATGTTAAAAGTTTGGGGATTAATATCGGCAAAAATTGGAATTCCCCCACTAAAACATATATAGTTTGCAGAGGCAATAAATGTAAATGCCGAAGTAATTACTTCTGCACCAGGGGGAATGTTTAATCCTTCCATCGCTAAGTGTAATGCTGCGGTTCCATTAACAGTACAAATAGCATGTTTGGCTCCAACAAAATCAGCGAACTCCTTTTCGAGAGTTCTAGCGTTTTCCCCTTCAACAAAATTTTTAGATTGAATGGTTTGTGTAACAAGAGAAACTTCTTCTTCCGAGATTTGGGGTTGAGCAATGTATTTCATAAGGATTATTCTCCCGTTTTAAATCAGTTTTATTCAGACATTGAAAGACTCTCTAATGACTTTTTTAATGTCTTTGAGGTAAGGATTCTTAACCAGCATTAAGAAGTAAAAATGAGTACATGGTTTCTTACGAAAATAGCAGGGATGAATGATGTTTGGGGAAAATCGAATAGTACATAATTATCAAAGAATTTTATCAATGTTATCACAATATACGCGGGGCGAACAAAAGCCTCGGTTGGTAATGGTAACGAAAAACCAACCAATAGAGCTTGTTTTACAGTTAATAAAACATTTAGATTATCCAATCATTGGAGAAAACCGAGTTCAAGAGGCTCTTAACAAGATTGAAGCATGTGGTGAAACCAAAGCTCAATGGCACTTCATAGGGCATCTACAACGAAATAAAGTTAAGAAAATTCTTGGAAAGATTTCATTGATCCATTCTCTCGATAGGTTTTCATTAGCGAAGGAGATTGAAAAACAGGCTTCGAGGAGGAATATGGCTGTCGAATGTCTCCTACAAATAGATATTTGCCAAGATGGCTCCAAATTTGGGATTTATCCTAGTGAGGAAGCAATTAAGGAGTTTTTACACGAAATTAACCCTTTTTCACATTTAAAAATAAAGGGTCTTATGACCATTGCTCCCTATATTCCCCCAGAAGATACTCGTATTTATTTTAAGCAACTACATTCTCTTTATGAAAATATAATGAAAGAAAATGCTTTGTTTTCAAATGTTGAGATGAAAATATTATCGATGGGTATGAGTAATGATTATATCATTGCCCTAGAAGAAGGTTCCTCAATGATACGTTTAGGAACTGCAATATTTGGTGAATCTGATTAAAATTCAAATGATTTATTTGATTAATTCAATAATAGAGTAACTAGGAGTGTTAGTCCAAATGTCAAATCCTGAAAATGAATATGCACTGTCTAAAACCGAGACTAAACTGTTTTCAAATTTCGTAATGTTTGGTGGCCAAACAAAACAGGAATTATTACTAGCAACTGATTTACAAATTGAAAAAGCAGAACAGGCTCTTTTAACATTAATCGATAAGGGATTAGTAAAATTAGATGAAGAAACAGGAGTTTTTTCCTTAGTACTTCCACTTGAAAAGATAATAGACATATTAAATGCTAGTTCCACAGGAATCGAAGCCAATAAGAAGGATCAAGAAGTAACTTTTCAACAATATCAGAAAGAAATTGGAGAAAATTTAGAAAAGTTTAATGAATCCCTTGAAAAGCAATTTGGGGAGTTTAAAATTTCCAGTAATGTGTTACAAGCATCTTTAAAAGAAGATCTCGAGGTTACAGAACAGCAGCGAGTAAAGCGAACAGATGAGCTCTCAGAAACATTGTTATCATCGTTCTCTAACACTTTATCTGAAATGCAAACAGAATTGCAAACTTCACTATCTTCTGAATCCACTCTTTTCCAAAAAGAATGGATAAAAGCTCTTGATAGTTTAAAAACCATCCCTGAAACAGGAACACGAACTCTTAAGGGATCAATTGCTGAGTATAAAAATGAATTATCAAATATTATCAAATTGGCTTCAAAACAAATAACTTCTAACCAATCTCAATTATCAGAAGTTGTTACATCAATAGAGTCAGAGTCTACAGCTCAAATTCAAGAATTCTTTACTAGTTCGGACTCTATTGTTGGGGAGGTTAAAACTAATCTCAGTACTGGGCTTCTTGAATCTTGGGAGCAAGAAAAAGAATTCATAAACGAAATTCGTCGTCGTGTACAAGTGACATTAGATGAAGACATTGTCAAAGCTCTGCAGATCGTAGTTACAAACCTAGCTAAGGAAATAGATAAAGAAACTAATGAAGCAATAAAAGCAATTAAACTGAAAACTGATAAAGTTATTTCTGAAAGTTCTAACCAATTTAAATCAGAGTTCAAAGAGTTTGTAGAAAATGCTTCAGAATTGATTCAAGAACAAAGAACTTCTTTAGATGTTTTGAATACAGAATTAAAGGAAGTGTCTTCTGAACAGAAACTCGCTTTATTTTCAAGTACGTTCATGCAACAGCTACAAACACACTTATCTACAGATTTAAATGAACTGGAAAAGAATTATCGTCGTGTTCAGAAATCTGCTACTGATGTTATGGAAACCATTAGGCGGACTGCTAAAAAGAAGCTGATTCAGCAGAACCAAGAGTTCAAGAGACTAATCGATTCTTTTCATGGTGTAATCGAGGAATCAATAGCACGAAAAGATACGGATGTTGTTCATCTTGAGCGACTGTCTCAATCAGTTTTGCAATTTCTTGGAAACTTGCTTATATCTATACCTATGCGCTCAAATCATTTTAAGTCTTCATTAAAGAGCTTCATTGACAGTACCGTTGTCGAACTTCAGGACTCAATAAATGAATCATCCTTAAATCCAATAAATGACATTTACAGCACTTTAAAAAGTTCTCAAAAAAGAGTTGATTCAGTATTAAAAGAAACCTTAGATGAAAGCCAGAATGAACTTAAGAAAGTCATTACATCCTCTGAACAACTAATCACCACAGCTTCTAATCTGCAAGAGAATTACATGGAAAAAGTCCAAAATAGATTTGAACAAAGAACAAAGGTTATGAATACTGAGCTTGAAGCAGTCGCTCGGAACTTTCAGCAAGTAATAAAGACAATGGAGGAAGGATTTGAGGATATTAATGACACTTTATCATCTGAAAATCTCGTTACAAATATTGAAAGTTCTCTCAACAAATCAGTTATTCAATTAGAAAATGATGTCGACGCAGTCTTCACCCAAAACAAATCAAATTCCCGTGAATTTATTACACAACTAGATTTTACTTTGCAGAGTCATTTAGATCGAACCCTTGAAGTCATTAAAGAGGGTTTTAGTCAAATAAAATCCGAATTCTCAATAGAATTAGAGAAACAATTTGACACAATAAATGAAATGAATGACAATCAACACAATAACCTGGTTTCAACAATTAAAATCTTTTCAGATCAAAATGTAGACCAATTTAGTGACTTCAAAACCAATCTTGCAGAAGCTTTCAAAGAAAACCAAGAAGTTATCGCAGAATTCGTCACCGAGAGTCGTCGTTCAACAGATGAAGTTCTTAATTTACACAAATCCAACATAGTAAAGTATCAAGAAAAAGGACCGAATGATATTCTTTCCTTTATCAATCAGATTGAATCAGAAGTTTCTATTCATAATAAAAATTTAAAGGATACAATGGATGAGCTAGCCACGTATTACAGTGCCTTCTCCGATTCTACTGTTAGTGAGATCACTGGTTTAATGCGACAGGTTCAAGAAAGTGGAGAAAAGCTTTCCACAATTGTTAGTGACTCAATGCAAGTAGTTAATAATAATCTTACAAAAACCACCGAGAATATTGACTTATACTATTCTGATTCGCTAAATGACCTAGAGAACCAAATTGGTGTTACTACGGGTTTTATTACATCTGAGGTTGAAATCTCTACCAAAATGGTTCAAGAGGAAATTCAAGTTCTTGCAACTGAACTAAAAAAAACAGTCAATGGGCTAAATACTGAACTTAAAGATTTTGTTACACAGCAAGATCAAGAATTCAAAGATAAAATACCAGAACTGTCCCAAGAGTTTTCTCAGGTTTTCGATGATCTGATTCAGGCTCGTTCAGACTCGAATCATGAATTAGAAGAAAGGTCAAATGAAAGTCTTACAAAACTCATCACGAGTTGGAATAAACAACTAAAAAAAGCAAAAACTACCCTACAAGACGTAACAAATGCAATTGTCAAAGCAATTGAGGCAAATCTCGAGAATCTGGAAGTAATTGTGAAGACAAATGTTGAACAGGCAATACAATCTTTCACTACAATCTTTAGTCTTGAAACTTCCAAAGAGGACATTTTTGGATTAGTTGAAATTCAAACTAAGATTAAACAGGCAAACAAACGATTGAAATCCGTAATTTCTGAAAGTTTAAAGTCACACATAGAGCAATTTGATCAACAAATGATCCCTGAATTAGTCACGTCTCACGAGGCAGTCCACACACAGATAGAAGAAGATCTTACCACCTACTTTGAAGATTTTAAAGACTTAATCTCCAGTTCACAAACATCACTATTAAATCAATTACATCAATATCTGAAGGAAGAACATCAAAATCTTGATTTTTCAGAGATGAAGAAAGAATTAAATGAAACTTTAGACAAATTTTCACAATCAACCTCTCAAGATATCGAATCAATTTCTAATGATTTAACTGACAGTGTTCAAATGACCATTAATGAGGTTGATAAATCACGTGAAAGTATAGAGACATTATTTTCCAAATTATCCGCATTATTGACTGACAAGAATACTGCTCTCCTAGAGGAGCTCGCAAAATTCAATAAGGAAATTCTTCAAACGATTGAAAAAGTAGGTTTAGATTCAAGAAAAAAGCTTATTTCTGGTCTTGACTCTTATAATAATGATCTTGATAAAACCTCACTCTCTCTTACAGGGAACGCAACCCAAATTACAAAGAATGTAACTGAAGACCTCGAAAAACAGATATTAAATGTTCAAAATGGAACTAGTGAGCTTTTCAATCGATTATTAGAGGAAAATAGTCAATATGTGGAGACCTTACAAGCTTTAGCCACTGAAACTTCCCGTGTTAAACCGATTAATAATATTCGTTTAATTAAATTATCATCTGACTCTGCAAAAAATGAATTCATAAATGATATGATTAATACAGCATCAAAGCAGGTTACAATAGTTACACCAAACCCTACACTCTTAAATGTGGCCGATCTTAAAGCCATTCCTTCAGAAAAGCGCATTTATATTATTACGGACTTTGATTTCTCTAAAAAAGGGAAAAAATGGGTCACTGAGATTGAAAAACCAGTTAATATTAATTTCCATAAATCTAAGGTTAAGAAACTCTCGGGAATTCTGGTAATTCAAGACGAGGAATCTGTACTAGTCCTCCCAGATACGATTGGTTTAACCTCTACGGATGAGCAGCTTACTTCTTATTTCTCGGGTTTAGCAGGTTTTCTTAAGGGGCCATCTCTACGACTAACAGCTAGACAGAAAAAGAGTTCATAATTGTGAAGACCTTAGATAGATATTATTCCTAGTAAACCAGATTTCTGTAGAGTTTTCTTTTTTACCATTCCTTTCAAAGTCAACCCCTTTCTTGAATAGTACTCCGAAATAAGCTCCTCCTGCTTTTTAAAAAAGTCTGGTCTCTTCTTTATAAATATTGCAAAGCTGTCTTCATCACGAGCCATCCCCATACGAGTATTGAAAATCCGTTCTAATAGTGTTATGCGGTTTCCTATCGCTAGTAGCTTCTGAAATGTTAATTCTGAATCAAATATACTCTTTAGAAGGGGTAGTATTGTGTTCATTTTTAATCCTAACCTTCCTATTAAAGGATTAGGCAAAAGTTGATAGAAATTATTGCGCAAGTCAGGAGAAAACCGATCGAACACACTTCGTGTTTGCAAGAAAATTGGTAAATATCGAGTACAAACCACTAGAGAATCTAGAACTGCAACCAATCTTTCAAAGAGTATGATAGTTCTGACTTTTCCCCGTTTAGAACCTGGTTTGAGCTTGAAGGGGAAACCTAGTATTTCTGGAAAGACCATATAATTTGACCGATAATTATATGCTCCATAAGGCGATATACTCGTTGCTAAACTTAAACCTAAGATGTTTGGATAATAATACATCCCTCCCATCTGATTCTTTACCATTGGAGAATTTTCATTAGTTTGTTGATATAAATAAGCCTCCCCACGAGATAGTTGGTCACCTAATCCCTCTCTTTGAATAATCTTCTCAATCAACGAATAAATATTCGGGTTACCCCATTGAAATCCTAGATCAATATCTAACATTTTTCTACGATCCTCTTGAATGTTAAATAAAGAAGCAAGAGCGGTTCCCGTTGAGAGAGGATCCAAACCTTCTCTATCACAAGATTCAATGGCTTCTTGGATCTTTTTATTATCAACAATTTTTAAATTTGGACCCAATGCTGAAAAATTTTGGTAGGAATTACGCTGACATTGCATTGCACACTGCCAACATTGATATGGTTCTCCATATCCCTTAAAGGAAGATATTTTTTCAGAGGCCAGTTGTAATAGACGGGAACAATTCTTTGTTGGAAGAGCATTATTTTCAATGATGGGGAATATTGTTGAAAATGATCCTCGACTATTGAGCATCTTATACCATGAACTTAACTTGAGCAATTGGTTGAATTGGTCAATATATTCAGACGATAATCCCTCCAATTCACTTATTTGAGGGGGTTCAGTGATTACAATTGCTTTAATGTTCTTTGAGGCCAATACTGTTCCTAATCCTCCTCGCCGAAAAAAATGTACTAAGTCAACTACTAATCCAGCATAAGTCACTTGGTTAATAGCAGAAAGACCCAATGTTGCTATACTAGCATTCTTTCCATGTTTCTTACGTAATTGATCATCAACTTCCGACACAGGTTTCTTCCAAATTTTTTCAGCGTCCTCCAGGGTTACGTCTGCAAATTCATCTATTAAAATATATTTAGGACTTTTAACGCGCCCTAATATTTGTAAAAAGTCTATACCAACTTGTTTCATACTGACACCAAATTGACCTGTGGCAACTGAAGTAAACAATGTGTTTGTATGGGGTGACTTGAAAGTTGCTACAGCCATACCTGCTGATGGGAATATTGTTCCGGTTAGAATTCCTGTTCCGAAAATAACAGCATTATCAGGTCCTCGGGGACTAGCGTCAGTTGGAATTGAATGGTACCCAAGATAAACGGTTATTCCTCGTCCACCAAGAAAATTTTCAACGACTCTTGCTTCAATTACTTGTTTTGGTAGTACTTTTTCTTCAGTTAGATCAATTTTTTGCAATTGAGGTTTCCACAATTTTGGCAATATTTATCTTCTCCTTGCTATTTTTTGATACTTAATTAACTCAGTGAGGAATACTCCAAGGTAAATCGTCTTTTTGGGCATATAATACTCCTGACATTTGATCCGACAACTTCATCATTATAAAGAAACAACTCTAGCAACCTTGAAATAACAATGGAATCACAATGACTTTTTGGATAGTTTCTAAAATCCCAAAAAGAGAGATACCATTTTTCTTTCTGAAATTGCTTTTTATCAATAAGACAGGCTTGTTTTTCTTCTTTAGTTTTGGTTTTATATTCAAATTTTCCTTTTTGGAAGAGTAACACTTCATAGAAGCAATGCTGAAAAATCACTTTCGATTTGAAATTGGTTATAACCTCCCATTGCTTCTCTGACAGGTATTGGACTGTTATCTTATCACGTAATCGTAATCCATGTTCCATTAAAAAATCAGTTAGCTGATAAATAGACAAATTATCCCCTGAACCGTCCAATGACTCAAATAGAGCTACCAATATCCGACCAGGATATAGCTGGTCTAGTAATTTAGAAAATTCGGTTTTTAATACAATTTTAGGAATATTTCTAAAATCCATTAACAACAATTGGTATCTATAGTCGTTTTTAGCCAAATATTCTTTATTTAGAGCTTGTAAAAGAAATGTACGAGACAAATTTTGATCTTTACTTTTTTTATTTGTTTTTTCATCCTTCTGGAGATCCTGAATTATTAGCTGATCTGAATCAAAGTAATTCTTTAAGTTTTCAGGGGTAAAACCAGACTTTTTTCGAATCACAGGAATTAATTCTTCTAATATTTCCACTCCTATTGAGTGTCGGCCAAGCTCCCTAGCAGCTTTCATTGTTGTTCCTGATCCAAGAAACGGATCACATACCCATGCCCCTTTTTTAGAAAACGCTTTGATGAGTTTTAAAGGGAGATCATCGGGAAAAGCTGCAATGTTTATTTCAAGGCGTCCTTTCAAAGGCAGCACATTTGTTATTTCCCAAATATCCTCAGAAATCCCCTTTTTATTACTTGTCATTTTACTTTCTGAGCGTTTCTGGAATAATAGAATTACTTCTAATAAATTGTCAGGATAATAGTACATTGGATACGGATTTTGTAATAAGACTCCACTTCGTCTACTAATGCGAATATATCCTTCTGGTTTCTTCCAAATTACTTTTCCTTTCAGCTGATAGCCTATACTCGAGAATATTTTTATTGTATCTGAGATGATAGGATATTTAATGCCAGCTATAAGCATATCATCAATATTAAGGGCAGTAATCCCCCCAGGTTTTAAAGCTCTATAATATAATTCTGCAAAATTTGATATCATTTCTAGAAAGCTCTCATAATTTGGAAAAAGTTCATCATAGTCGAATGGAGCATTAAAATAGGGTGGTGATGTTACTAAAAGATCAATAGCTGGTAATTTGAGGATTGATTTAGCTTTTGTGCAGTCTCCAATTAAAAGATAGTGCTTAGTGGGCGCAGGCATGATTTATCATCCTTGTTATTGATACGCTATTTGATATTTGCGCCATGAGTACAAACATTCAGGAAAAAATTGGCTTTGAGAGATGTCGAATTTTCTTTGTTTGACAAGATTGCTTCCCAAATCGTTCTTTTATAGCTAATTAAATTGACTCTAAGAGTCAAAATGAGATTAATTAGAATCAATACGTTAATAATAGTCTTATGTTCAGAATGTCACAAATTATGTCGTCAAACGATAATTTTACGACTCAACAGAACCATTAACAGAGAATATGGCACATAATTTATAGCAAGTTATTGTTGAACGATTCCTAATAAAACAAATCTTTAGATAACGGGAAATTACGTCTTTTTCTTCGCATTTTCTTTTTTAATCGCATTTTCTAAATAGCACAATTCAAAAAATTCAAAACATCATCATTCTTGTGTGACCAAAGTAGATTTTAACTCCGTTCTCCAACAGAATTCAAGGAATGAACATACCATGGCCTCAGAACAATCTGATATTGTATCCAGCTCTCCAACTATTGAAGTACCTAATTTTATGACCGATCTAATGAATGCTATTCTCTCTACCTTTATTGTTATTATGATTTGGTACCTATTCTTTCTATTCTATGATTACTTCTTTTCCCTCGGTCTTCTAGGGTTAGTAATCCTATTTGTTGTTATACTATTTCTTCTACCCTATACTATAAATATTGGTAAGCGATGGTTTGAAGTTTGGGGATATAAAATTGTTTCATGGCGTACTGGTGTTCCATACATGAATTATCGTACCAAATGCCCATTTCTTCAACGAAAACTTTTTACTTTTTCTTGTAGAGCAGAACAGATTGAACCTTTTAATGAGGCAATTTTTGAGAAATGTCACAAAGAAATCATGTGGGAGGCTTGTTGGCCTGAACGGATACCTTCAATATTACAAATGTATGATGAGGCACTTCCAAAGGAGAAACAACGGTTTGCTTTCATACTTGCAGCAATGAAAGAACATGCATCACCAGCAGGTATGAAAATGCATGAAGTCCTGACTAATGATAGTTTGGAGCTCGAAGCACGAGTTTCTGCCGGATATGCTTTAGAAGAAATGAGAAATGAGAGTGGAATTGAGCCATTAGTTGCAATGGTTGGTCAATATGATCAGCGAACCGATCAAATGATTCGCGCGATTCTAGCGCGATATAAGGAAATGGCAATCCCGTATTTAATTGACGCAGTTCAGAATTGCGAGGGTGACACTCGGTGTGGGTTGTTTGTTGAAATAATAGGAAAAATAGGACATGAAAACAGTATTCCTACTTTAGAAAACCTGTTAACAAGCGATACTACTGGAGAGTATACAAAGTTACAAACAATTTATGCTTTTCAAGAAATAGGAACTACTGAAGCTTTTAAAATACTTATCGCGTATCTTGAAAAAGCACCAGACGAAGAACAAACCATCATCAAGCAAGCGTGTTTAAATCGAAAATTGGTAAGTTTTCCATTATTGATAGACTTTCTGTCAAACAGAGAAATTTCGGAAGAATATTATGCCCAGATAGGAGATATCTTAGCTGGTGTTGATGCAAAAACCTATGACCACTTTTTCACGAAGATAGGTGAATTACAAGGAAGTACCGTCGTTCAAAGCTTAGCAACAACATTAAAAGAAAACACTCCAGACGAAGAGGAATTTTTAAAACTGCATGAGGTTTTTGATAAGCATATTGGATTACACGAAGGTCCTAAAGAAATTTAAAAACATATTATTTTTTAAATCTCTTCTATGAAAAAACTACAAAGGGTCGGTTATTATTCTCTGTGTTATAACTGAATTAAGACTTCCCAACCCAATTCTTCAAGGTTATCAATAAAATCTTTCATGAAAGTTCTTTCTTTTGGATCTACCTCATCTAATTTTCTGAGCTTTTTCTCATTGACCCAGATCTCCATCTTCTGACCAGGAAAGTGAAGTGTCTTTAATTGTTTAGGAACCCGATAATTCTGTAACATGATAATCCCAGTTGATTTTATCAATGTTAAGTTTATTAAATCAGGGAAGACACTCTGATTTCTAAGAAATAGTCAATTGTGAAGAGTTCAAGTGAGACACTTAACAATACAGCAAAAATAGTATGAAATTTGAAGCTTGAGAAGGTTTCTATAGATAAAATGATCTTAAAATTACCTTAATAGGTGATTTATTGATTTTTATCGGAGTACCTGATATTTGACGAAGTAATTATATTTGCTGATGGGGTGTTCCTCTTTAATCAAAAATACCTAATTTAAATACAATTTTGAACATCAAATCACTCTTGATACGTGAAGATAGATGACGATTATTGTGATCTTTTTTGAATCAGCTTTGGAGCTCATTCCCAACTCATATCGAAAACATCCTCTAGTTCGAAAAGAGTGGCAAAAGAATGTGAAAAAGAAAAACCGAGGGGTCTTATTAGATGGTGCTTTACACAGACCAATATTAGACTCACTAGAGAAGGCCGAAAAACGAGGTAGGCCTGATATTATTCATCATTCACTTATGAACGTAGTTTATTCCCCTTTATTCAAGGAAGAGAAGATTCAAGTCTTTATCCACACCCGAACTGATCTGTGTATTCGAATTCCCTCTAATTGGAGGGTGCCAGTGAACTACAACAGATTTTGTGGATTATTTTCGCAACTTTTGCTTAACAGGAGAGTTCCTCTTTCAGGTGATCCTATCTTGGCTGTTAAACATTGTACGTTGAGAAAACTTCTTCAACAATTTGATGATTCAGAGGTTTTCCTTTGTGCTTCTCCAACAGAGAAGTTAAAAAGACAAATTTCAATCAAAACATTGTCCGATCTCTCTCTTTATTCCTCAAAGGTCTTTTTAATTGGTGGGTTCCAACATGGGGAAGCAGAATTTCGTTCTTTAGAATCACCTACTTCAAGTCAAGATTGGACCATTCTTACAATATATGACGAAGTAAAACCCGCTTGGGTGATTGCTGCTAGACTCATTCATTGGTTAGAAATTGGTGGGTATCAATGGTAATCCGAGTACTTATAGCTAGTACAAATCCTGTGAAAATTCGTGCAGCTCGTGAGGCCTTTTCATGTTTTCAGGAAGAAATCACTTTCTCCAGTTTAAACATGAAGGTTATCGATCCTGAATGGGATCTCTTCAAATCACAACCCTTAGGTGAGGATGAAACTTATAAAAATTCTAGATTACGAGTGAAACATATTCGAAAACACAATCCTGATTTTGATTTCTTTATTGGAATTGAAGGAGGAATTGTTTACACACAACATAACCAAGCTAGGATAGTTGTTTATTGTTCAGTGGGTACTCATTCAGCCATCACGACGGTAAGAGGATGCGAAATACCTCTTCCAGATAGGTGGTATGAGAAATTGGCATCTGTTCGAGAGAAAAGCTCTCTTCAATTAGAACTAGGTGATTTGGTTGCAAAAATCAGTGGAATTACCAATATTAAACAAAAAAATGGAGCCGTAGGTTTTCTAACTCAAAACATCGTTACACGATTTGATATTTTATATCAAAGTATGATGATGGCACTCATCCCTTTCTTGAATTCCACACTCTTTGAAATTAAAGTGAAGTGAAAGAGTACAAAAAGGAAAATCATTAAAACGGTGTATTGTTCATCTTAACCTGAACTTATTCTACTTCAATTTGAAATGGATTTGTTATTTAATGAGATCTATTCATCCAATCAGCAAACAATCCAAGATTCCCAAACAGGTTGAACAAATCAAGCACTGGTTAGACTTATTAAGGTTGGAATATGTTATACTATCTGATTCCCACGATGGAAGCTATACGTTTCTTCTCCCTATCAAAGAATGTCCCGATATTAATATTACCTTAGAGCATGATTTTACTCATCTTTCATTTTTTTCAAATGGTCTCACATGCTTATCAAAAGAATCTGAAGATGCTGTACAATCTTTTCTTCGAAAACTATTACAACTCCAAGGCCAGTATTTTACTAGCAGAATCATCAGTACAGGCCCCCAGGAACATATTCGTGTATTTGTAGGCTGTCGTTATGACGAGATGTCTATGTACCGTTTTGCTAGGAAAATTCGGGAATTGATTCAATTCGTAAAAGAGATATCGGAGCTAATAGAGCATTATAGAATGAATGAACTCTGGCGTGATACCGAACAAGAACCGAAATTTCCAGAAATTGATGTTCGCGAGAGAGTTCGTTTCCTTTAAATTAATTTTAAAACGGTTTACTACGCCAACTGAGAATTGTTTCTACCCAACAGACTATTACAGCAAATAAACCAAAGATGAGAGCAAAAACCTCTCCTGTAGAGAAGGGAAATGTCAGGAAAAGGATAAAATATCCTAAAAACAATATAGAAACGAAAATAGCATAGAAGAAAAATCGAGGGAGAGTAAAGTTTCCTACCATCACAAATTGCTTTAATGCTCCGATATCAATCTTTTTTGTCACTTCATAGTTACCAAACCGATTCTTACGAACTATCCCTAGCGTCTCTAATTTTTCTAGATGGTAACTTGAAACACTAGGAGAGGAAAGATTCAAACTTCGTTGTATTTCCCGGACTCCTGCGGCACTTTTCTTTCGAATTAAATAGAAATAAACATCCAATGTAGTGCCTTTAATAACACTTTCAAGGTTTATTTTCGAAGATTCTTCACCTTGATCATTTTGATCATCAGAAAAGCCTTTAACTCTCCTCATCATGTTTCTTGTGTATTGATGAACCATTCTAAATCCTTCAAAAAAATCTATTCTTTCACTTATCAACTAAGAATCATATGGCAATATTCAAATAAAACAGGAGTGGTGTTGTCACCTACACTTTCAGAGGATGAATATTAACAAACAATACTAAAGGAGTTCAACCATCAAATGACCTCACGACCTGCCAAGGCCGAAAAGATAGATTCACTTCGTGATATCCTATCTTCCCTTGAGACCACGGCTCAAGTGAAACCAGAAATTGAAAAGTTTGTCATGTCTCTTTCAAGCAGACTTCTTACATTAACTCGGGATTATTACGCTAGCTTAGTATTTCTATTTACCACACCATTATCATTTCATCAAAGGTTAATCTTTATGCAATTGATTTCAATCTATCCCAAAGGAAGTTCAGGAATCGATATAGCAAGAGCACTGGGAATCTCTGTGCAATCTAAGTCAATCTATCGTGACTTAAAGGTCTTAGACAAACAAGGACTTATTCATCTTGAAGAAATTCATTCCCGTCTGAAGTTAGCTTATGCAAATTATGATAATCAACTAGTTAACCGTCTGATTGAACTTGTTCAAATCCATGGCGAATCTTTACAGGAATTACTTCAAGAAAAAAAATAGGTGTGTGAATAAAGTTGCTATTATTGCCAGACAAAAGGATTTGGAGATATCAACTGACTCTTATTGTAGTTTTGGTTACCACTCTTTCAACCCTGTTTTTGATCTTCTGGCTACCCCCCATCATAAGAGATTACGGAGGAACAACAACAATGGGGGAAAGTACATTTCAAGAAGACGTTGGTATGACAGGAGTTAATACTCTAGTATTCGATTATCTCCCCATTGTTTTCAGTACATTATTTTTCATTATAAGTCTAGTTATATTGAGTGAATTGTTATTTTTCTGGGTTCCATCATTAACAGATCTCTCTGGAAAAAAAGGAGAAGGAAAAATGGTTTGGTTGAGGAAACTTCGAGTTATTCCTGAGCGTGTATTTTCTCATAAGAATTCCAATGCTCAAATTCTCATTCATCGTAAGCGATCCTCTCTCAAAGGTTTGCTAATGAAGGAATTTACAATGGAGGTTCACCTTAGTAAAAATATACAAGAAATCAAACAAATTGCTGATTTTACCAGCATCGAGAGGATAGTTCAGACTCCTACTCACAATATCCTTATTAAAACAGTGATATTGAAATATTTACCACTCCAATTCATCCAAATCAAGACAATACTGGCTTCAATTGTGAAAACTCTTTAAATAACATTGTTTCTCGTTACGAAAGTTCTTGTTGTTGAAGACTAAGGTAGATTTTAATTATATCTCGCTCTCGAAGTTTTTATATTGTAAGTTAAGATGGAATTTTACAAACTAAAACGTTGAGTGGCTGGTTATTTTTGGGACGTATTGTTGCATATCAAGTTCAGAATAATGGTTTTTATGACCCAGTATCCTTTAAGAAAGAGAACTTACAATCAAATGAGGTTTTTATCTTTGTTGATGATGGAAGAAAAGAACTCTGGATCTGGATTGGCGATACAGCCGATGTTAGATCTCGATTCATTTCAAGTACAGTAGCAGCAGAGATCAGGCGAATTTACGGTCTTTCTCTTCGGATCAGAGCAGCTGACCAAGGCGCAGAACCTGCTGATTTTTGGAAATGCCTTGATTCCGTTCCCGAAGACGGCCTTGGACCTATCGATGCAATTGAGAAAACTAAACTCATCCCTCCTGAACCTCCTGTTCTAGATGCCTCAAAAACTAAGCTTCCCAAGAAGGGTATTGAAAAATCCCCAAAGAAAAAGACAAAGGATAAAATTGAGCTTATCCCTCCCAAACCTCCAATTCTAGATGCCTCAAAAACTGAGCTACCCAAAAGGGTTATTGAAAAATCAACTAAAATTTTGAAGAAATTGAAGAAAACAGAGAAAGAAGAAATCAAACCTTTACCAGAATATATCGAGGCCAAACCATCATTAATAACTACCCCACCATGTCCACATTGTAAGAGGGGTCACCTTCTTCCGTACTCGGAGATAGTGGATGTGAGTAAAAAAGAGAAACAGATCTTACCCTTCTCACGGTGGTCTTGTTCGAATTGTAGTTATTCCCCTGACGACACTGCTTCGTAATAGGTTTTTAATCATCTTTTTTGTTGACTATTGCTAGGCTTATGGTTACAAGAATAAGTTGCTAAACAAGGTTGATTTTCAATAGAGGGGATTCTTGCCAAAGCAAGATTAGGATTGTTCTTTTGGCCCCTTCAATAATTCATCTAGTTGTTTTCGTTTGTCTTCTGGCATATCTTCCATTGCTTTTTGTTGCTGTTCTATTAAATTCTTCATGAATAGCGAGTATAATAGATTTAGCATCATTTGTGTTTCAACTCGGGCGTCGAAATCTGCCCGTGCATTATCACGATCTTCAATAAGACGTTCCTTGGTCATAGACCCTTGTCCCAAGCCAGGAACCGACCTATCTTTAATATAATAATTTTTACCATTATAGCCTAGCGGAAAAGCTTTACATTCCAAGGGCATTGAATGATAAATGTTACAAAGGCGATTTTCTTTATCAAACATAGAACAACCGTTCTCTGAACCAGCTAAAACAAGAGTCATATAACTCTGTTTTTCGTCTGACTCTCCTATTTGAAGTGTTTGAAGCTTCAGGTTTGGCAACACGGCATTGATTGTTCCCGATTGTGTCCAAATACGGAAATCTGCGAGTGATATTGGTACGAATTCCCTCTTCTCACAACAATTTCCACATTTTGTACAATTAAACACATACCTTTTCTTAGGCTTGGATTCAGCTTTAGTTTCCTGTTCTACTTGGTTATCACCTTCCTCCTTTTCTTCTTCTGCTGAAGATGTATCTGGCTCCTTTTCTAATTCCTCTTTGTTTTCTTTTTCAGACATTTGACCATCTTCCTTTGTTTAAGTGTTTGGTTATACCTTTTGAACAATTTTTTTTATATTCTCTTCATACAACTGGAAACAAAATTTTAAAGAATTTTGATAATTTAACCGCATTGTTTTGCGATGAGGGCTGCAGTCGCTCCAGCATTTATACCATTATCAATGTTAACAACAACTAGTCCTGGAGAACAAGTCTGAAGCATTGTCATTAAAGCTCCTTCTCCTTTTCCACCATATCCATAACCAGTTGAAGCTGGAACGCCTATTACAGGAACATTTACTAGACTAGAAACAATTGCAGGGAGTGCTCCTTCCATACCAGCCACCACAACTATTGCTTTCACATTTTGCCCAATCATCTTTTTTAATGGTGAGAATAAACGATGAACTCCAGCGATTCCAACGTCATTAAATTGGATTGTTTCGACTCCCATCAGACGGGCTATTGATTTCACCTCATCTGCAATCGGGAGATCTGATGTACCAGCTGTTAAAAGGCCTATTTTACACTGGGATGTTGAAAACTGATAATTTTTTGTTGTTATGGTGACAGTATAAGGTTCATAAGAAGAGGTGACGTAAAGATCAAATTCTTCAGAGAATTTTTTTTGAATGAGGTCAAGATGCTTTGTTAAAACCCTAGAAAGCAACAAGGCTGAGTGATCAGCCATATATGTTGTAATAATTGTTATTAATAGTTCTGGGCTTTTTTTCTCTGCATAGATAACTTCTGGTATTCCTCTACGAATATGTCTGCCAGTGTCCAGTTTAACCCCATCTTCTATAAATTCTAAACTAAATAAACTTAGTTCAGCTTTTGCTTTTTCCAGGCTGATTTTTCCATCTTTAAACTGTTTTAAGATGGTTTCAATATCACGCATTGTTCTCATTCTCCTTATGAATTTCTGAGAGGACGCGTTTTCTTATTTCTCGTAATGGTATTCCTCTCTTTCGTGCTATTCGTTTTAAGTCCTCATATTCCACTTTCTCTGTGATAAGCTCTGAGTCAATAAATCCTTTTTTAAGACGTACAGTCTCTCTTCCATCTAGTACTTCAATTTGATGGGACGTTTGTTTTCGGGGTACAATATGACGGAACCCTGGGAGAATTCTTATTCCTAGTGTCCCCAATTCGCGAGATAAGACAGATGTTGCTTCGAGGGTTTTTAAAGGCTCGACAATTGCTCGAATAAGATAACCTGGCCTATTTTTTTTCGAAATAGTGTTAATTATTGCCAAATCAAGTATTAAATTTTCATCAAATAAAACATCGAAAAGATAACCAAGTGTTTCTCCGTCTACATCATCAACATTAGTCTCTAGAATGTTAACTTCCTCTTTTATCAATGAACTTGGTTTAAATCCCTGAATAATTCGTAAACAGGTCAGTGTACCTTTCTCATATTCACGAGTGCCAAAGCTTCGACCAATTCTATGAATTTCCATTAGTGGAAGATAATTGAGAGAGGTTGCGTTGAGGGAAGCAAGAAGAGCTGCACCAGTTGGGGTTAATAATTCCCCATTTATTGGTCCTCCTTTGATTACCAAACCACCCTTCCGAATGATCTCAGTGGTAGCTGGTGTAGGAACGGATACTTGCCCATGGGCTATGTTAATCAACCCTCCACCTACAGCAATTGGTAGTACATTGATTTCCTTCTTAAGAAACCCTAAGTTTTCCAAAAGATAAGCAAAACCCATTAAATCAAAAATTGTGTCAATCGTTGCTAGTTCATGAAAATGGATGGATTCAGAGTGGTTATTCTGGCCATGAACTTTTTTTTCGGCATTAACTAAAAATCTTAATGCGGTTATAGCCAGTTCATGACTCTCTGGGGTTAATCCTAGCTGTTCTCTTAACTTCTCAATGATTTTATCCATTTCCTGAGGAGAAAATTTCTTTTTTGCCGAGGTTTGAATTTGAGTACCAGTTATCCCTTGCTTTTTAGTTGTTAACCATTTTACTTGGAAATCCGAATCAAATTCTATAAGCAATTTTTGAAAGAGTTGACAGAATTCAGTACGAAAAGCTTCTGCTTGCGAATCTAACAAAGCAGCAATTAAGAGATCACCCGCCGCACCTGATGTACTGGGGTCAATTATTAGAGTTTGCATAGCCAATTTCACTTTGAAATAAGCTGATTTTTCTCAAATTATTAATTTTGTTTCACGAAACTTCGTTCGGGACTCCAGAGGCAAGGAAAATTAATATCCTCTTAGTAAGTATAAAACCAGAGAAAAATAAAATCTTTATAATCTCCACCTCAGGAAGCTAGAAACAACGTAAAGAGGATTTTTTTAGAAAACAGAGGAAAACCTGCATGATTGGCGTAAATATTATCGTTAAGAGCGGATTATTACTTTTTTCTCACTTCTTCGTCCCAGGTTTTTCTGATGTTGATGAGGATTTACGCGCTGGCCTAATGACGGCAGTTCTTAGTGTCATACAAGATACAGAGCAAACTGGTATCAAAACGATTGATCAAGGCAATTACTTCGTACATATTGTCGAAGGTAAGTATACATACGGGCTTTTCTTCAGTCACGAGAATGATCTGAAGGAGCAGAAATTTGCTAACACCACTTTCAATAATTTTGAAAGCGTTTTCCAAGAAAAATTGGAAGAAGACAATTCTTTCGATGATGACGAATTTCTTGAATTCCGTGAATATTTAAATAGAAAATATAGCTCTTTAATCGAGATTGATGTTGTAGGACTTTCCAAAATTATAGAGATCATGCAAGAATCATTTTTTTCAGATTATATCATTCTAGAAAAGCCTAATTTACACCAAGTATTTACAAACATCTCTTCTCTTTCAGAAATCCATCGGTACGCAAATCAAATCGCAACAATGTGCAAAAATATTATAGAATCAAGTATGGTGATCGGCCACGAAATCACTCACCTTCAATTTGATCTAGGAGAGACTTTCTTTGTTTCCATGAATCGCTTCGCAAAGTACTTAGTAATCATTATTGTGAATGAAAAGGATCGTAACAAGGCAGTACAAGAAATCATACGAATTCGGAATAGAATGGAATTTCACTTCTATTGAGAGTGAATTAAAATATATGAAGAAGCATCATAGAGTATTTGGAAGCTATCTTCTTTATTAACATCATTTGGGTGATTAAATGCCAGAATTACCTGAATTAGAAGTTATTCGGCAGTACTTGGATTCAAACATCTCAGGACAAGTTGTAACTAATGTAAAAACATTTTTACATACAGTAATTCGTAAGCCATCAGCGTTAGAATTTGAGGAATTGTTGAGCGAATCAAATCTAGATCAAATCGAGAGAATTGGGAAAATTCTTCTTTTTAAATTCCACAAATCCAATCTAATTCTTCATTTATACATCGATCATGGTTTAACTGGGAGGTTAGCTTGGTCTTCAAATTCAAAGAAGGTTCCTGCAAAAACTGTGTTTTCTCTGAGGTTCGGAAATGAGAAAATCTTGATTTATCATGATGCACGATTACACGGAGCTATTTGGTTGTTTTCAGACAAAAATAAACAACCGAGTGAGCGGCCAGCAGCGATTGACAATTTTGGTCCAGATTTTCTTCAAACATCCGAAAGTGAGTTTATCGAGCGCTTACAGAAGTATCGTGGTGAAATAAAGGGAATATTGACCAATCAAAAGTTTGTGACTGGAATTGGGAATGC
>JAEOTU010000214.1 GCA_016839665.1 Candidatus Hodarchaeota archaeon
CATGAGTACGTATAGAATAATCATTTTTCCATAACCTTACTGGGCCTAAAATCCCAGTCACAAGCAATGTATCCATGGCTTTCGCGGGAGGAACAACATTCTTGTAGGTTTCATGAAATTCACTATCCTTTGAAGCGATGAACCTCGTTCCCATTGCTACTGCACCAGCACCAAGTGCTAAAGCTGCAGCTAAGCCTTCTCCTGTGGCAAACCCCCCACAAGCAATCTTTGGTATATCAGGGTACTTTTTTTGCACTTGTTGGAGGAGTACAAGACTACTAACTTTCTCATATGATTGATGCCCACCTCCTTCACCGCCTGTAACTACTAAACCATCAACTCCAGCAGTAACGCATTTATCAGCCAACCATAGGGCGGGGGCAACATGAAAGTGTTTAATTTGTGAGCCACTCTCTTTTAATTCCTGATAAGCCTTGGATTGAGGAAGAGCCTTAGCTGAACCAGCACTTGTTAAAACATAAACACATTGTTTCTTAATTTTAGGATTCTCCATAATAAATTTAGGGATTTCATTGCATAAAGTTTCTGTGTACGGTTCTAATCTGGAGGTTCGTAAATTAAATCCGAATGGCTTGTCGGTGTGTTCCACGACATATTGCATATTTTCTTTCATTATTTCAGTAGGGTCTTTATCCAGTAACCCTACTTGGGATAGTACACCCAGACCTCCAGCTTCAGAAACCCCTACGGTCAGATCCTTAGTATAAAAAGGGCCCATTGGTGCCTGTGCTACGGGATGCTTAATTCCGAGCATTTTAGTAATATTGGTTTCAATTGTCAATTTTCCTCAGCCACTATTAACGGTTCAAGGTTGAATCATGATTATATTAGGTATTATATCCATCCAAAAAGAATCTATGTTTGTTTAGAGTACAAATACAAAAGTGAAATTGATTCAACCAATCATGCTACTATGACCTTTATAAATATCATAGATGTAACATTTTTTATCTAGGAGTAAGTCTTGCTTTGTACGAGTGAAAAAATTTATAAAGAGTAAAAAGTTTTCATTAAGAGTTATCAACGGTAAAATGATAACTGATTCAGGACTTTTTATAACAAAAGTATAAAATGGTAGAAAAGGCGGTTAAAAATGGCAAAGAAGAAAGCAGCACCGAAAGCTGGTTTTGCTGGGGCTCGTGTGGAAAAATTAATCAGAGACGCAGGTGCGTTTCGTGTCTCAGCGGACGCGATTAGCGGTTTAAACTCAGTTATTGTCGATAGGGGCCTGGCCATAGCCAAATATGCGGTCGAGATTGCAGGGCATTCTGGACGAAAAACGGTGAAAGAATCAGATATTCAGTTAGCAGTCTCTAAGGTCGAATAAAACCCCTCTCCTCTTTTTTTTTCTCATTTCCTACGATCCTATAACAGAGCAATATTTTCGACATTCTTGTCTCTCTAATCTTTATACTTCGTTCTCGTTGGTCTTGGGGTTATAAGAACTTATTCTCTAGCTTGTTTTTTATGTGTCTTTGTGAGTCAGCCTAGACAGTCTTTAATTTTAGTCCTCTCTTTATTTTTTATACAAACATTTGTGATATAATAATGAATCGCAGGAATAATCCCCAACAAGGATTAACAATCACAGAAGCGGAAATGAATCAGTTAGCTGACCGTGCACTCATTCTATTATCTTTTAAAGAGACTGATACCCAGAACCTGCGGTTTATTATGAACCTCTTAGGAATCCGCACACTCAAGGAAAAGCAAGAAATTTTGAAAGAGGTTTTTAGACTAATTCGTAGGGGCTTTGTATATGTCCCAGATGGATTGATAAAATTAGTCGAACACAGGTCTCAATTAAGGATCAAGGATTTACACGATATTGAAGATATAAATTTGTGTCTTCTATGTCCATATGAAAAATTAATCCAAGAGATCCAGATAGAAATCGCCAAGGTAAGGCAGCGAGACGAAAAAGTTAAGTCTTGACTGTCTCAAATCCTCAAATTGACCGTTGTTCTTCAAACTCCTCAATCGCATTGAGAAGTGTTTCTTTGATACGTTTAGGGATGTCAGGGGTTAGAATGGAGTAAACAAGCCTTTCGTCTTCCATATTCTCGACTTTAATCATGATGAATCACTCTCAAAGATAAACAATCTCAAGAACATGCAAATTGTCATTGAATGATTCCAAATTCGCTTTATATACTCAAAAAAAATGACTTATTCTGTTTTAAAACGAATAGCTATTATCATTCTTCTACTGCTTTGTTCTCATTCCTAATAATAGTGGATTTAAAAGTTTAAATCATTACAGGAGAGAGAGATCCCTGAATATGACCTTGTCTCTGGACCTCTTCTGTCCGACAATTTTGTTCATGTCTCAAGAATCCGAATAAATTGGTGAAAAAGGAGGAACTTTCTTATACATCCATTGATCTGGAGAAATTGTTTCAGTCTTTTTAGATTCATTAAAAGCTATTATAGCTGCTTCGGTGTTGCCAAGGTAAAAAAGAGTAATTCCTTTGTAGGCCCATTCTTCTGGTTCTCGTGCTTCAATAATAACTGCTTTCTGGAAGATTATCCTAGCCTGAATAGACATTTTTAGTTTTACTAAAACAGTGCCTAGCACAGTTAGCGAAATAATATCATCTGGATTAAGACGAAGAGCTTCCTCTAGAGCTTCTTTAGCTGTTTTATACATTCTCATTCTTTTAAGAGCCATACCCTTGCATGTCCAAGCTGATGGAAGACTCGGATCAAAATCGATTGCTGTTTCCGCTGCTGCTAATGCTTCTTGGAAATGTCTAAGCCTATAGAATGCTATCGCTTTATTATTCCAAATAGTTGCCAGATTACTAAAATCTAGTGATTGTTTTATCAGATGGTCAAGTATGTCAATAGCTTTTTCATATTTTCCAAGTTTAATCAACACGACCCCCCTCAAAAACCAGGCCAGAGCTTGGTCTGGATTAATAGCGGTTGCATGAATTGTAGCTTCCAACGCTTCCAAATAATAACCAAGATCGACCAAAATTTGACTCTTATTGTAATGAGCATCGAAAAATGAAGGATTAATTCTGATTACTTCATTAAATGCATCAATAGCATCCTGAAAGTTGCCTAAATGTTTCAGTACCAATCCTTTATTAAACCAAGCCACATCGTAATTTGGCCTTATTTCAATAGCCTTCTCAATAGAATTCAGAGCTAACTCATTGTTATTCAATTTTGCTAGAACAGCACCTATATTAAGCCAAGTTTTAGCATTATTCGGTTTGAGCTCTAAAGATTTCTTGAAAAATTCTAACGCCTCAATCAGTTTCCCCTTTTCCTCCAGTTCATAACCTAGATAGAAATAAATCTGGTAGGGTTCCTTTTGTTCGAGTGTAGAGTCGAAATATTTTGTAACAACTTCGAGGGTCAATTTTTCAATTTCTGGATTTTTAATAAACTGTTCCATCAACATTTTGATCAACAATACTTATCGTACCAATTAAATTTCTTTTAAAGCCGATAATATTCTATAATTTCAGAGGAAATTTGCTAATCGTATATACTATAATAGAAAGTATAGTATTTAAAAATATTGGTTTTCAAGTATAGATAAATTCTTTTGATCCATTATTTTTTATTGTATGAAATAAAATATAGAATATAGTATGAAATCTTTTTCACACATGCGATCATTTAAATATAACTTAAAATATTCAATAAATAACCTTTTTCGTATATACTATTCATTTAAAATATCCTTAAAAAATTGTAAATATTTAGATAAGTTATATTTTGTAAAGAAGGGGAATTTTTGCCAGAGAAAAGGTCAGATAAAGGCGAAGAAGACGCAATCTTTAAGCAGCTTAAAGATGAAAGCAGAATGAAAATATTTGTGTACTTAATGACTAATGAAAAATTGACATTAAAACAATTAAGCGAAGCATTAAACAAAGGGAAAACAACAATACATCATCATATAAAAAGACTGGAAGAAGTGGGAATAATTGGGTGGGAAGAAAGAAAGGAGGAAAAGAAAAAGCTTAAAACAAGGGATTATTTTATTATCAAAGAAAAGTTGGAAAACCTTTTTGGAATGGAGTCAGAAAGTCCATAAACAGTAAGTTTTGGTTAATACCATCAGGACTGGATGGAAAATACCAAAAATATGGAATATTTGGAGATATGCATGAGAAAGCTCAAAATTATTGAGATTGAAAATTCTTTCCTTAATTTTTTTACTCCTGCTGTAATCGTAGCAGCAGCTTATTTCTTTTTCAATTTCATCATGTGGCCAATAGTTTACTTAGAAATAACAATTATGGACTTGGATCCTGAAATTAATTATGAAATGCTTGATCTGTTATTAAGTAGTTTTGGTTACCTCCTCATTTGTGTTTTTTTCTACTATATAATCATTCCAAGACTTAAAACCCGAGATGCTGAATTTAAAAAATTAAATCGTAATAGTTTTGTGTTGTCTGGGTTACTATTTTGCGTAGCTATTTTAATTTATATGATCTTAACATGGATTTTTCCGCTTTCTGGTTTAGAGGTAGTTGAAGATCCTCCCACGGGTGTTACAACGTTTGAAGAATTCATCAACCCTATTTATCTGGTTCTTTTTACGTTATCTTTGGTCAGTATTGCCATATTTGTGGAAATAATATATCGAAGAACGATCATTCCACTATTGGAAGATCGCGGGTTGTCTCCTGTTTATGCTGTTTTGCTTTCTGCTCTTGGACAATGTTTCATAGATTTTCCAGTATATGTTATAAAGTATCTTTATCACCCTCAGGAGAATTTATTGTCAGTTATACTGTGGGGATTCTCGTTAAACTTGGTTTATGGAATTTTTGCAGGAGCTATTTACGTTTTGGCTCGAAATATTATCTTTCCAATTCTATTTTTTCTTGGTTGGCAATTTCATTATTTAGTAGCTTTTCTAGGGGTGACCCTTGAAAATCAATTCTTTCTAATTGTCTATTTCTTGTTAAACATCATTTCTATCATTGTAGGATTAACTACAATAGTTTACGTAATTTATAGGCTTTTAGATACGAAATATTCATCAGATTGGGTGGAAATTTTAAAGAAACATTCTTCATCTAATATTAAACGCGGAGTTACAGGATTTTTCATTATTTCCCTTGGATTGTTTGCTTTGCAAGTTGTATTTATTATCCTAATTAGATTTCTTACCAACTTTCCTACAGACTGGGGAAATCTACCTAACTACATCTTAGTAGTAACTCCTTTCTATCTATTAATATTTACAATCCCTTTTTGGTTAACTATCTCAACAGAATATGCCCAAGATTAACTTAGAATCTTGCAGAAATTTAAATCACTAGGTTGGAATTTTACCTTGTTTACTGTCCATTCATCGAAATTAGCGTTGATGCACTGATTGAAATTCTTTTAAACCTCTTGCATGTGATAAAGAATATTTAAACTCCTGCACTGGTTGAAGGGTTTATATATCTCCATCGAGGTAAGTTTTTATTGTAGGGATAAATAACTCCTAGAAGAAGAAAGAACTGCAGTAGTTAGCAGTCAAGTGGGGATGAGGAGCACTATCCCTATCTTGAATTGTCTTTTTGTATTAATTCTAACTGAATTTTTGTTTTAGTTCCAACGAAAAACAAGTTTCAAAGAGAAAAATTGTTCGGATAAGCTTTTATCGCTTGTAAAAATTGGTTAAGTTAAATCAGAAAACGTAGAAAATTTGACTTCAATGACATTTTCTATGCTATAAATATTTAGCAGAACCAATTGTGGGGTTTAATAATCCTTTATTCTTTTATATGATCCGAACGATTAAGATGGTATAGCTATGAAATCGGTACAAGAGCATTGGGCTATTTTTGTCGAGGGTACTGAAATAAAATGGACATTTGGTGATCCTAGTCCTGAATTCCTTGAAGTTGTATCAAATTTTTTGATGGGGTTAGGAAATCTGGGTAAAGAATTATTTGGTGAAGGGATCGCTAGTATCAATTTCGAACGAAAAGGAAGAGCAGGCTTGAAGGCCTCTGAAATTTTTATTATTTCGCTCCAGGACCAATTCTTTCTGATTATTTCTGATCCTGCTGTAACTCTGTTATTAATTGATGCAGAAGGAGGAATTCCAGAAGATATTTCAGATATAATGATGGCTGTTCTGGTAGGTCAAGCATCTGTCTTATACTCAAATATGATTATGGATGCGGACTCAGATACCAAGGAAGATATCGAAAATGAGTTTCGGGGGATAATTCTTGACATTAATGAGCGGTATCAGGATGAGGGCGTCATTGATTCCATTATTGGTAAAGCGGGAAGTAACTTCTCCATACTCTCTTTCCAAGATTGTATGCTCCTTCATTTTTATCTTCGTAAGCACGCGGAAAAGTCGAGTTATATTGCTACAGAGAGAGGATGGGCAATGATTGCTAATCTTGAAGGATTTGATATCCCTTTTTCATTTGGTTCCCTTACAAATCTAGGAATCTGGGGAGGGTTCTTCGCAGCTATAGTAGGATTTATTCAGTCACTATTTGACTCGAAACCAAAGTTCATTTCGTTTGGAACAACCGAAATTCATAAACTCCGGTTTGTTTTCGGTAAGAATTACTTTATGTGTATTGACACAGGTTTAATTTCAGATCTATTACTACAAAAACAGTTTCAGAAGGAATTATTTCTCACACCATATTCAATCCTGAATGACATGAGTAGTGGGTTAAAAAAATTGCTAATTGAGGAGCTTCTTCAATACCATGAATCTCGACTAAACCAATTAAGTGCTGCAGCCCTCTTAGACAGTTTTGTTGGTGATGAGGAGACGTTAGACGACTTAACTCAAGATGAGCGAATCATCCGTATCTGGGGGAAATTATTACTGACATTTCAGAAAGAGCGTTAATTTTCTGAGAAGGAGTCATCACTATTCTTCTGCGCTTTGATAATTTCTGGGTCAATTGAAATAACATCTATCTTATTGTACATTTCAAAGGGTCTTTTCTTCATTTCTACTTCAAGATCTTGTTTTTTCTTAAAGAGAACGGGAATCTTATATCGTTTTGAGATTGATAACGAAAAGCAATCAGACATTGACAAGTTTCGTTTAGCTTTGAATTCTCCTGCGATATATCGTAATTTATTCGTTGAAACAACCTTGGTGAATTTCATTAGCTCCTCTACAGCTTCCTCAGCAAAGTCAACCCCTTTTTGTTTACAGATTACAGAGAATAATTCAGTTATAGTATAATCATGAATGTATATTGTCTTTACTTCCGAATTATTGAAAATCTCCTCTGTTACTAATTCAGCCAGAGGTCCATTTGTAAAGAATTCGAGAAGTAAACCTGTATCAAGTGCAATACTGCCAGAGATACTAAGATGCTTTTGAATTTCTTCTTGTACTTGTTCCTGTGTTTCTATATTACTTCCTTTCAAGTTCTCTTTCCTCTCGTAAATTATTCGCTGCTTCAGAAATATCGATTATCCCACGAAATTCCACGGCAAATTGCTTTCGAAAAACACGCCTTTTCATAATCTGGCGAATATACATCGCTGTTCCGAATGCTAAGGCGATAATTACTACGAATATCAATTGAATAATAGTAATGAGGTCATTCATCCAACTGAGATCAGCATCAACATGTAACCAGACAAGATCACAATATAACAACGATGAATTTTCTACTGTTGAATTTAACTGCAATGTAACGTTATGAGTTCCAACAGATAATCGAAGATCCAATAGGTTAATGGTGACCAAACTTGAATTGATGTTGTAATTCACTGGCTGGCCATCAAGGAAAACCCCCACCTCTGTTCCTGGACTTATTGACCACTCTATAGTTTGATTCTCATTCTGAACAACTGTGAGATCTCGTGGATGTGTACTTCCTATTGTTTCTTCCTTTAACAGATCAAGTGAAAGAAGAGGAGCTCTATCAACGAGGCCCCAATCAACTGAAGCGGAAAAATAATTATCACCTACCATATTGTTATCCTGATCGTTAAATTGCTTTCCATCCCAATAATTTCCCCACTTGCCATTATCTAAATTTACCTGAAGGACACTGTATCCCACCACGTCAAATCTTGAATATCCTCCTTGACAATTTAAAAAAGCATTCTTGTATATATTTACGTTTAAGAAATGCCCGTAATAGTTGTTTCCTAGAGATATAACGGCTTGGCCATCGATAGCTGCTCCTGCAGTTCCATTAATGATATTTCCAACAATTATTGCAGGTAACTCAGTTCCTCCCACCCGTCCATAAAATGAGATGCCCTTCCCATTGGAATGGGTGATGTTATTTGAGACAAATTCAAACTCGGTTGTTGTCAAATCATCATACTTAATTCCAAATTCTTTGACATAAGATATTGTATTGTTTATGAGAGAAATATCGAAAGCTGGGTAATAGTCCACTGCAGTTACTATTTCTCCACAGCGTATTCCACCTAATGATCCTCGTATTGTATTGCGTGCAGCATAAAGGCTATATCCACTTAAGTAAATTCCATATCTCCCCATTTGAATGATATCACAGTCAATAATTCCACATCCACCAAATGTTAATACGAACGGATTATACTGAAACGGATCAAAATATCTTCCTACTCCCTTGATATAAATACCGTCTGCTGTCCCATTAAAAAGAGAATTGTTTGAAATAATAATATCCTCATAGAGCTCTAGGTTCCCTGGCTCATTATCCCATTTGACCCCAGTTCCAAAGTGTTCGACTGAATTATCACCAACAAAAGTATGACTACATGATTGAAATTCTATTGCATATGTTTTTTGCCCCGAGAAGTAGGAATAGCTGACATTAATGTTATTGCAGCTCTTTAAAGAAATCCCTGAACCAGGATGGGAGTAAAAAGAATTGTTGATAAAAAATAGATTATTAGAAGACCTTCCTATTATTCCATCATAGATGTTTTTTATAAAAAAGTTATTCGAGACATTCACCCAATAACAATCACGTATATCAATCCCTGTATACCCTTGTAGAAATTTGGATCCTTCAATAACTACAGCAGAATTACTAATTAAGAAACCTGAAGAACCTCTTTGACCGAAATCCGAGAATGTGCTATTTGAGACTATAATCGTCCCTCCTAAAAAGCGGATAAGGCAAGGTGCTGCAGAACTCTTATTCCTGAAGAGATTAGAATTGTGTATTTCCAACCTAGAACCAGTTCCAATTTCCCAGGTAAGAGCTGTACTGTTTGTCGCCAAAAATGAAATGTTACAAGAATCTATAGTTACTGATGTTGAAGAGGGGAAGGATATTGAGTTGTTGATTTCAAAATTTGTCTTATTCCACTGGATTGTGAGATCATAATTTTGTGCTTCTGATTTAGTAGATTTTGGGATAACTGTATGCGTTATCAAATCAGGGAGAGAACAAACAGTTTCAGAATCAATGAGATCTTCATTTAGAAAAGAATCTTTTATATTTGAATTTTTAAAGCTGAAAAAGAGTAAAAGAAAAGTAAATAGGCAAAAATGAATTATATGGGCATTTCTTTTGGTGTACAAAGTTAAGATCACATTTTTCCGAACCATTCAGACTTAATCCTTTTACTATATTCTTCTCAGATCCTTTATTTTTCATGATTTCTTGGAGTGTTGAAATCTTCCTCTACTTGGGAGAGATCGATTATCCCACGAAATTCCACAGCAAATTGCTTTCGAAATACACGCCTTTTCATAATTTGGCGGATATATATCGCTGTTCCGAAAGCTAAGGCGATAATTATTACGAATACTATTTGAAAAATAATAACTATGTCATCCATCCAACTAAGATCCGCATCAACATGCACCCAGACAAGATCATGATACAATAAAGATGAATTTTCCGATGTTGAGTTTAAGAGTAAAGTAATATTATGTGTTCCAACGGATAGGTGTAGATCTAATAATTCTACAGTAACTATTGTTGAATTAATTGTGAAGTTCACTAATTCATCATCAACGAATATCTCAACCTCTGTACCTGGACTGATAGACCACTGCACTGTCTTATTCTCATTTTGTACAATTGTAAGATCTCGTGGATGTGTACTCCCTATTGTTTCTTCCTTTAACAGATCTAGTGAAAGAAGAGGAGCTCTATCAACAAGACCCCAATCAATTGATGCGGAAAAATAATTATCACCTATCATGTTGCTATCCTGATCACTAAACTGCTTTTCATCCCAATAGTTCCCCCACTTGCCGTTATCCATATTAACCTGAAGGACACTGTATCCTGTAACGTCAAATCTCGAATAACCTCCTTGACAATTCAAAAAAGCGTTTTTAAAGATATTTACGTTTAAGAAATGTCCACGATAATTACCTCCCAGAGTTCTAACGGCTTGACCATCGATACCTGCCCCTACCGTGTTATTGATGATATTTCCAACAATTATTGCAGGCGAATCAGTACCTCCTACCCGTCCATAAAATGAAATACCCATCCCATTGGAATGGGAAATATTGTTTGAGAGAATTTCAAAATAGGTAGTAGAATAATCATTGTATTTTATTCCAAATTCCTCGATGTGAGTTATTTGATTAAACCTGATGTATAGATAATATGCAGGGTACCAAAGCCATTGGGATATCTCCCCACAATAAATCCCCCCTTTTGCGATTGTTATAGAGTTACGTGCCGCATAAAGAAATTCTCCAGTAAATTTAATAGCATATCCATCTATTTGAGTAATATTATTGTCTAAGACAAAAGCCCTTTGAAATGTTAGAAATTGCTGGAAAAAAATATCACTTCCTCTCGAAGCCTCTCCGTCAATATAAATAGCAGTACCAGTACCATTGTAGAACGAGTTGTTTGAAATCAAGGTATTTTCATGAATTCTATAGTCCCCGTTTGCATTTTGGATCTTAACCCCAGTTCCAAAGTGTTTGACAGAATTATTGAGAAAAGTTGTATAATTGCAGGATTGAAATTCTGTTGCGTAATAGACATCAGAAAACTGAGAAAAACTTATATTCACATCTTCACACCTTTTTAACAAGACTGCAGGGCCAGGGTGCGATTCAAAAGAAGAATTTACGATTAAGATGGATTCCGAAGATTCCCCGATTATCCCATTGTATATATTCTCCTTAAAGTAACAATTTGATATTTTCAACCAATAACAATCCATAAAATAGAATCCTGTAAAACCTTGTAGAAAATTTGAATTTTCCACAAGTACAGCGGAATTTATCACAGAAAAACCTGGAGTTCCTCTTCTCCCTAAATCTGAAACTGTAGAATTTGTGATAATTACTGATCCCCCTATAATTTGGATATAACAAGCCGTTGTTGAATTACTATTTCTGAAAATCTTTGAGTTATGAATTTCCAATTGGGAACCAGAGCCTAATCCCCAAGTAAAAACAGTGTTGTTATTGGCTAATAATGAAATATTACATGAATTTATTACAATAGAAGTTGAAGGAGAAAAGTATAATGATTCATTTATCACAATATCAGTATTGTTCCATTGGATAGTTTGATCAAATTCCTGTTGATTCATTTTGGAGTTCATTGGGATTTTTTGAATAAATGAGAGATTATCTATTAATTGTATGGGATCGATATTTTTGCTAATAAATTCTCGATTTGAACTATTGAAATTCAATGAATGAGCAGTTAATGGTATCAATAAAGTACTAAGAATTATTATAAAAGAAATACATCGTCTATTCAAAGGACAAATCACGCTACTTTAAAACAGCTAAAAATCTACTTTTTAAACAAAAATTCTTATGAATTTATATCATTTTATAATTGGACTTTACCAGGAGTTTTAAATTGCATTATTTTTTTTTAAATATTCCATAATCTTCATCACAGGCTGGTTTCTATTGACGAGTAAATTCCTTTAATGTCTTCTCTTTCATTAGAAAGTTACTATTAGGATAGAGATTTTGTTTTGATAGATAATAGCAATAAGAACACTCCAGATTACAAACTGGACCGCGTGATTTGATCATAATATGAAAAGAAGGAGGGGGAATCATCCTATCACATTATTAGAGGAGTAGTGAGCCTATTCTATGTTCTTTGCTATCGCTAAGCGGTAATCAAAAGATCCAATAAGAGATTATTCTCCTCTTAGGATACTCGCAATTTCGAATGTTGATATTCTCCTAAGGCGAGTGAGATTCACGATGAGTACAAAACCAAGGATTAGGACAACAGCAAGAAATAGTAAGAATGGTGGTACAACTAAATCAAGTCGAAAAGCATTGTAAGGGGAGACTGTAACTCCACGAGATGTAATGAGAAAACTTACGCCAAATAAAACTCCAGTAATTACTCCAACACTCAAACTGATTATAGATAACACACCTGATTCCTTGAACACAAGTTTCATGATTTTTCTTTGAGTTGCACCTAAAGATAGAAACATGGCAAATTCCGTGAGACGTTCGTCTAATAATGTTTGGTAAAAGGTGGAGATCCCAAGTAAACAGATGAATATTGCTCCAAGGCAGTTTAAAGTTAAAATTCCTTGGACACCAGCAAGTTGGAGAAAATTTTGATTGGATTGAAGGACGTATGAAGAAGTAAACACTCCACGAACAGCAGGATTCAATCCCCTAATTTCTTCAATTATGGAATTAATAGAACTAGAATCAGATTGTAATCGAACAAGGAATGTGCTTGCTGCATCAATGTCAAAATCTAGCAACAAGTCCTCATGGACAATTGCATATCCTCCAAAATCAAAAGTACCTATTTTCTGGTCAGAGAGATATAGCGGTCCTATCCCCGGAGCGGAATCAATGATGGCTCTGATTGTGAGGTCATATTCAGTATTATGTCCAGTAAACCCAAATGTCTCAATCGTAGAACCAATTTCCCATTGAAAGATCTCCGTGATCTTGCTACTAACAATAATAGAATTATACCTACTATAATTTGATATAATTGACCAAAGTTCTTTGGGAGGAGGGCCAAATGCGATTGAAGCTTCCTCAATCGGACAAATATTGTCGTATGTTTCTGGATTGATACCTACTAAAAGGAATGCGTATTTCGCAGGTGTAAGAATTTGATATTGCAAGAATCCAACGCAGCTTTCGACACCCTCAATTTGTTCAACCTGTCTTGTAAATAAATTCATATTGATTTCTGGATCTAGTAGGACTTTTAGATCACCTCCGATAAGATAATCAGCATTTTTTACACCATTTTCATGGAGGCTCTGGAAGTAAATTAGTGAGAATCCTGTTAAACTAACAGTTAAGGCTAATAATGCCATTAAGCTCAGATATTGAGATTTTCGTCTGAACAAACTTAGCCAAGTCAATTTTCTACGTGGATTTTTGAATATATTTAAAGTTCCCAAAAACGATTCCAAAAATTGTAATATATATTGCGGTGAAAAAAATGAGATTAGAATCCATAAACTCATTACAATTACCAAGACCAATGGAACTAGTTGGAATGAAATACCTAAAACTCCTAACTCTTTGAGAATAACTGGAGAAACAAGCGGGAAGATTGCAAAAAGCGCTAGAACACCGATTAGAAAGAATAATGAGTTTTTTCCGAAAGATTTTCTAGAAAACATCCTACTGGACGGCTTAGTCCCTTCCAAACGTTGTAAATTCGTGAGAAGAGTAAGAAAACGGAATGAAAAATACGCAAAATTTATGAAAGTCAGAATAATAACTCCTACGACGGTCATCAATGCCCTAGAATTCAATATTAACTGAACTCCTGATCCTAGAGAAGGAAGAAGTTGCGAAAAATCTAAAAAACCTGATGTACTCATTAACACATCGATAAAAATAAATCCTGAGAAGATCCCGCCAAAAGTGCCAATCAAAGTCAAAATAAAGAATTGTCCGAATTCAACGAATAAGATCTGACGATCTATTGTGCCTCGTAACCGTAAATATTGCAGCTTTTGAAACATTTGATCATCTGCTAATCTTCTTACCAATACTAAGAATAGAACCTCTGATAGAATCACAAGGGGAAGGAGGAGGAGCGAAATAACTAAGCGGGATTGTTCATAATAATGCAATAGAGAATTTACTTCCTCATTTTGAGCATATACTCTAAAAAAACCCTGTTGAGCAATACGAGCACCCATATATTCAATTTCAGGTACTATCTTTGACAGGGAACCGAGTTGAGCTGCTTTTTGTCTATCCGTTCTTACAAATAGTCTAGGAAAGAACCCATTAGATTCCATAAACTCTACATCACTTGCATTAAGTAATTCATGGGAGACAAATAACCCATCACCCAGGGTTTCTTGATAGAAAGTATATTCTAATTGATTTAATCCTGTTGGGATGCGATCATAAATTGCACTAATCCTCATATTTTCAAAAGCAAGCGGGTATAATGCTCCCAAATTCGTGAAACCATCTGGTAGATAATCTCGAGACGCAGAGAACTCAATTGGATCACCTACCTGATAATCATGCTCACAAGTTTCCTCTAACAGATTTAACATACGACGTGAAATTATTATGCCAGAGTTATCCTCATTAAATGTGATTTGACTCCCTGGTTCAAATTGTAGCAATGGTTCAATGTTTTTAATATAGTCTGGCGGGACAAAATAAACCCCATCTACAAATCGAGTCAAATCTGTGGTAATATAGAAATCGAAAGGGTCTGTTGGACTAAGTACATTGAATCCTGGACTTCGATAATTCAAATTATAGAGAAACATTGATTTATGAATAACAGCAACAGACTCAACAAGGGGTTCCGTTTCTAGATACCATTGAAGTGTTGAAAAAGCATTTGGATTGTGAAAGATTTGAGACACCTGAAGTTCATAACCATGACTTTTGAAAGTCTTTTCGACAACCAAATCTGGTGAAACTTCAATCCAACCTAACATAGCAATAGTACTACTCAGAACCAGTATAGTCGTGACAACAATGGTCGATGACCGCAGAATATTCTTATAAATACTCTTAATGATGAATTCTAACAGAAATTTGAAGGATAATAACATCGAACTCTCAAGAAGATCCATTAGGTTTAAAAAATAAGGTTTATGCTTCCTGCACTTTTTCTCTTGAAATCGTGATGAACGAAAGAGATCTGTAATTCGCAGAATTTCTCCTCAAGAAAATGTTACAAATGATAAATTTATTAATTCTTCAGAAATTATCAATAAAATGAGATGGGTCTGAAAGAATACAAATCAATTTTTGAGGCATTAGATAATGAAAGACGTTTAGAACTCTACGATCATATTCTAAAGAAAATTTTTGTATCTAAAAGTGAACTAGCCAAGAAATTTGAACTTAGTCGTGCGAGTCTGAACCATCACTTAAAAATTATGATCAATGCTAACATTATATATGAAAAGGGATTGATTCTCGATGGGAGAAAACAGTTTTTTATTATTCCTGCTGTTAAACTTTATCCAGAAAGACTTATTGAACATTTGGCTACATCTAATCTGGTTGATCGGCTAGATGTTTGGACAAAAAAGAATCTAACTATTGAAACTTGGCGAATACTAAGAGAAGATCTCTCTGGGACTGGTATCCCTAAAAACGTTATTGATGCCGTTGAATCCCGCTTATTTCCAACTTTGGGAAAAACTGGTCCAGCCATTCGAGAGTATTGCTACATCTGTCGCACTCACGGAGCCCAAGTATCATGCAATATCTGTAAAAACCTAATATGCAAGATTCATACTCACCAAATCAAGCGAACAGAACTTGAAAGTATAATTTTGTGCCCAAATTGCGTGGAGAAGTTTTTTGGATAAATTCCCAAGAAAATTAATTTGGCTGACAATCTTTGCTTAGGTTGTCTTCCTCGGAATACTTTTCTCCTTGTAGCCAATCATCTAAGTATGAATAGGATTTTTGATGATGAGGATCATTGATTAGCTGGTCATGACCAACACCATTTAAAACCACCTTAGTCCGTGTGAATAACGGTAGATCTACTTGAATGGCGAGCGATGAGAAAATATTAGAAAATCTATTTTCAGCAGAAGCACTATGAAATTCGATTAATCCATCATGAATCCCTCCCAGAAGTCCTTGGGCAAGAAATGCGATAGGATGATTACATATTCCAGCAATTGTATACCATTCAATTCCTTCTGAATAATTACCAGGATCAGTGTTTAGTGTTCGAAGAAAAGAACTACTTGGATCTATTGAATTAAGTATCGGACTATACCATCTATCTCCAAAAAATGCATCTATAACTTCCAATAACGGTACATTAACAAATTGGATACCTGTATGAGGGGTGCCTAAGGTTATTACTCTTGAGATATTAATTCCCTGATTTTCTAACTGTTCTCGATAAAGGCGAAGCATCTCCCTTGTTATCAAACCCCCAAGGCTGTGGGCAACAATATCAATCTGTGCTTCAGAATGGTGCTCATTAGCAAGTTTCATACAGAAATCATTTGCATAATCGGAGATATTGTATTTCTCATGGATCTCATGCTTAGTTAGCCCCTCAGATTGGCCCCTTTCAAAATAATCAAAGTACTGATATGACGCATAACGATCAAGTAAATTCTTACCCATTAGATAAGTTACCAAATCATCAAATTGCGAATTCTTTCCATTATAACCATGGACAAAATAGACATGAGTATTAATTGGATTATTACTATCTATTTGTGTTGTGAGAAGATCTATTGATGTTCTAGATGTGGACTGATTCTTCGTCCTTTGAGGTATAGTAAAACACTCTATGCTCAGTAAAGGGAATTTTATAGGAGATAATGAAAGAGTTATTAAGAAAATAATAAGAAACGCAAGATATTTGGATTTTAAAGGTGATTTCCATTTTAAAGATATGTCAAATTGAGTCAGAGTTCTCGTATTCTCACCACATTATCAGACAATGATTCCTTCATGTACTGAATATATATTTGCGTAACTTCCGCAAATGGCAATATTTAAACATTTACAAAGGGGTAAAAGATAATCTAAAAGTGGAAAAAGAGAAAGATGCAGAAAGCAGATCTTATCCAATGATTCTACTTACTGTCTCTTCTGAGATAGATGTCTGGAATAGTGATCGGAGTGAGAGATAAGTGGCTAAGACAATGCCAAAAAAAACATTCAAAACTGATAAGATAACGCTTAAGGGACTGATTTCCAATACAAATACAACTCCATATTCAGCTGCCCACTCAAAGATGAAATTCGCTAAAAAAGTACCAGTGAAGAATCCAATAAAAATACCACTAAGACTCGCAATGATTAACTCTAACAACACAGTTCCGAAAATCTCTCGGTTTGAAACTCCTAACGCACGAAAGTTAACAAAATCATATTTTCTTTCTGAGATAGAAATTGAAACGACTGAAACAGCAATAGCTACGCCTACAATTAATCCTGCTGACATTCCCCCGATAAGAAATGAGTATCCTATTGTCATTCCTTCTTTTACAGATTTCTCCAGTTCGCTTTTGATGACTATTTCTTGGACATTCGGATTCTCAGAAAGTGCTTCTTCAATTTGCCCTGAATTAGTCGTATGAATATATATACCGTTTGCATAATCTGTATCGTCAATCCCAGCCAACCATCGAGCAGTGTCAATTGAGGTATATAATCGACCACCAGTGAATTCATAGAGTATGTTCTCAACTTCTAAAGGTTGGACATTATCATTAATATCTATTATTTTTAGAAATCCTCCCTTTTTGACATTAAATTTAGTAGCCAAGTCTTTTGTAATCACTACATTCTTATATTCTGGAACTCCTCCAGTATCGAAATTCCTACTTTGTGTCATTGGA
>JAEOTU010000215.1 GCA_016839665.1 Candidatus Hodarchaeota archaeon
AAAATGAAGTATAATAAAGCAACTGAGGCTCATTTTGGGACTCTGCGCGCTCAAATTGCTCAACTTCGATCCGAACTCGTTGAACGGGCGATGAAATCGAAGAAAAAGGGATCAGGGTTTTCGATTAGGAAACATGGTGATGCAACGGTCATCCTTCTCGGTTTTCCATCCGTAGGTAAGTCTACTTTACTTAATGCCATTACTAATAAGGATAGTAAGGTTGGTGCTTATGATTTTACTACTATTGATGCTATTCCTGGTATGATGGAATATGATGGCAAATATAAAGGAGCGAGGATTCAAATCATTGATCTACCTGGTGTTATTGAGGGTGGGGCATCAGGAAAAGGCCGAGGGCGTGAGGTCTTTGCTGCAGTACGAAATGCAAACCTTATCGTTATCCTTCTTGACGTTCGCCGTCCTGACCATCTTACTAAAATATTTAACGAACTTTGGAAAGCAAATATCCGTTTAGATCAATCCTCTCTGCGGATTAAGATTATTCGTCGTAATTTTGGTGGGATTAACATTTCTGGTTTCAGATATGGTTTATCGGACACAGAAATTGCGAATATTTTCCGTGCTTATCGAATCATTAATGCTGATGTTTACCTACCAAATGATCCTGATTTGACTATTGATCAGATCATTGATGCAGTAGCTGATAACCGTCGATACATTCCCTCGTTAATTGTTGTCAATAAGATGGATTTGGTTAATGAAGAAGAATTACCGCGTCTTGAAAAGCAAATTGGGCGAAAAATTGTTGCTATTTCAGCTGAATTAGGACAAGGTTTAGATGATCTTAAAGAGATCATTGTCGAGAAAGTTGGACTAATGCGAATTTTCCTGCGCAAACCTGGAGAAAAAGCTGATATGGATGAACCGATGATTGTTTCAACAGGTTCAATGGTTGAAGATATCTGTATGAAGCTTCACCGTCGTTTCAAAAACGATTTTCGTTTTGCCAATATTTGGGGTAGTTCAGCTAGGTTTCCTGGCCAGAAAGTAGGCTTACGTCATGTTCTTCGGGACGCTGATATTGTGAAAATAGTTCTTGAAAAATGAAATTATACTTTAACGAGTATGTTATTTTCATTAAGAAAAAAATCAAACTACGACTTTTTTCCCTGGTCTCCACGAGGTTGTTGATACTTCGACTCCAAACCGCGTACATAAGTCACAGTTGCTTCATTATAAGGTACAGGAATATCATATTGCTTTCCAAGCTCAACAATCTTCCCATTTAAGAAAGCTATTTCTGTTGGGCTTCGATTCTCAATATCTATCAACATGCTCGGTTTATGATGGCCTCCCTTGGATATGTAACCCATACAAACATCATGAAAATCTGCTCCAAAAGAAATTCCCAGAGCTTTTGTGACAGCAATTCCCTCTTTAATAATTTTACTGGCGATATTATAAGTATCTTTGAAGTCCATTGCCTCTTTCATTGTCTGGCCAGTGATAGCACATACAGGCGCAAGAGAGGCATTTAATATCACCTTCTTCCACACTGCAGGTTGAATTTCTTCCACAAATTCTGTTGCGAAATCATCTGAGGATATTAGTTTTGCAATAGCTCGTGCCTTATCTCGACTTTTCGGTGAAACTGCTCCAATAAAGTTTGGAGGATTAAAAAAAGTCATATCGATTATACCTGGTCTTAAAACATTCCCCGCAAAGTTAATCACATTGCGAAACGCTCTTTCTTCTCCAAATGCTTCAGCGATTACTGCCTCTGTCCCGAATCCGTTCTGATGACTAACTACATCGGTATCTCCAGAGATGACTTGTTTTAAATCTTGTACAACTTGTGTTAAGTATGGGGTTTTAACTGAAATGATAACGAGGTTCACGTCAGTATCCTTTAATTCCGAAACTGATAATTTTAAATGATCAGCATCAAACTGAGCTGTGATAGTTGCAGCCCCAATAATCTGTAAACCATATTTTTGGATAGCTTCCATGTGAGCTTTCCAAATATCTACTAAAGTGACATCAACATTCTTTTTTGCTAGAAAAGAACCTAAAATGCCTCCTGATGGGCCTGCTCCGATAATAGCAACTTTATAATCTTCTTCTGTCAAGTTTCGATCCTCAACTTTCTATTACGTTCTATAGGAATCATTTCAAGGACATTGAACTATTTACTGAGATGTTTGCACTAGAATACTAATAGAATTATTTATGCTTTTTTGCCTTGCTTCTTAAGGTCTTTATAGTTATGTCTTCTCTCGAAGATCGTTTTTCTTTGAGTAAATCATTAATTCTCAATCTGGGAAGCATGCCGGTGTTGCAATGTTTTCTCAATTTCGTTCCAGCTTAACTTTTGTTGCATAAAATCACTAATTTCACGACTATAAAGTCGTTCGGCCTCAAATTGTCTTTTAAAACCAGAACAAGCAGAACTATTAAGTTCTGTGCAATTTTCACACAAGATAATGTCTCGTTTACTAGTTTGGGAACGCCTGATTCTTTGAAAAATAAACCAAACTGCGATAATAAATAAAAATATTACTATTTTGTCAATCCACAAAGGTTGCAACCAAAGTTCTGCTAGTGCAATTCCCCATCCAAGACCCAAAGAGATTCTAATGAGATCTTTGATCTTTCGATTCTGAAAAGAATGAAGCAATCCAAGCCAAGTTGGGCTCGTGATTCCTAAAACAATTAAAAAACCCTCAAATAACGAAAAATTGCTGAAAGGATTAAAGAATGCAGTTACCATAAGCGCGATTAATGTTGAACCATATGTCCAAGTGCATCCTCGACAAATGAACCAGCTATGGACATGGAACACTTCTTGTTGGTAGTTTGAGCATAAAGGATGGTGGGAAAAGTGAAAAGGGAGTAACAATTGAAGGTACCGCTTGAAAAAATATACCCGATGATTTCTAGGTATTAGCCTCATAAATCTGTTTGTTGATAGAATAAATTCCCGCATCGTTGTTTTCATTTATCCTTTTGGTCTAACTCGTACCGCTGTCCCATATGCTACAATATCTGTCATCGATCCGTCTTGTCCAGACCGTGAGGAATCAACCTTAACACCAATTACGCCATTTCCACCTCGTTCTGCCACATCTGCGCATAATCGGTATATCGCATCATTACGGGCTTCAATAGCACCTTGTGTATAAGCTGTTACTTCTCCTCCAAAACAGGCTTCGCAACCTCCGATGCATCGACCACCAAGGCCTCGTGATCTAATGGTTATTCCAAAAGCTATCCCAAGATATTGTACAATTTCAAACCCTGGGATTCCATCAGTAGTTGATACCATTACTTGTGTAGGATCAGATCGACGATCCATATTCATTTTTTGAGCCATTTTAATTTTCTCCTGATTTGTGTTACAAAAATTCGCTTTCACAAGATCAAAGACTTGTCTTTTTATATGTCTACCTTTCACGGAATATTTCGCAATGCAGAGGAACCAAATCCAAATATCCAAAAAAGTGGATTACTTTCCTTCCAAAGCGTAGAGAGCTGCACCTAAAGCAACAAATAACTGAGGAGAGGGAGGAACGGAAACATTTATGCCCAATTCTTCTCGGAAAATATCAACAATAGTAGGGTTATGAGCTATCACCCCTCCAGTCAAAATAACTTCATTATCTAAGACGTCTATTTCCATCACTCGTTTAACAATAGAATGAAAGGCTCCTCGAACCATATCTTCAAGACGCTCACCTTCCCTGATACGACTTAGGATTTCTGTGGCTGCAAACACGGTACAATAACTGCTAACTGGTGTTGGATTTGTTGATTTTTTCGCTAATTTGTCTAAATCAGTTGGTTGAACTCGTAGTTTTAACGCAAGCTCCTCCAAAAATGTTCCAGTTCCTGCAGCACATTTACGATTCATTTTAAAACCCGAACGTCTCCCACCGCGCGTTTTAATGATTTTGGTATCTTGGCCACCGATATCAACAATAGAGAGGTTCCTATCTGGATAATAATATTGCGCCGCTTTAGCTGAACAACTAATTTCCGTAATTGTAGAAAAATCTCTCTCATTTAGTTGCACATTTTTTCTGCCATATCCAGTAGCAATTATGCCTTTGATATCCTGTAGATGATCATTGCCCTTTATAGCTGCTTTAAGGGCTTCGTTTGCAGTATTCTGTAAATCTGTACCAGAAAAACGAATATTTGACCCCACTATATTCTTTGCTTGATCTAGTAAGACAACTTTTGTGAATGATGATCCAACATCTATACCCGCAAAGAGAGAACGATGAGACACCTTTCGGACTCCATTTGTTCCAGTTTTAAGTACAAGCTACTTAAATACCAGCAAGTTGTTCTATAAAAGCTTCAATATTTGTCTTTGTTTGTTCTTCACTATAGACATTCAAGTCATTAAGATCAGCATCGATCACTAAATTTGGTATATTTGTTTGTTCTTCCAGCCGTTTAGGCATACCATAATTTGTGTTTGAATTATGAGGGCACGTCCGAGCATTGTGAAAGATAATGCCATCTATTTTATAATTCTCAATCATTTCCAATAAATATCTTTCTTTACGTGACTCAGAACGATTGATGAACAGTTCTGTATATGCTTTAGCCATACTTGAAAATGGTTCATTTGGGTTGAAATCACTGAATATCCAACTGTTACAATAAGTAGAAGCGACAATACATGTTTGTAATTCTATAAATTGCTCTGACAATGCTCTCAACTTACCCCAAATTGGCATTCCATCCCAATATAAGCGATATTTTTCGTTTTCAACGGCAGCAATCCTATTTTCTACTCGTTCTACAAGTTCTTGCCTCAATAATTTATAATAGTCCACTGCAACCTGTTCACCTCTCATTACGACAGCTGGGAGCATATGGATACATCCATCAAAGAATGATAAGGGGGAAGGTATATTTACAGCAGTCTCAAGAACTTCAGTCCATAATAAAGAAGTTTCAAGTGAGAGACGAACGGTTGTCTCTAAGTTCTTTTTCTCAAAACCAATTTCTGATACTTTCTCCAGTGAGTCAGTTAATTGCTTATATTGTGCCTCTACATAATCAATGTGGCTTTGGTCAACATTATCAATGATCTTAGGTGAATCTATTCCCAACAACGGTACATTGAATTCTCGGGCATAGAACGCAAACCAATCTTTTACATCCCTACATTGATTGGTGTTATATACGAGTACGTCTGGTTTCGGAATTTCTTCTACTCCATAAGCCTTAGTTAATGGTGTCTCTTTCATTAAAAACGCGCCAATATCACTTGTGAGGTATGAACATATTTCTGGAGAATACCCTTGTGCTACAGCAACAGGAATATACTTATTTGCTTGACGAGTGGAACCAAGCATTGCTGTATGATTTTCTGGATAATAAACTTTGAAATCAAAGGCTAATAAGAGCTCAGCAGGCCCAACACTGGAGCACCAAGCCACTTTTTGAGAAAGATCTTTCACGGCGCGATCTAATTCTTGGTAATAATCAGTGGCAATTTCCCTCAACTCTTTTACAGCATGAATTGGCTTGTAATTTGTCAACTGACTTTGTCCTCAGGAGCTTAGGTAATTTGTTGCCGAAGCTGTTGACCGAATAGAAGAATATCCTCCACTTTCATTGTTTGAATTAAGTTCGTTTCAGCTGGAAAACCTAGAAGACTACCACCAATGATCAGTACTTGATCCTCTGGTTTTAAAATACCTCTCTCATTTGCTTCTTTAGCCAATAGATATTTCAATTCGTTCGACGAATTTGTCACTTCAGTTTGGATGGGGTACACACCCCAAACTAGATTTAACTGACGTTTACTTGACGGATAAGGAGTACCAGCAATAATTGGAGTTTTTGGACGATATTTGGCTACAAGTCTTGCCGTGGAACCTCTTCTTGTATTGGTAAGAATAGCCTTAATGTCTAAATGGGTTTCTTTACTAATGCGATAAATTGCTCTCCCAAATACTTCAGTTATTGAAGGTTTTTCGATACCATAACCAATTGGACGCGCTAATCCATGATCCTCAGACACTCTGGCAATTTTCTCCAAATATTGGACAGCTTCAACAGGAAATTTACCAACTGCAGTCTCCCCAGATAACATGACGGCATCAGCTCCATCTATGATTGCATTACTCACATCTGATGCTTCAGCACGAGTTGGACGGGGATTATTGATCATTGACTCTAACATCTGGGTAGCTACAATGACTGGTTTGCCTATATGGTTACACTTAGAAATCAACTTTTTTTGTACAACAGGTACCTCCTCTGTAGGAATTTCTATTCCTAAGTCTCCTCTTGCAACCATAATGCCATCTGAGACTTCCAGTATTTCATCAAAATTGGTTATAGCCTCACGATGTTCAATTTTACTAATAATACCGATAGGGGAATGCACTTGATCTAATAACTTTCTTATTTCGAGGATATCTTCTTTTCTTCGAATAAAAGAAGCTGCGAAAAAATCAGCATCTAGTTTTCTCAAGACAAAACGAATATCTTGTAGGTCTTTTTCAAGAGGAAAATACAATGATAAAGGTACATCTGGAGCATTAATCCCCTTTCTTGATTTAAGTGGACCTCCATTCAATACTTTGCAAACTAGCTCAGATTCTGTTTTTTTAGTAATTTTCAGCAATAGTAACCCATCATCGATTGCTAGGTGATTTCCTACTTTTGCATCCGCTATAAGGGGTGGATAATTCGTTGTACAAATCTTTGAATTGCCTTCCACACTGATATCTGCAGAAATTGTAAATTTTTGCCCTGTTTTAATAACAGTTCCTTCTTTCACTTCTCCAGTTCTGATTTTTGGTCCACAGAGATCAATTAATACAGCAAGATCGTCACTAGTGTCTTTGATAAGTTCATAACGTGCCTTGTGATCTACATATGATCCGTGGCTGAAATTAAGACGACAAACATCCATTCCTTCTTTGACTAATTTCTTAAAAACAGCGGGTTTTTCTGATGCTGGCCCTATTGTGCACACAATTTTTGTTTTTGTTATCACTCGATAAAACCCCAAAACTTGGCTTTAATATTGATTATATCTCTTCATGAATAAATATATTCATTAGGAAAAGTACGAGATTCTGTCAATTTTTCTGTTCTTAAAAGCATTTTCCACTGATTGGCTTTTTAAAAATTATTTATCTAAAAAAATATGGTTGTTTTCCTGATAAAAACCAGAATCGAATCTTGGTAATCATACTTTCATGAATGGTCTAATTTCTAAGTATAAACAAAATTACGTAATTAGGTGAAAAATACTTATAAGTAAGATTTTCATTATTATAGCTCATGACAATGTATCTTTTACTAGATGTATTGTTCCGAAAAGAGATTAAACCAATTAGAATGAATAAACATAACTTTTTTGGTGAAAAAATTTGAAAAAACGGATTTTAATCCCAATTTTAATTTTTAGTCTATTATTAATCTCCTCTGTCTCTTTTTCTACGGCAATTCCTGCAGAGCCCCAAAAAGCTCATGCACTTCCTGCAGAAATCAAAGTTGGTGGTGTTTTTCCCATCACAGCTCGACCTGATGCAGGGCCAGACCGACGAGATGGATTTATAATAGCTATAAATGAAATAAACAACCAGACTGGAACAGATCGAATCCTCCCAGCAGGTGTCAACCTTACATATAATGTACAGGACGACTTAAACACAGCCGCAGGTGGTACAACCGCTGCTGAAGCTCTTATTTCTTGGGGTGCTGATATCGTTCTTGGTTCCTCTGGAAGTAGCGTAAGTGCTGCAATGGCTAGTGCTTTAACTCCCCACAAAATAGTCCAAATATCCTATGCTTCGTCTTCTCCTGCTTTAAGTGACCGAGGATTGTATCCTTACTTCATGCGGGTATGTGCCTCTGATGCAGATCAAGGTATAGCTCTTGCGAAATTAGTTAAAGCCTTCGGATGGACAAAAGGAGCAGTAATCCATACAAGTGACTCCTATGGAACAGGCTTGGTCGAAATCTTTAAAGAAAACTTTAATGACACAGGTACCATTCTTACTGATCAATCGTTTGAAGCAGGCGCAACTGATGTGTCTGCTCAGGTTCAATCTATTAAGGATAAAAACCCTCAATTCATCTTGGGGAACTTTATTGACGAGGACGCAAAAACAGTAATGAAAAAGGCTAACGATCTAGGCATGGCAGATTATGTGTGGTTAACTACTGATGGTTGGTCAACACAAGCTACTATTACAGACGCTGACGTCAAAACAGCAATGGCTCTAAGTATTGGAACGAATCCAGCCCCATCAACTGGTACAGGTTTATCAGATTTCAATGATACATGGTTTGATTCAGAATGGGCCTTCCTTGAGACCCCTGCAAACAGTCAATCCACAGGAACACCATTCAACTCATACGCACCCTTCTCCTACGATGCTGTTTATGTTGCAGCCAAAGGTCTTGCAGCAGCGAATACTACTGATGGCGACGCATTAAAAACTGCGTTATATGCTGTCACACATGAAGGAGCAACAGGATCCATTAAGTTTAGCGATCTTGGCGAAGTTGTTGGTAGGTACGACTATGTGCAACTTAAAGATTCGACCTTCACAGCATTTGGAGAGTATGCTATACCTTCTGGAAGTACAACAGCCGCAGCAGTTCTTGATGATGGTACCATAACCTTAGCTGACAGTTCTGAATGGTCTATTGCAAGCAATGTCGTTACTAATACAAAAACAGGCGTTCATGAAGGTGGACCAGTACCAGGGTTCGAGCTTCTAGTATTCATACTAGCGATGGGCACCTTAGTTGTAACAGTACGAAAAAGAAGAAAATAATTTCAGTTTTTTGAGAAACGAAATTTTTTCTTTTTCTCCCCTTTTTTTCTGTCTTTAATGTAAAGTTAAAATAACCCTTTTTTAATTCAATCCTGCGGACGTATTTTAATGAATCAAGCAGTTCTCCGTGCGGAAAAGATATTCTCTGGTTATGGAAAACTCCAAGTGATTAATGGTGTTGATATACACATTAACGACGGAGAGTTAGTGACTATCATAGGTCCAAACGGTTCAGGAAAATCAACTTTAGTTAGAACATTAATTGGTTTAGTGACATTATTTGATGGTCAGGTTTATATCCGTGATAAAGAAGTTAGTGGTATGAAACCTCATGAAATAATCGCAGCAGGAATCCCTCTCGGGTATGTTCCTCAACTTTCCAATGTTTTTCCAAGTTTAACTATTGAGGAAAACCTTAAAATGGGATTATTCGTGAAGAAATGGGACGAGTACTACCAAGAAAGAACAAAAGTGATGTTTGATTTATTTCCCATTCTTGGGGAAAGGTTAAAGCAAAAAGCCAATCTTTTAAGCGGGGGAGAACGACAGATGCTTGCTTTGGCAAGAGCATTAATGCCCGCTCCTGATATTCTGATTCTTGATGAACCTACTGCTGCTTTAGCTCCGAATTTAGCAGAAGATATGCTACAATTGATTGTTTCCTTAAAAAAAGAAATCGGAATTTCTATTTTACTTGTTGAACAACGAGCTAAGCGATCAATGGAACTCTCCGATCGAGGGTATGTGTTAGTAACTGGAGAGATCGCTGCTGAAGGGCCAGCAAATGAACTATTGGCCGAGGATAGAATCCGAAAACTGTACCTTGGAGTGCGAGGTAAAGAAGAAATTTAATAGCCCCCTTAAGTTGAAGTGAAAAGATTATGCCAGGTTTAATTCCAATAGATGTAGTAAATAACATACTTCTCTCAATTGTGTATGCTGCGACATTAATATTACTAACAATTGGCCTCAATATGGTATATTCCGTTTTAAAATTCTCTAATTTTGCTCATGCAGAATTTATTACTTTTGGGATGTTTACCTCTTGGTGGTTCCTCCAAATCCTTACGTTTACCATCCCGTGGGACACATCTCATTTGATTAACAATCTGATTATTCAAGCATTATTTGCGTTTTTGATGGTAGGTATTTTGGGGATTGCTAGCGAAGTTCTGGTTTTTAGCCGCTTAAGAAAGTTTGATGCCAGTTCTAGATCTTTTACAGTAGCATCCATTGGAATTGGGCTTATTATTCGAAATTTTCTGGCAATGATTTTTGGGAACTTTCCAAAACCTAAGACGGGAGGTACTTCTCAAGGCTCGCTCCCGATGAATCTTGACATTGGATTTAAACTAGATTTGATACGTAATCACCCGATTTTTGGTAATCAAGGGATTTTTATCACTAGATTTGAGATTTTGATAATTATTGTGAGTATCATAACAGTTGTTGCCATCGATTATTTGTTTAGGAAAACGAAGTTTGGTATCGCTATGAGAGCTACTTCGGATTCAACAGAGTTAGCTCAAGTTTCTGGCATAAATACAAAAAGAATAATCCTTTACACTTGGTTTTTGGCTGCAGGATTAACTGGTTTTGGTGCCGCCTTTTTACGAGCTAATCAACCACGTTTTAGTACTTTAGATGGTTTTATGATGCTTCTACCAATATTTGCAGTCGTTATTCTTGGAGGTGTTGGATCCTTCCGGGGTGGGATTGTTTCAGCCTTCATAATTTCTTTTGCGCGTCAAATCACGGTGATAGTATTTACGCAATTTCAATCACCTGGAGGCTTAGAGGAGGGAATTGAGAACTTTTTCTACAACATTTTTCATATACATGGTATTGCAATAACTTTTGCACCAGGCTATGCAGATGGGATTGGTTTTGTTGTCTTAATTATAGTGTTACTTTTCCGACCTCAAGGAATATTCGGAAGCGTTGAATCAACGCGAGCGAGGGTTTAATTTTACGGAGATGAATAAGATGAGTGAACCAAAAAATTCATCAAACTTATCGAAGGAAGACGAAAAAATGGGGTTCCTTGATCAAAAAAGAATTAGCACAGAACTAATCATTGGATTGATTCTCGCTGTTCCTATAGTCCTGTTATATATTTATGCACTATATTCATTACCAAATCAATCTCCTTGGCTTCTTGGCACTGGGGCATCAATTTTAGTGTTTTTTGTTGGTGCATTAAGTTTAGATCTGGAAGTCGGTTCAGTTGGACTGCCTAATTTCGGTAAAGTAGCTTTCTTCGCCCTAGGTGCTTATATTTCAACACTACTTTACAGCGTATACAGGTGGCCATTCTACTATCTTCCTCAAATAGGACCTTTTGCTCAATTCCTGTTTTCAGTCATTGTAGCTCTAGCTATTTCTAGTCTATTCGGTTACTTAGTCTCTGTCCCGACTGTTAAACTACGAGCGGATTATTTTGCTATAATGACAATTGCAGGAGGAGAAATAATTCGATTATTACTTCAATATGAAAAGCGTTGGCTATGGGCACCTGCGCCAGTTGGACCACCGACACAAGTCATCTCAAACAGAATTAAAGTAGATTTCACAGGGTTGTATCCATTCAATATGACATTTTCTGACTTTGGGATAAATATATTCAACGACATTGGTTTAGGTGATGTTTTTATCTGGCAGCTAGTCTTGTTAGTGATTTTTATGATCATTGCCTTAGTCGTCTATTGGTTTGTAGAACAAATCAGACGATCCCCCTATGGAAGAACATTGCGAGCCATTCGTGAAGATGATATTACTGTAACTTCTGTTGGAAAGGATGTTTCTCGATTCCGTTGGCAGGTTACGACGATAGCTGCCTGTATTGGTGGTTTAGCGGGGATTATGTACGCGATGACTTTTAGCGCCTTTGAAGCAGGAGATTTCAGACCGTTTCTCACTTTTGATCTTTATATATTCATAATTATTGGCGGTCTTGGTAACAGTCGTGGAGCTTTTGCTGGAACTGTTCTCGTACAAATGTTTTTACGAGCAGCTCAAGTTGAAGCGGTAAAAGAAAACATTTACCTTTATTTGGGTAGTAGAACCCCATTTTTTGGTCCATTTATGGACTTATTACAAATTGATGTTTATATTAACCCAGATAACTTGAGATTAGTGATTCTGGGAGTAATCCTCATCCTTTTTCTTCTATTCAAACCTTCGGGGTTAATTCCTGAACCTAGAACTGACAATGAGAAGTATCTATCTTTACTAACATCTGAAGAACGTTCGAGATCAGATGCAGCTGTTTTAGCCAGACAAAGTTTAACTGAAAGAGATAGGATCGATGAAGATGTGGCAGAGAAAGGGCCAACTTAAGATTGAAAGGTGATTTTGGTAATGTCAAAAGTTCAAGATAAGCCTAGTTTACATGCAAAGAATGTCCATAAGTACTTTGGAGGAGTGAAAGCTCTGGAAGGAGCCACGGTTACAGTAGCAAAAAACAAACTTTTCTCACTAATTGGTCCGAATGGATCTGGAAAGACAACTCTTTTCAATGTAATTACGTGTTGGCTCTCCAAAACAAATCCTCCGGCAGAAGGAGAAGAGATGGTAGAGACTGATGAATCTTTTATCAACCAATCACTGAATTGGTTGTCTACCAAGTTTAAAAGAAAAGACCAAACGATTCCTGAAGAAGACGTTGGTTCGGTAACGTTTGAAGATCTTAGGATCGATGGACTAAGTACTCATGAAGCCGCTCTGACTGGAATGATGAGAACTTTCCAAACAACACGAAACTGGCCAAAACTAACTGTTCTAGAAAATTTACTTGTCGCACCACCCAAACAAACTGGTGAATCATTTCTAAATATTTTTATGAGAAGAAAAAAAATTAGAGAAGAAGAACGCCAGAATACTCTAAAAGCTCTTGAAATCTTAGAATTCCTTGAAATCACACATATTCGTGATCAACTCGGAGAAGAACTTTCTGGAGGGCAATTAAAGCTGCTTGCTTTAGGTAGATTATTAATGACAACCCCGCGATTGATTCTTTTAGACGAACCAATGGCTGGAGTTAATCCTACCTTAGGAAATAAAATTATGGATAAAATATTAGAACTTAAAATTGACTCAACGATCTTTCTTATCGAGCATAATATGGATGTTGTGTTCCACTATTCCGATCAAATCTTTGTGATGGCACGGGGCAAGATAATTGCTCAAGGTACCCCTGATGAAATTGAGACGAATAAAGAAGTGATTGAAGCTTATCTAGGGGCGGATTATTGAAGTCTCAGTCAAGTAACTCCTTCAATCTTACCTAATAGATTCAGTAAAATTTGCCAGTTGATCACATGCAGCAACAATACGTGGAGCAACAGAACTGATAAACCGTCCTGTATCATTTAACGCTTCTTTTCGATTCTTTTGATACTTTTTCAGAACATCTTCGCCGTTGTAATCGACAGTTGCAATCCTAATGCAGAGATCGTCTATAGGCATCCCAAATTCTAAACCAGGGAGACTTGATACATTCCATTTATTGATCAAATCCTCAGCCAAGTCTTTTGATGTTTTGATTCCTTTTTTAATGAGTTTTTTTCTATACTGATTCCAATCAGGCATGAGGTAGAAAGCACCTTGAGGAGATGGACATCGAACATTACTATCATGAATCCTCTTGTGAATATATTCTCCAAAAATCTGATGGATAGCTGTGCAGTCTCGGATATAATTCACTATTTCCGTACTAGTTTCATAGGCTTCTATAGCGGCATATTGAATGGGTGCAGCGGCACATGCCCAAGTCTCACTTCCTATAGACAACATTGCTTTTAATAGGCTGTCTTGACCTGTAGGAAGAAGCATTACTCCCAATCTAAAGCCTCCTAAAGAGCGGTCTTTTGACAAACCACCAGTAATTATTG
>JAEOTU010000216.1 GCA_016839665.1 Candidatus Hodarchaeota archaeon
AATAGCCTCTGCTGTATTTTGCGGAGCTGCGGAACAAGGAAGTGCTCTCACACTCGGTGAATTAGGGATAATGCTTGCTGAATTTACTGATGGAAAAATTCTAACCGCACAAAGCGGTGAAAGGGGAATTTTGGTTGTTGTGGCTGAATCGGATGCTCAACTTGGCTTAATTCGTGTGCGGATGAAAGAATCCTCCGGAGCTTTGTCTTCTCAAATGGATAAGATAACAGAACCTTCTGCAGTTAAAATAAAGAAACCAGAATCTCAATCAATTATGGCTGCGTTGAAGGAATTAGAAAACTTCTAACTAGTCTCTCCCTTGCATCTTCTTCTTTTATCCAATCTTAAAGCAAATAATAACTGGAAATTGTTCTTATAGTTATCCGTTGGTTGAAGGTACTTTCGTTGTCGTTTTCTCAACTTAATGATATCATTATAAAATTAACAGATGAGACTACGGTTAAGGTTCTTAACGTACTCCTAGATCAAAAGGAGATAATTGATGAAGAGATAGTTAATATTCTTAATGAAGAGATAGAGAGAAAATACGAAGCTATTAATGAAGATGAGGAACATAAAATTCCTCGTATTGCATTAAAAGAGGTTAGAAAGTCCTTATATAAATTAAATGAGCGTTCTTTAGCCCGTTACCGTCGTGTGAGAGATAAAGAGACTGGATACTTTGTATATTTTTGGACGCCTATCTGGGAGAGAATTCGTGATCTTATCATTAGCCGTCGAAAAATGACAAAGAAGAAATTACTTCAACGTCTAGATTATGAACAAAGAAATTTGTTATATGTATGTGATGAAGGACATACACCAGTTACTTTTTCTGATGCCTTCGAATTAGGATTTATCTGTACTACTTGTGGAAAAGAACTGTCTCAGAAAGACAATACCAAAACCATACATTTTTTAGAACAAAAAATTAAAGTTCTCGATGAAGAACTTAAAACTGGGTTAGAGGAGCTAGATGACATCGCTGAACTAATGGAAAAGTCAATTCAGGAAAAATAATGTGTTTTTTTCTTTCATTTTCAGAAGAAGTATTCTGTTGTATAGAACATAATGAATCTATTACATGAAGGTCGTAATTAAAAAGCTCTACTTGCTGAAAATTCTGCTAATTTTTCCAAGACGATCTTTTGCTCCTTTTTCTTGAAATTGACATTAGATAGAATCATTTTTGCTTCATTAGCAAGTTTTTTTGCTTCTTTGATTACAGTTTCTTTTACATTTGCCTTATCTATCAATGGAGCACATTTTCTGATTCGTTCTTCATCTGAAAGAGTCGAATCGATGAGATACTCTTTGAATAAGTTCGCTTCGTCTTCTTTAAGTTTCTTCAAAATTTGAATAACAACAAAATTTCCTAATTTCTGTTCAATAATATCTTTGTAAATTTCTTTACCAAATTCATCCGAAATAGCAAAAATATCAAGGTAATCGTCAGCAATTTGAAAAGCCATACCCAATTTCCGACCAAAGTTCTCAATATGTGCTTGTTCATGGGTAGCGGCTCCTCCTACTAAAGCCCCTACTTTACACGCAGCAGCGAGAAGAGCAGCTGTTTTTCCAGTAATCATACTCATATAATCTTCATGTGTTACTTCGAAATATCTATGAGTTTGGAAATAATCGTGTGTTCGTTCAGATCGTTGTTCAAAAAGAATATCTAATCGTTCTCCCTCAACTAATTTTCGAATAGTATCCGAGTAAAAGGTAATTACAGCTGATTCATTCTTTCCAGTTGCTTTTGCTGCTTCAAAAACAGCTTCACGATGGATTATTCCTGCAAGAATAGCGAACTCATCACCAAATTTTGCTCTTACTGTTGGTTTACCACGTCGAAGGTCACCACGATCAATTATGTCGTCAAGGATTAAGGAATAGGTATGTATGAGTTCGATACCTGCAGCAGCAGCTAATACCGCAGGGTCATCCAAAGATGCTCCAAATGCTTGAGCAACGATCAGAGTTAACGCAGGGCGTAATCTTTTACCTCCTGTTTCAGTTTGCCAAGAAATTAATTCCTTAAAATCTTCATGGACTCCTTTTAGGAGAAATTTAAGCATTACAGGCTCCACTATCTTGCCTAATTCATTCAAACGAGCTATAATATCATCCAAAGATAATTCTACCATTTTTAAAACTCCTAGGAGATGGACGTGGAAATAGACATCAGTTCTAATGAGTTTTTAATGAGTCAACCCTTTTTTATTCATATAGTGTCGATAATAATTATTCTTCTGCAAAACCAAAAAAGGAATTTTCCATAGAAATCATAATTCAGAGATGTCGTTTGGTTTTATTTTCAGAATCCAGTCAGTTGCATTTTCTAAAGAGCCAAATATTGCTGTTGGTTGGCAAAAATGGAGAAACATTTCCTCATTCACTAATCCTGTTGTTAAACCAATTGTGGAAGTTCCAGCGACATTTCCTGCAGTGATGTCTACAGGCATATCACCAATATAAACACCCATTGAAGGGTGGCTCGAACACTCCTTAAAAGCTAGCAAAATTCCTTCGGGATCTGGTTTCATTCTTGTTACATCATTCCTTGAGATCAATCCGTTTGGATTAAAAAATTGAATTATTTCGTGTCTAACTAAAGTATCAATCATCTGTTTCCGTGAAGCCATCGTACAGACGCCTAGTTGAAACCCTTCGTCTTGAAGTAGTTTTAATGTTTTTTTTACGTCAGGAAATAACGGTGCTGAATAGTAGACCTCCCGTGCTTTTGAAACGCAATCAAGGGTAAAACTCATTGATTTGAGCCTAGAAAGCCCAAATCTCCTCCCAATTTTCCAAAATAATCTAAAAACTAGAGTTATTCCCTGTTTAGAGGGTGCTTCTTGGAAATCCTTCATTAATTCTACGCCAATGTTGTTTAAAACTTGATCTGTAGCTTCTATTCCTCTATGTTCTAAACCATTTATAACTAGACTATAAAAAACCCTCATTGAGTCAATTAATGTTCCATCTAAGTCAAAAATTATCGCGCGAGTATTGAATGTCAAAATTATCTCACAGAAATATAGTTCGAGGATGTTTCATGAATTTTCCTACTACTAGTTCCTTGGCCTGTATTTGATTAGTAGATGAAAGGTTCAGAAATACGAAAAAATTCTAATTTTATCTTAAGATCGTTATTCAAGAAATTTAAGCTTCTGGATGACAATCCTAAACACCCTCTCTTCAATTCTGTTGTTGTACGTCATTATATGATTCGATGAAAGATATTTTAAATAGGGGTTTTTTTCCTCTACAACGCAGTTTAACTGGTTTTTCTCCAATCATCCTTCAATAGATAGCCATCCCTGTCTATTTAAATCCTGTAGGTGTTTTATTTATGGCCAAGGCGTTCGAAGGTCAAGAACTCAGGAATCTTAAAGATGAAATAATTCAACTTCGTGATAGGAAATCCCAGTTACTTAGCCAACTTCGAAAATTGGAACATGAGCGGAATCAAAATCGTAATGAAAGAGACGAGCTGAATGGATTAGCTTCAGATAATTTCGCTCAGGTTAGAGAACTTAAAGTATTGCGTAACAAGAATAATCAATCCATCCAAGAATTAAAAATGGTTCGACGTAGTGTCCTTGAGGAAATGAAAGGCCTGATTGATAAAGTTCAATCATTGCAGGATGAAATTAAATCTATGGATATCAATGTAAAAGAAATCAAAGAGTCTCAGAGTATTCGAAAACGAATTGATAGATTAGACTGGAAAATACAAACAACTCCTTCTATGGGGATTACAGAAGAAAGACAATTGACAGAACAAGTTAATATTCTAATGGAACAATTAGGTGAAATATCCGTTTCAGAAGAGAAGCTAAAAGCTCGAAAAGAGTTACAGCGTGAAATCAATAATCTTCGGGGATTTCTTGATCACAGTTGGAAAGATTTCTCAGACTTTGTTGACAAATCTCAAAAATTTCATCAACAATTAACAGAACTATATGAAGCAGGTAAACGAGCCAAAGATGAAGCTGATCACCGACATCAAGTATTCTTGGAAAAAGCCGAGGAAATTCGGGTTCTCCGAGATGAGTTTCGTTCACTAAATAAGATTCTTAGGGAAAAATCTAGCATTCTTAGAGAACAAAGTCGTATTCTCAAAGAACGTGTTCAAATTGAGCGTGATAGAGCTACCACTGAGATGTTGGAAACACAGAGCGCGAAAATTAGTGAGAAATTGAGTCAATCAAAAAAGAAAACTCTCTCCATAGAAGAAATGCGAATTATGATGACTCATCATCCTGATTTTCTCGAATCAACTCCTAATAAAGAGGAAGAGGAATAACCTGGAAAAAAATTCCTTTATTTGATTTTTTTCGACCCTTTTTTAAATTCTAGTAAACACTTTTATTTACTAGTCAACATAATTACTAGTAAGCTATAAATTTGATTAGAAAATCTTGCTTAAATGGACAGATTAGACTATATTAAATGGAGAATTGCATTCCTGTGGATGAAAAAGAATTTTTCGAACTAATTAGTAATAACACACGTCGTGATATTTTAAGATCTATTGCCCATGAACCAAAGTATCTTTTTCAGCTTTCACAGGAGCTTGAAAAATCGCAGCAATCTCTTCAAAGACATTTACAGTGCTTGTTGGAAAAAGGTTGGATTGTTCAAGATCAATTAGTTGAGGGTCCAAAGGGACCTGCACGAAAACTCTACCGTATCGCAAAAAATTTGTCAGTTAGAATTACCCTGAGTCAGCATTCTTTTGACTTTGATGTTTTCGAAATATCAGTTGGAGAAGCTAATATCCAAAGTACTGTTGCTCCAAATCATGTTGAATCCTTAAGTAAAGACTTACCAAAGATTTTGTCCCAGGCTATAAG
>JAEOTU010000005.1 GCA_016839665.1 Candidatus Hodarchaeota archaeon
CTTCAACTAAAGCCCTTTTTGGTCAACCTGAAATAAAATTAGGGATCATTCCAGGTGCAGGTGGAACTCAACGTCTTCCTCGTCTTGTAGGCAAGACTGTGGCTAAAGAAATGATTTTTCTTGGGGATAATATCAGTCCTGAAAGAGCCTTAGCCATTGGACTTGTCAATAAAGTTGTAGATCCAGAGGAATTGGATTCAACAGTTCAAAAACTTGCAATGAAACTAGCTAAAGGACCGAGTTTTGCTTTATCACAAGCAAAGGAGGCTATCGATCGTGGTGTAGGGATGAGTTGGCTGGATGCCATCCAAATGGAAGCAAATGTTTTTTCTCTCTGTTTCTCGCATGAGGACATGAATGAGGGTGTGTCTGCTTTTCTCGAGAAAAGAAAAGCTCAATTTAAATGACACCAGAAATCTCAATTCACATCTCTTTTCTTCTTTTTCATTGACAATAATCCAATTACTAGAAGAAGCAATACTACATCAAGAACTTCAAGTACGGGGACATCTGCAGAGGTGGTTGTTGAGGTTGTAGAAGTGATGATAATAGTAGATGTTGTAGAACTATATGGTTCAATATGGAAGAGAATGTTTGTAGGTGTGATGTATTGATCGATTTGTACACCATCGAATGAAGTAACACTTATTGAAGCTTTAACACGAAATTGGGAAGGCGAGATACTAGAAGAAAAGATCTCAGAAAAAAGGAAGGGGATATTACTATAAACTATCCCTGTTGATGTCGGGACTAGAAATCTCTCTTTTTCAAGATGATTAAAACTACCGTCCCAATATACTTCTAATGAGACTTCTAATGTGTAAGCAAGGATATTTTTTGCATTTATGGCAATTATTACTTCCAATTTATCAACCATACCACCTATGTCATTATAACCTTGATTGATTTTAAAATATCCGATGGATAGTGGTTGAATTATATAGAATTCTCTTAAATCATATACTTGTTTTAACGCGATTGGTTGAGAAGAAACAACGAACAATCCTTCGTCATCAGTTGAGTAAAAAGGAACAATGAAGATTTCTATTTTTGGTTCTATATCTAATTCTTCAGCTTTGTCAAAAACAGCCAAGAAGTAATAATATGGAATATCCAACGAAATATTATGAAAACCTATTGTTAGGTGTTCTTGTGACATAGAAACATTTCCCAACAAATTCTCATAATGATCGTTCAATTGACCATATATCCCTGCTGAAAACTGGAAATCACTTTCTTTAACCACTTCGATAGTCAATTGCACCGTAATAAGATCAAAATTCCCATCTAGATCCTTATCTAAAGTACTTTCGGAGGTTATTTTCGCACCTTGTACGGGTAAATCATAGTTAAAAGCGGTTATGTCAATTAAAAAGCGGGGGATAGTTAATTCTGATTCACTTAAGGTATTGACATTGAAAATCGAAATATTCCCATATACAATATTGTTGAATCCATTTCTAACAATAATTTTCGCAGAGAAGAAAAATGAGATACTGTGATTTCCTATTTCAGTTACACTAAACAGTGTGGTATTCTTGATATTCTGACGAGAATAGTCATTTTCCGAAAAAAGATCTATATTTAATTTATATGTTCCTAATTTGTTTATTCTAATGGTTGTGTTGACTAGAAAACCCTCGATTAGGCTATTTGAGCTATTGTACTTCATTTTGATCTCTGGCGACGAAACAAATAAGGCATCAACATAAACAGCATAATCTTCATAGTGAATACTTGGTAATATCCCTGCGTGATGTGTAAAATCAACCAATGACAAATTAGTCTCTTGGTAGCGGTGCTTAAGACCATCTTGGCTTTCAAGAGAGTATATACTTATCGAATATACCTCAAGACTACCAATATACCTTGAATGAAAAAGTGAATCTGCTTCAATTTTGAAAGAAACATTAGATATTCCAACACTGACTTGCTTACTTAGATTAATCACTTTTGAGAATGTCCCCTGAAAAGGGATATAATCACGAATGTCGACTTCAAATAACACCTTAGCTTTCTGTGTTGTTGTTACTTCCCAAATTACTTCTATTCCTGCATTATCTGCAGTTTTATACTTATTACCACCGAAAAATGTTGAAAACCACGCAACTGGAGCCTCAAAAGTGGAAGATGAGTACGGACGAGTAACATAAGGTAGGTATTGGGTAAGATCATAATCTTCAAACTCAATAGTAAGACCTAGGTTCGGGAAAAAATAAGGTCC
>JAEOTU010000217.1 GCA_016839665.1 Candidatus Hodarchaeota archaeon
CAAACCTTCCTAAAGGAAAAGGCTTTACAGATGATCTAGAAAATCCTAATCTTATTTTATTCTTGTTGGCTGGAGAAAAAGAGGGACTTTGTTATATAGCTGGAAATATTCAGTCATCAATAAGGGAAGAGGTTTTAGATTTAATTCCTAAAAACATACGAATCTACATACCTAGTTTGAAATGGATTCCTGTGTTAAAGAAACACTGGAAAAATCTCAGAAATCTTGAACGAACTGATTTTTCATCAAAAAATCTAAGTTTAGAACACATTACAAAACTGATAACACCTTTACCTGACGGATTTAGAATAGAAAAGGTAGATTTTGAAACTGCAAAACAATCAGCTGATAATTTCCCAGAAGATCCTGTAGGATTTTATGTTCATGGTTTTCCTGGTGGACCAGACAAGTTTGTCAAGGAAGGGATTGGATTTTGTATCAAAGACAAAGAAAAAGCAGTAAGCATGGCTTCAACATCTATTTTGTTTAACTATGAACTAGTTATAATTACTTCCCCAGAATACCGTAGAAGGGGTTTTGCGACAATTACATGTGCAAAATTAATTGAATACTGCCTGAAAAGAGGAATTAGACCGCACTGGGATGCGGAGAATGATGAATCTGTGAAATTGGCTTTAAAACTTGGCTTTATAAACCCAGAACCATACTATTGCTATTTCTGGCAAAAAGAATAACCAGAAAGCATGAGTGAATCTGACATAAATCATAATGATTTAGTGATAGCAAAAGACAGACTTTTCAAGTATTAAATCTCACTTTAATCTTCTCTATAGGTTCGTTGTGCAAACCATTGAGCAGACTTTCCTTTACCAGCAGTACTAAATTCCATTGCTTCTACCATGGAGGGAATCATCCGATAAGGAACACTAACAATTAATTCATTTGGGTCATAATTGTGAGAACGGCGAGCTGATGGATCACCCATGGTAACGTTGAAGATACCGGTGACTAAAGGATAAGTGATTGCTCCCCAACACAAAGAGCCTGTAACACGAGGTTTTATAGGAAATCCATGATAATCAGCTAGAAATATCAATCTACTTGCTTGAAACGGATTGGCAAGAAAAACAACAAGATCTGGTCTTAATTCTGCTTTATTTAAAGGGCTAAAAATCAAAAACTTTGCAAGACCTACTGGTGGTGGGGCGATTCTATGAGTTTCACCAACACTCTGCCTTGCAATCGCAACAGTCGCCCATAATTTCTCACCCTCAATAAGGATTTTCTCGATACCCTCCCGTTTTTCACCAAAACCAACATGCCATCTACCACCAGGACAAGTGATACTGGCTTTGTTCAGGCATATAATTTCACCAGAATCTGCTAGTTTCAAAGCTTGACAGATTGGAGTAGGTGAGTCTATTGTCGATTGGATTTCTTCATCCGAGTAAGTAATCGAGACAGGTTGTCCTTGTAATTTAAGAACAGAAACAAATGTTTCAGCAAAATTCCTCCAATTTTCAAATTGCAAATCCATCATACACCACTTTCTAACTGTGATTTTACCAATAATAGATAATTTTTGATTTTGGTCAATTTTTAATTTACCCTTTGATATTCATTCTTTTTTGTTTCCTGTTTGCATTCGATGTAATTCCTCTAACCATAGGTTAATAAAAAATGAAATCGCTCATAAAATTGAGGCAGCAATGGCAAGAGGGGATTAAATCCCTTGGTACAACTTCAATTTTATGGATATAATGCATTTAAGATCGTAGAAGATAAGCTAAAAATCATCATTGATCCAGGAAGAAATTTAAAATGGAATAAACTGAATAGTCTAATTCCAAAACAAGAGTGGAACGGAGACTACCTGTTTATTACACATAAACATGATGACCATGCAGATTTTGCAATAAAAATCGCTAAACATACTGGAGCGCAAATAATCTGCCATAAAGAATTACAAGCAGAATATAAAAAGAAATTACCCATTGAAAGAATAATTGGCTTAAATCCAGGTGAAGAAACCACTTTAAATGATATTACTGTCAAGACCTTTTTAGTTCTTCATGGGAAAGTAACCTTTCGGTTTTTAAAGAAAAATTTCACAATATCTCCATCAGGGTCTTCATCTATCGGGTATATTATCGTTTTACCAGATAAAACTATCATGAACTTAGGGGACACGATTTTTTTACCAGAATGGGAAAATAATCCACCTATGAAACACCCTGATATTTTAATGGTTCCTGCAGGAGGACAGATGACAATGGATCCACAAGAAGCAGCAAAATTTGTCAAAGTAGTGAAACCAAAGATCGTTGTTCCCTGTCACTATCGTTGGAACATTTTGTTCTATAGAAGAATTGTTGATGTCTCTCCACTGAGAAAAACTTGTGAGGATCATAATATTATCTTTAAAGAAATGGTTCCAGGTGAAAAATGGGAAATATAACAAGATCAGGGAAGGGAAATTATGAAGGATTTTTAGAATTAAAGATAATAGTCTCGATAGATATTTCACATTTGGAACATCTAATGTATAACACAATGAATAGTGTGTGATTCAATGGAAGTTACTCCACGATATTTTAAATTTCGAGTGGGAGCTTACTTGATTGATTATTTTCTCGTTTTAATGTTCTTGTCAATGGGTTCAATTCCCGTCGTTTTTTTAATGACCTTCATTCCAGAATTGGATAATCCTACGACTCTACCTTTCATTATACAGATCTTTTTTGTCTTATTTTCGATCGGATATTTTGTCATTTTGGAAGCATTGACCTCCACGACTATTGGAAAAAAACTCTATGGTCTTGAAACAACTGAGAAAACAGAGCCCGGTATAACCTACAAGCAAGCATTTATCCGTAATCTTTCAAAGATAAGGCCAGAGTTAATATTCATTGATTTACTTATAGGATATTGGATGAGACCATCACGAAATCAACGGGCTTTAGAGATATTTTCAAAAACAACTGTAAACGAATCAATTCCAAAAAGAAGATATACAGAGCGAGAAGAATCGGTCTTTGAAGTGTTTAAAATCGTTTTATTAATGCTAGGTCTGATATCTTTCTTCTTGATGATTGTTAGCGTGTGGCTCTACCCTGTACTCCTGCTTTTTTGAAAACAAGTATTACACAACTCTTTTACTACAAGTGTTCAGTAATATCTAATAATGAGAATAAAGTAAATCAAAACACCAGCGTTATTCAGACCATATCCGTCCACACTTCTTACACTTATAATAAGTCATAGACTCCCATTCTTGTTTCCGACGATTTTCCCCTTCCCAGTAGTAAGCTTCAAAATAACCACAGGTGGGACATGAAGTTCGTATAGTAGGTAAAATATTGAACTCCTCTTCAATCACAGTGAATCTTTCACTTGCCTTATGGGGTATCTTAGTTTTAACTTGATAGGAAATTTCTTTGAATCCTTTTTGAGTTACTTTTTTACATGAATTGCAATAGAGAGAGATGATTTCCTTTTTCATGTCTTTCTTTCTTCGCCTTGGAATCAAAAAAGTTCCACATTTTTCACAAAAATTTACCATAATTATTCACCAACTCCAAATACAACCACTAGTTGATTGACAGATAAAAAAATGGAGAAGAGAAGCAAATGGGGATAGTTAAGATCTAATTGTCTTCATCCCACTCTCTATAGTCTTCCCAGTTGTCTTCATCTTCCCAATCTTCTTCATCCCAATCGTAATCTTCTTCTTCATCCTCTTCTATTTCTTTCTTCTTTTTATTTGGGACAACCATACTTTTCACCTGTGAGGAGGACTTTAATTGAGTTATTTCTTCTTCTCAGAAGCTTTCTTTTTACCTGCAGGCTTTTTCTTAGATCCTTTTTTCTTAGCCATACTAATCACCATCTATTCTTTAAACTGTTTTTTGATCATCCAGATTAACAACGGATACAACGTTACGTGTGAATCCTTCAATAGATTCACAGCAAACGGAGAAACGTTCAATATTTATAAACCTTACCAAATTTCAGTTAGATGGAAATTGAATAAATATCGAATTTTAATGCCATAATTAGTCAAAATTACACTTGAGAATATTTGAATAGAATCCAATCCTCTAAATACAAACTATTTAGTACAGTGATCACTTTTAAGAACCCATTTATTTGTGAACGAGAATAATATATTTGTTTCCCAAAGTGGTCCTCAGACTCAAACAGTTGTACTATTAAATTTACAGCTTAATGTCAATTTGGCAAATAAATCTTCTTATGATATTATTTTAAGCATATTTCTATTGGTTAAACCCATTCCATTTAATACACCTCTGATTACATGAGTTTTAACAATATTAGCATTGACAAGTCAGAGTTCCTCAAAATAAAAAACAAACGATCAATTCCTATACCAATTGTTTCGATAGTAGTAATTTACGACCATAGAAGAGTTAATATAATGTGATGCTATCAATAATAATTGCAGCCAATTAATCATTAACACGTAAATTACTCGCATCTGGTAAGAAAATGATTGACAATAAACAGAAATTCTTTCAAAAAGAATTAGCTAGAATTGATCGACAATTACAAAGCGTAACAGGAATCAAAGGACGTCACAAATTACTAAAAAGACAACGTGAGTTAAAAAAAGAACTCCGAAACTTTGCGAAACGAAAAAAATAACTCTATTTTCCTACAACTATACGGTCGAAAAAGGAGAGGGTATTCAAAATTCTTTTCATTCTGCGACGAAATGATTAAGTTTGCACTTGTTTGAAAACTATTATAACTCAACTCTTTTTGGTGAATCTTATGAGAAATTTTCATTGGCTTATAACACTAGTTATTTCTGTGGCTTTACTCTTAATTTCAGTTGAGGTAAACATTTTTCATCCCAATTGGTTCTCAGTGGGTTTTGGTTTTGGATGCATAGTTTCATTTCTCTACTTTATCCATTTTTTCCCAGAAGCACTCGCAAGTTCCCGATGGCCAACGGTTGAAGGAGAAATAATACAATCAGAGGTGGGCAAAAAACTAGGTAGGAGACCAGGTCTCTTTCCTGTCGTTGTTTATTCATATCATGTTAATAATCAAAATTATCAAGCAAAAAGGATCAAAGTAGGCACTCAAGAATTTGCTTCAACAGACGAAAGTTGGGTTCAAGGAACCCTTGACAATTACCCCCTCGGAAAAAAAATCACTGTTCATTACAATCCCAAGGCGCCCATGAAAGCAATTCTCGAACCAGGGTTTACTTTTAGGATAACTGGTTTTGGAATTGCTGCCCTAGTCTTTTATGTAATTGCTTGGGGTTTTGGATTAGTATTCGGTTCTATCTAAAACTTGAATGGCTACTATTAACAATGGAGGAAAATTATTATGAGTATTGAATTGCCAGAGGCAAAAATTCTCGCAAGCCAGATGAAAGAGGTTTTAATAGGAAAAAAATTCGAATCTTACCACATACAGAATTATGAAAGGATGCAGAAGGTCGGTTTTCTGAATAAGAATGTTAAAGACTTTGACCAGCTATTAAATGGAAAAATCACATCAGTAAATGCTAGGGGAAATGTAATTCGCGTCGAACTGGACAATAACACGAATCTATTAATTGCTCCAGAATACGGAGGAGAAGTTCTGTACTATAAAGATGATACAAGATTATCCAAACAATATCATCTCAAAATTCAATTTAGTGATAAGACATTATTGACTGTGAGAATAAAAAGCATGGGTTGCATTCTTGCCCTAAAGGATGAAGAATTAGAAAACTCTTACATGTATAAAAGAGACTTTTTACGAGGAATCTCACCAATTGAAAACGAATTTACTCTTGAACACTTCTTTAAAGAAATATGCACTCTTAATAGGAATCTAAAGGCAATTCTTGTCGGAAAAGAGGCAATACTGGTAGGAATATCAAACAGTGCTTTTCAAGATATTATCTATCGAGCAAAACTATTTCCAAAAAAGAAAGGATCAGAGCTAAATAAAGACGAAGTAAAAGCATTATTTGAAGCCATCAACTCCTTGATTAATGAAAGAATGGAACTTAGAGGAAAAAACCAATTCATCGATATGTATGCTAAAAAAGGAAAATACATACCAGCAATGGGGCCGAATATGAAAGGGAAAAATTGTTCTGATTGTGGAACGGGAATTGAGAAAATGAGCTTCGGTGGAGGACAAATCTATTTATGTCCCAAATGTCAGGAACAGTAGGAAAAGGGTATCAGGAGAGACTATACGCTCCTGAGATTGCTAGAATCCATGTCACAACAAAGGCAACAATAATTGATCCTAAATAGACTTTCCCTGTTTTTTGATAGAAATAAGTCAGGAGAAAGATCATTAAGGTAAATTGGGGAATCGCTTGCATCAGAAAGATCTGGAAAAGGGCAGCAAGAGGAATAAAATGGAATGTGGGGGCAGTACCTAAGATAATCATTGGAAGATAATGAAGGCCAAAGAAGAGTATTAGCCCTGACATCATAGCAAACATTGCTCTTCCAAACCAAACTAAATGGGTTTTAGCAAACGAAGAATGGGGTTTTGTGCGAATTTGACCAAACAAGAAGATCCCACCATTGATAAGGAAGAAAATTAATGTTGGTACCAAATAAACGAGGAATTGAGTGAACCGATAACCACTGAACTGCCTTAAAACAGGCCACATATACCGAAACTCGACTTGAAGTAAATTTTCAAACAATGCCACGAATAAATACAAGTAAACAAAGAGTATTAGGGCAAGAACGACTGTTTTCTTAAGAATCTCGGTATTAATTTGGCGCGTTTCCTCATTATATGAAATTCCGACATCGTACCAGCTTATTCCTTTCTCTTTGGAAGTGTTTGATCTTCGGAACCAGACAACAAAAATTATCCCACATATTACAAAATTAACGATAAACCACCAGAAATAGGCATTACCTGTGACTAAATTGGTTACGGGGATAAGACTGAGTACAAGTCCAAACGTAGGAATAATTAAAAATGTTATTCCACCAATCAGGGCGTTTATTGTAGCTGAAATCCACCAAGATCGTCCTTCAACATAGTGATGGGTTGGTAATGGTTGATTAATGTCCTTAAAAACTTCTAAATTCATAAGGATACTA
>JAEOTU010000218.1 GCA_016839665.1 Candidatus Hodarchaeota archaeon
ATTTTGCCCAGAAGGTCGGTTCTAAATCCAACATCTGCTTAATCGATCTCTAAAAGAATTTTTCCAAAGCTCTCCCTTGTTTCTATGAATCGATGAGCTTCTGCTACCTCTTCCAAAGGAAAAATCTTACCAATAATGGGAAAAATATCGTGGTGTTGGATAAAATCAACCAATTCTAAGAATATCCTTTTTACTTCCAAATAATTATTATCAAGCAATCTACCAACGTGAAAAGCCAGAATCCCTTGTGATTTTCCTAGCATGGTCAGTAGATTGACCCTTGGGATCAGTTTAAATGTGGGCCACCAAGTAAAAGGATTGAACTTGTTAAATCGAACACTACTAATGCCCACCAAAATTAATCTCCCCATTGGAGATAGACATTGCATAGATTCTTCAAATACTCTTCCTCCAACACTCTCGATTACAACATCAACTCCTCTATTATTCGTCCATTCCATAACATGTTCTCGAAAGTTCTCTTCAGAGTAATTAATGGCTAAGTCAATTTTCATTTTTTCAAGCAATGCTAGTTTTCGTGGATTGCTTGTTGTCCCTGAAATTTTCAACCCCATTGCCTTTGCTAACAGAATGGTTGCGGTTCCTAATGCTCCAGCAGCAGCCTGTATTAAAATCGTTTGACCTGACTTTACTCTTGCCATTTTAACCAATGCAATATATGCAGTCAAGAAGGAACCAGTAAATGCGGCATTCTGTTCAAAGGAAAAGCTTGGGATTGCATGGAAAGCAAATTTTTCATCCAACCTCATATATTCAGCATGACAACCAAATCCCCGTGCTACAATTACAGGATCACCAATCTTGTAATTAGTGACAGCCTCTCCTACTTCTTCTACAATGCCTGATCCCTCCATCCCCAGAATATATCCTTTTTTTCTCGGAACCCATTTATAAAGTCCTTTTCGGGAAAGAATTTCTGCGTAATTTATTCCAGAGAACCTCATTCGAATTAAAACATCATTTGGTTTGTCTAACGAAGGCTTTTGAACATCAGACACTTGAAGTACGCCTGTTCCTCCAAGTTTCTTGAGTACAATTGCCCTCACTTGTTATTTCACTCATCCTGAAGGGTTTTTTCTTGTATTAAACCTGTTTGAGGTTTTTTAAGTAGAATCTTGAAAGATTTACTAACTCCTTTTTTCGTTGTTGGAGGTTGTTATCGGTGGTTTTGAGGACATATGTATTGTTCGGCAATAATACATGTTATAAAGACGATTGAACACATCTGATTTGACGAAGATGTGGTTAGAATGGTAAATGGTACCGCATTTATTATCCCTTTTTTTTCCTTCTTCATCATTTTAATTGTAGTCCTGATTTATTATTCCACTGTGAAAGAAAAGGAGTTTTCAGAATCAGCGAAAGCAATGATTGAAAATCAATTTCCCAAATTACAAGCAACTATTGTTTCTGAGGGTGGTTTTTTTTCAAACCCTGAAATTTATGCTTCCCCAACTGTTCAGAATTATCCTATTCGCGAACTCTTATTGAAATACAAAGTTTATGGTAGTGGGAAACATCAGCATCAGGATCTTATTCTGTCTGCTCTTATTATGACTGAAACACCAATTAGGAGCAACTTTTCAGTAATTGTTAAGAGGGAAGGATTTTTTAGTAAGATTTTTGGTGGTGAAAATGTTCGATTTGGATACGAATCATTAGATAAGCGATTATTTATTCAGGCTTCTGATCCTGTATCAGGAAAATCATTTTTAAAGGAAAATAACCTCCAGATTGCTACAAAAATCGCTGAAATTTCTGATTTGAAAGAGTGTAAATTGGATTTGACTGGTAATTCAATTAATGTACTTATTCGATCAGACCATACAAATGTTAGATTTGTGAGTGCTCTCCTTGATCTTGTTTCTGTTTTAGCAAATGTAGATTCCTTGTATCCTGTACCAGAGGAAAAGAGAGCTTTTGGAACAAGAACCAGGCGGATTATTGAAAGGATCCCAAGTAGGAAACAGCGGTTTAAAGATATTTCAAGAGATTTCTCATATAAAAGATCAATTGATTATTCACATGAGCCAATAGATGATTTTAGTCAAGATATTACAATCGCACCAACACCCGATACTCTTCTTCTGGAGAAAATTAAGGAAGAACTACATGATAAAAGCTATCTAGCTACTGATCATGAAATCTCTAACACCACGGCAAAGCTGATATTCAATATTGGTTATTTTCGGGAGATATTATTCAATTGGGATTCGAAAGAAATCAGAGTGACTGGAGTCAAAGAATTATCTCTAGAAGATTTTCGGATTTTCATGAAAGCTCCCCAAAAAGAAAAGATAGAAATGGATTTTTTGGATCCATTTAAAGGGATAGAAGTCAAGGGGAATCCAAAAGTAATTTTGGATTCATTCAAAGAAAGAACCGAGATAGCTAGATCTTTTACTAGATTACTTGGAAATTTTCCTCCGAGTTTGGAAGTAGTTTCCGATAAAATGTCAGTTAGTTTTTCAATCACCGCTCCCTCGCGTCCCGAGAACATTGATCCGCTTTATGATCTCACTCAAGGTATTGGTTGGTTTCTGGAATTTTCGTTTCTTGCTTAAACTAACACTCTAATTGTTCGACAAGCGAAATAACATATTCTAATAAACTTACCCTTGATAAAATTCCATAAAACTCAGCATAATCAGGATCAGAGTACACCTCAAGTTTTTTTTCCCAGGTTTGACGTTTTTCTTGTAAAATTGATAAGAATTCTTCTTTTTTCATAACTTTTTCTCTCAATCGAAAATAAGAATTAACCTAGAATAAAAGAATTTAACATATACAATGAATACTTCTGAAAGGTGGTTTTTTTTATGGGTAAATGGAAAGACTTGGATGATAAGTTGAACAAGTATCTTAGACTAGCTACATTTCCAATCGCTGTGAAATTACTTGAGGAAGAGGAGGAATTACAAAAAATTTATCGATTAAAAAGACCAGAAAAGAAGATAGCTCTTTGTCAGATATTCAGCTATTCCAGATATTATGGTTGGACCTTAGGACTCACACAAGAAGATAATGTATGTCCGCTTGCAGAAATTGCTGTTGGTTTTGTAGAACCATACGAATCTTTCTTAGAGGGCCAATTTTTTGTCGGAAGATATCATAAAACACCAGAGGGGGCACAAAAGACGTCAAAAATGATTCCAAGACTCCCTTATGGAAAGATCAAAGCTATTGTATCTGGTGCTTTGCATAGGATCGACTTTGATCCCGATTTCATAATAATCTATGGTAATTCTGCTCAGATATTGAGAATAATTCAGGGTGATTTGTGGAACGAGGGAGGTAGAATTACTATATCAACTTTTGGCGATGCGGTCTGTGCAGACACCATCTCAAGTGCTTTTCTTACAGGAAAACTGCAAATCGCGATCCCTTGTCTTGGTGATAGGCGTTTTGGATTAGCGAAAGATAGTGACTTAGTCGCTTCGATACCGTTAAAAATGATTGATTCGGTATTAGAGGGTTTAGAAGGTACCCATAAAGCAGGGTCACGATATCCTATCCCATTTGAAATTTCTACCCCAGAATTTTTTCTCAAAATCAGTGAATATTTGGAAGAGGCAAAAAGAATGTAAGAATGGAACTCTCTACCTATTGCATCAAATGTTTTGTCTCATTGAGTTTTACTAATCGAAAGGTATTGACAGGGTTATATTCAATTTGGGTAATTGACGCTGTGTCCACGTGGAAATCCCAGAAGTGAGATGGATCCATTTTGAATAGATAAAGTAAAATATGGATGATAACGACTCGATGAGTAACTAAAGCGATATGATTTTCTGTTTGACGCCTTAGACGGGTAAAAAGTCGATGAATTCTGTTTAAGACCTGATAAAAAGTTTCACCATTTGGAATAACAAAAGTATTCGGATTAGTTTTCCATAATTTTCGTTCCTCAGCCGTGAATACGTCCTTGTGAGCCTTGCCTTGCCAATCACCAAAATTTAATGTTATCAGAAAGGGTTCCTCAATGAGTTGTGCTTTAGGGTGAAAATGGCTCATTTTTTCAGCAGTAATGCGTGCTCTTTGAAGGGGACTATAGTAGATTGTATCCAGAGGTATTGTTTTCAAAGCTAAAGCAATTCTTTCAGCCTGTTGGACACCAATTTCTGAAAGTGGAATATCTAGCTGCCCACGAAAACGAGGCTCACCGATATTGAAGTCGGTCTGACCATGTCGAACAATATAAATTAACATGAAAATACACTCCAGCCAATTATTTTTCGATCTATTATCCTATTCGCTGATTCTTCATCGTTCTCATTCTCTTCTAAGAACTTGGGTAATTTCCAATGTGAAGATCTTTTTCAAGGGAAGGACTGCAGTCATAATTATTCCTATGGTAATAATTAATAAGCTTGTTGTTAGTAGAGAAGGTGAAACAACCAGTTCGAGTAAAAAAGAACTATTTGGGCCGATTATTACAATTCGTGAGGCTAAGAGGAATCCAAACGCGAAGAGATCACCAGTCATCACTCCTAATGATAATCCGATTGCAATCAAAAAGAGGATTTCGAAGAAAACCATTCTTGAGAGCTTTCTCTTAGTAGCCCCAAATGCTTGGTAGATTGCTAGCTCAGGCAATCTTTCATCAATAAGATATTGATAAAAGACAGCAATACCAAGTAGATTGATTAAAAATGCTCCTACACAGTTGAGCGTTATTATTCCGTGAATACCTACCAGTTTGAAGATGTTTTGCTGGTATTCGATAGCCGTGGAGGGGTAAGAAATCGCACGTACTTCTGATATCTCTTGGAGTTGAGTTGAAACTGTGGTTTGTAAGTCAGAAGAGCCGAGACTAATAAGAAATGTGCTAGCCTCAGTATTACCGAAATTACGTAAAAGATCTTCGTGAACGATGGCATATCCTCCAAATTTCTGAGTACCAGGAATATATTCTTCTTGGTACAAAGCACCAATCCCTGGTGCAGAAGGCATAATGGCTGAAATAGTTAGATTCCACGGTAATCCATTAGTCGGAAGAGGTTTCAGAATAGGTATGTATGTACCAACTTCCCACCTAAAAATAGTTGCCAAAAAACTGTTTACGATTACTGCGTGAAGTGGATCATTATATAATGAATGCCAAACCTCCTGCTCTGGAGGACCATCAATAATCGATAAGGGGTACGAATTAGCAATTTTTGAATAGTTTTGGGGGTTGATTCCAATAAGAATAATAAGATACTTTGACATGATGACAGTTTCTTTAGCTAATCCAACGCAAAGATTGACCCCAGAGATAGTTTGAGCTTGAGAAGTGAAGTTATTAACATCCGTTGAGTCAGTAAGAAGTTTTATATCTCCTCCAGTTACAAAGGAAGCGTTTTTACTAAGATTTGATTGGATCGTTGTAACATAAATCAGATTGAAAGAAAGTAATGAAATTGCTAAGGTTAATATGGTTAATAAGCTAAGGAATTGAGTTCTACGTCGAAATAGATTCAACCAATTTAACTGCATCCTAGGGTTTGAGAAGATCTTTAAGGTTTCTAACAAGGCTTGAGCAATCCGTAATAGCAGCTGAGGGACATATAGGGAGAAAAATATCCATGTTAACATTAAAATTAGAATTATTAAAGGAATAAATTGATGAAAAGTTCCTGAAACCCCGAAGATCTTCAAGAGTCTTGGTCCTATTATAATAAAAGTTAAATATGCTGATAGACCAACAATAATCAATTTTAATGAGTTCTTGACCAATGATTGTGAACTTAGAATCCGATTAGAAAGTGGAATACTCTCCTGTTGAGTTCGGCGAAGGAGATGCCATAAATTCATTTGAAAATAACTGTAGTTGAGCAACAAGATAGTTATTGCCCCAGTAATCCAAATCCCAGTATTAGAACGCGCTAATAATGAAAAACTTTCACCAATCATGAATTCATTTAATTCTAGAAAATTTGTGGCGGATATTAAAACATCAAGAAATATACCTCCGCCTATAACACCAAAAAGGAAACTTAACGACATGAGAAAGGCAAATTCAGAACCAACAAGGATGACTAGCTTTTTGTTTGAGGTACCACGAAGCTTCAGGTAGTAAAACTCCTGACGTCGGTTGTTCAAAAGATGAGGGATTAAAGCTAGGAAAAAAACTTCCGCAAGAAGGAAGAGGGGAAATAACATCAATAACGAGACAGTCCGTGATTGATCGAAATAGTACAATAAACCTTGGCTGTCTTGAACTTTTAGTTCAACCTTAAAGTGTCCCTGTTGAATAATTCGTTGAGCAAAATAAGTAATTTCTTCCACGCCTTCAGCAGTTTGAGGATATCGTGCAATTTCTTCTCGTCTTACACGAATGTAAAGGCTTGGGAAAAAGCCTCTATTTTCTATTTCGTAGATAACATTTTCTGAAAGTAGATTAGACGAAAGAAAGAGGCCATCCCCCAAGGTTTCAGGTCGGAAATCGAGTCCGAAAAAAACTTGAGCGTCTGAAGGAACGCGCTCGTATATCGCATTGATCGTGAGCTCGTTAAGAGCTAGGGGGTTGAATCCGTCAAGCAACTCATATTTATCGGGTAAAAATTGTCTTGCTATTGAGAAATCAATAGTATCTCCAATTTTATATGAATCATTGGTTTTCTTCTCAATTTGTTGGAGCATTCTCCGAGAAATAATAATACCTGAAAAGCTGTCTGCATTCCCGCTTACGTTAAAGGAGACCTGACTGCCTGTTTCAAATTGCATCAATGGCTGAATGTGGTGTAGAAATTCATAGGTGACAAAAAAAGCCCCATTGCTTAAATCATCACGGCTAATGTAAAAATCACTTTGATTCAATTGAGGATAAACAACATTAAAATCTGGTTCACGGTGGTTCAGATTGTAAAGAAACATAGAGCGGTGTACAACACAGGCGGTTTCAACTAGAGGTTCTGTTGTTAAATATTCTTGTAAACGATCTATTGCACCCTGCTGATAATATACTTCAGAGACAGATAGTTCAAAGCCACGATCGTTAAAAGCAGTATCAACTGCTAATCTTGGAGATAGTTCAAACCATCCAAGCATGGCTATTGTGACACTTAAAATGAGAATAGTTGAAAAAATAACAACTAAGGAGCGAAAAATATTTTTTCGAATGCTTTGGTACACGAATGTTATTGCAAATTTAAACAATAATTTCATGGATAGCGTGCTCCAACAACTAAAAATTGGTGGTATATTTTTATTCAAGACACCTTATTAGTTGAAACGCTCGTAGTATCCGTTTATTGTCTGAATTTTAAAAGAATGTGTTCAACGCAAAAAAAACAAAGCCATAATTCAATCCATTAAAACCAAAAAAGGGTAATGCAGCCTTATCTACTGATTAAAGAACATTTCAATCAGAATTTTTAATTTTCCTAAATCCTGCTCAATTTATTATATTATAAATCAACTAGAAATCTCCCCCATACACGTAAAACCTGATTCATGCGCTCCTCACGTAAAAGATCAACCTCGCTGCCATCACCAAACGAAAGTTCTAAATCTTCACTTCCTTCACCAATATAAGTATCCAATAGGTTTTCAGCTGATAAATAATTTAATTTTTCTTCATTAAATTGGAGAATTTCTTCAATTATAAGATCTTTTAAACCAGCGGACATGTCCTTAATGATGGAGTAGCTGGTTTCGAAAAATCCTTTCTGAAAACGCCGCCTGAGTAGTAAATCTATCATGAATGATGTATCAATTGCCATAAAGTAGTCCTTCCCATAAATAAAACGTACTCTGCGAATTTGGGTTGAGCCAAATGATAAAAATTTTGGTTTGGATCTAAAGAGAGTAGAAATAAATCCGATAATGGCTGAGAAATAGCCCCCAATCACCAATGCGTCATCAATATTGAAAGAGAAAGGAATGTTACCACCTCCCTTATGAGAAATCAAACACCAAGCAGCAGGTGGTGGTAAATGTTCAGTCTGTTTTCTTAAGTTATAGTGCAGTAACAGACACTCTTCAAACGTAAGGATGGAAAAATTGCTTCCAGATTTTCCCACAATCGTGTTTATCATATCATCATCCCGATAATCTGGATTGATGTCTAGGATTATATTCTGGAATTCTCTCTCAATTGGTAGCTTCTCCTTTTGACCGAGATTAGCTATTCTAGATGCAAAGAGAATTGAGGCTTGACCTACTAACACCGCTGTCATCATTTCCTTAATATCCCAAGGGAGGCCCCCTTGCGCTGAGATCAATAAGAGCGTCGTGGAAGGGTCACTGATTATCAGAAAAAAACGATCTTGTAAAGAGACGACAAAGATTTCTGACGCTTTAAGACCAGTATGTTTACGTAAATCAAAATTAATACTTGTAATTCCTTCTCCAAATAATTCTAGTCCTAGATTTCCAAGGCCCAGGAGGAAATTCAAAACTATCTTTTGGAATTCAGTGCTTGGATTACCAAAAGTCCATTTTATTTCGGTGCCCTCAACAAAGAGAGCCCAATTTTCTTTTACATACAAAATATTAACCAATAATTAATTCAATTTTAATTTTGTTCTACTTCAACCTGAAAAATTACTATGTCTAGATCTGATATAAGATATATATAAAAAAAATCCTCTAATACCAAAAGCGATAGAACAAGAAAGTTGAGTTTCTGAGTGGCCAAAAATGATTGAAAATGTAATTAAACATCTCCCTGCTATCGATTTCCATACACATTTTGCTCTGAGTCCTGTTACACCTTTTATTCCAGAAGCGAAAGGTCTTCCCTCATTTACAGAATTCATGCAGGCGTTGGATGCTGCTCGAGTAACCGAGGCTGTTTTATTTTGTGGCCCTAAGAAAGGGGCAATGCGAAAGGAAAATGAAACATTAGCTGAACGAATATTTGCGGTACAGCATCGGTTTAAACTTGTAGCATGGTTGAATCCAAAGCATGATACTCCAGATGACCTCCAAGAATTAGTGGAAAATAACAATTTTTGTGGATTGAAGCTACATCCTGTTTTTGATCAGTATCAGCTTACAGATCCAGCAGTAAAACCCTTTATCGAAAAAGCTATCAAACTTGATGTACCTATATTGATCCACACAGGATGGGGGTCTGAAGGTAGGGTTGAGGACATTGGAATATTAGCAGAAGAATTTTCTGATGGAACCTTTATTTGTCTTCACATGAAGGAGGAGTTTG
>JAEOTU010000219.1 GCA_016839665.1 Candidatus Hodarchaeota archaeon
CTCCTAAAGAGCGGTCTTTTGACAAACCACCAGTAATTATTGTTCCTTCAGGGTAAAATTCTGCTATACTATGGTGCTTTTGATCATGAAAAGTGATTAGAGCATATATTTCATCAGATAAAATAATGACATTACAATCTTTGGCTATCATGGCCAACTCTTTAAGTTGAGAGGAAGAAAAACTGTTTCCAGTAGGATTGTTGGGATAGTTAAGTAGTAAGATCTTTTGTTCATTGACTTTCTCTGGGATATTTTGGATGGTCTCTTCAAGAGCCTTTGGAGTAATACGATATGAATTTTCTGGGAGAGTCTTGATGTGATACACCTTTTTACCCATTAATTTTGCCTGATGTTGATAGCTAACCCATGAAGGTGTTGGTAGGAGCAGAGGACCATCCAAGGATAAAAGAGCATCAAAAATAAGGATTTTACTACCAGGGGCAACAATAATCTGTTCAGGTGTATAATTTAATTGAAAGAAGAACTGATAAAATGATGAAACTTTTTCTCTCAACGGGAGGATACCTTGAGTGGGTAAATAGCTCTTTCTACCCGCATTTTCGCATAATGCCTGGTGAACATTTGGATGGACAGGAAAGGGTGACTCTCCAAACCCCATATGAAGAACTTGTTCACCCATCGCGCGTTTCTTTACTACCAGTTCATTCATTGCTAATGTGGCTGACGGTTTTACTTCTTTCGCTTGTGGTGAGAGATGCAATCCTTAATTAGCTCCTTTTCAATGTTAGTGGGATGAATTATCGGCTATAAGTAATAATCAATACCCAATATCTTTGATAAAATTAGCTCTATATAGTAATAAATTGACCTAAACCATGTGTTTGTATTCAATGAAATCTTTAAATTTTAGTTTAAAAACCAACCATAATACAAAATGTGTTGAAAATTGGCAAATGCAATTGAGAAGAAAATTTCACCAAGAGTAAGTTTAATCTCTGCTTTTCTTGTTCATGCATTTGTGGAAGTACCTTATTTTATTTTCCCAGTTATAATTTTAGTAGTGGGGGACGATCTATTCCAAGACACGGGAGTATTTATGTGGATTGGATTAGGATCATTAGGTACAATTGGAACTCTTGCAGCGGGACTACCCTCACCTGTTTTCGGATATTTATCTGATAAATATCGAAGGGGCTCAATGATGGTTTTTAGCTTAGTTCTCGGTGCTTTTGGTTCTTTAATTATCGGAATATTTGGTACGTCTTTCCTAGGTATGACAATAGGAATAGTAGTGATTGGACTGGGTATTGCCCTTTATCATCCTCCTGGGTTATCATGGGTCTCGTCAGCCTTTGAAGACCCAGAGAGACAATTGAATTCTTCAAATTTCAATAGAATATTAGGAATCCATGGAGTAGGAGGCACTATCGGAGCATCAATAGCTCCAATATCGATTTTTTTCTTAATAGATACAATTAATTGGCGTCAAATTTATTTTTTATGGTCAATTCCTCTGATTATTCTCGCAATATTCTTTTGGCTATTCGTTGCGAGACATGAACCATCTGTTGAATATTCATCGCCCCATCTAAGATATGATAATACAACAGACACAATTATAAGTTGGAAGGATGATATTAATTCCACTGTACTAACTATTTTCGTCTTTATGTTTGCAATGTCTTTAACATGGGGAATGATTAGTTTCATTCTCTCCCCCTTTCTCTCCGAAGTAAAACAGTTTAAAGTATCACAAGCAGCTCTTTTTATAGGTTTTTCACATCTTCTGGCAGCTTCAGGCCAAATGATAGGAGGAATTTTGGGGGATAAATATGGGGAAAAAATCGCTCTTTCTTTCGCAGCGGTTCTTCAAGTGGTTGTTTTAATAGGTATATATGTTATTGACTCATCATTAATTCTGTTTGTGTTATATGTACTTATTGGTGTTGTCAATGCAATTTTTTGGCCTTCAACAAACAGTCTTCTGGCTAAAAGCACAAGACATAGAGGAAGTGCTTTTGGAGGGTTTATGTTAATTGTCAATGTAGTAAGAAGCATAGGACCAAGCATTGATGGGGTTTTGATGGTCATGGATCCCAATAGTTACTTGTTAATTTTTGTTTTTGCTATTTTCTTTTCAATAGCGGCATTTTTCTCGTTAATATTCGTAAAAAATGCAAAAGATTGCTGAATCACGAACCAGATGTTTGGACTAATTTTCGCTTTTAAGGCACTTTAGACTCCCATAATAACGTTTAGGTAGTGTTTGATAAAGTTTCGTAGCGTTTAAGCTATACTCTTTTTGATCTTCAGAAACTTTCCCGACAACTTTACCTGGAACACCGATTACAAGACTATTGGGTTCGATTATTCTTTTTTGGGGGACAACGCATCCACTCCCAATAATACAGTCATCTCCAATCTTCGTCCAATTCATTATAACAGCATTTTTACCTACGAGGACATGTTTTCCCAACTCAGCTTGATGTACAACAGCACCATGCCCAATATGGCAATCTTCACCTAGGATTGTACCTTCATCAGGGACTGAATGGATCACACATGTATCTTGAATATTAGAACCACTTCCAATCTCAATGTAACCCCAATCTCCTCGTAAAACGGCATTGGGGGCAATAAAACAATTTGCTCCTATTTTAACATCACCAATTATTGTTGCAGATGGAAAGATAAAAGCAGTTTTCGCAATTTCAGGTTTTTTCCCTTCAAATTCATAGATAGCCATCTTTTTCAACACGACCAATGCTGATTTCTTCAGTTTCTTAGTAAAAATCAGAAATTAATTAAATTTGCGATGAAATCAGATTGTCAATGCAAAAATATTTGAATATCACTTCTAAAACGCTTCTCACTACTCAAATACAGTTGTAGGGAAAAAATATGTTCAAAAACTTGTCATTCGAAGTTACAGAAGGTATTGCTACAATTACCTTTATTCGTGAAAAAGCCCTTAATGCTCTTAATAATGAGACTGTGAAAGAACTAGACCAAGCTATAGCAAAGACAAAGGAAGAAAATGCACGAGTTTTAGTTTTCAAAGGATCAGGAAGAGCTTTCATCGCAGGTGCAGATATCAATGAATTTCGAGGAAAAACAGCTGCTGAAATTAAAGCGTTTTCACTGATATTGCAAAGAACTTTAAACGAAATCGAACTCCTTCCAATACCTGTGATTGCATCCATTAATGGATTTTGCTTAGGAGGGGGTTGTGAATTAGCTATGGCGTGTGATTTGAGGATTGCTTCAACTAAAGCCCTTTTTGGTCAACCTGAAATAAAATTAGGGATCATTCCAGGTGCAGGTGGAACTCAACGTCTTCCTCGTCTTGTAGGCAAGACTGTGGCTAAAGAAA
>JAEOTU010000220.1 GCA_016839665.1 Candidatus Hodarchaeota archaeon
TAAAATTAAGATGGCCGTATTAAGTTGATCAATTCCCTTTCTCGCTGTTTTAAGATTTCAATAACTCTTTTTTTCAGAGCCTCTGGATTGGAATGTTCAGCTTTTCCGATTTCATATACTCTACGGGAGAGCTCTACATCACCCAAAATATAGTTGATCCATAATGCAAGGTCTGAGCGTACTACTGGGCCACTAAGTTGTTTTGAATCAAATAAACCCTGAGATGTTTCACGAAATATGTGGAATTGTGCAATTGTTGCGGGGATTTCATGTAATTTCGAGATTAATTCAGATAAATTGGAAATTGATGCAATTACTTTACCATTACTTCCAAAAAATCGGAAGACAAGCTCAGGACTACATTTTTTGAACGCTTCTTTTGCAAAATTACTTGCTGAATCAGTTCCAGCCACATTCATCCCTACGCCTCTTTGTAAAAATATTATTCTTAAAGCTTTCCTTTTCTTTTAACGCTAAAACGAATATTAGAGGTTTCTACGACTGTTTTTTATGTTTTTAGGTCAAACTAGGAAGACTGATTTTGTTATGACTCTAATAAATATCATAAAATTGATGAATTAAATCATCTTATACCTTTTTTTTGGATCTATTGTTGGAAGGTAAGTCTCTGTCACTTGAAGGTTTGACGAATCAATAATTGGCTACTATTATAGTTTTAGTATAAAAAATATCTACATAGGCACAAATTAATTAGCTCTCCTCCTTAATAATAGTCTTATAATTAGTTTCAATAGAAAATTTTCGGAATGAAAACATTTTTAGTTTTATGTTTTGCTATATTGTAATATGAGCGGAATATAAGAAGAATAGTAGTTAAATGGAGTTTATAATTTCATATCCCCTAATAAAGCATGCTACTCGATAGGGTGAAGAATCTCTAAAATTTCCTTTTTTTTCTGATTGAGGAGTTGTTGAGCTGCCAAAGATGAAGATGTTGTTTCTAAAAGACTACATATCGGGTACTCCGGATTGGAAATAACACCATCTAGATTTCGTTGTCCCACAAGGGTTTTCGAGAGGTTAGGAACTCTTATTGGTCGCTGAGAATAAATTGGAAGTTTAAATGCGAAGTTTGATGAAATTGAGATTGATTTGGTTTTATGCATTAAAGATAAAAGATAATCTATAAGAGTTTTTGAGGTTCGGATCTCCCAAAGATCGAAATTTTCATCAGGCAAAACATTGCACGAAACTGGAAAAATTTGGTGCTTTGTCATACCAAAGTATATTGTAATTATTCCATTTAAATTGAGTATACTTATTACATTTGAGAGAAACGAGATAATCTTTCGAATGGTGAAACCTCGTGGCAAAGAAAAGGGAATAAAGCCATTTCTTTCGAGATAACTCAGGAAAAATGGATGATCATAAGGAGAGATAAGAGTTTGAAACCCAAGAAATTTTAAAGAATGATTAGATCCAATAAAAAGCGCACAGTGAATTTGGGGAAGAGGGAGGAGAAATCCAATGTTATTCGATTTTCCAATTGATGTTAAAGGCATATTATTAGAAAAAAATTGGATTCCTTCCTCTGTGACAAAAAGCATGGGAGAATGATTAGAAACTGTCTCCGATATAGAAGAAAAACGGATAGGAGAGGGAATGATTTCAGGAGAGATTTCAAAAATCTTAGTCAAAAAGGAATTAGCTGATGAAACTTGTTCCATCATTTTGTTGTTTGGAGCTAAAACCTGGACTTCTTGCGATAGTTGTTGAATTAACACAGGTTTTGATTGAAACGGGGACGTAGGTATTAATAAATCGAATTCAAGATCCTCTAACATAACTTTTGTCAACTCATAAAGAAGATCTAGGAGGGGTCGATGTTTAGGACGCTGGATCGCAATTTCAGGAACCTGTTTCACGACTGAGAACTTCCAATCAGCATAATATCGGGTTTCTTCATTTCCTAAAACGTCAACCGCGCCTATTGTCACCTTTGGGACTGTTTTCTTTAGTAATCGTGCTATACTGCCAACCTCTCTGCCCACAACTAAAATACGATTCAATGGATGGATTGAATTTCTCATGAAAATTACCTAATCAATAGCAATCATTCACATTTCAAACCATTAGGTAGCAATCTTCTTTAATTAATCTTCATTCGGTCATATGTGAGCAATGGATAGATGACTCGCTTGTTTTCATCCCAACAAACCAGAAGATTTTTATCATTCTCAATACATTGTGAGATCGATTCTCCCCTCCTTAAAAACTGTCCTCCGTTTTTGAAATTATCTATCGTAGAGAAGGAATCAAAATAATATCTAAATATGAGCTATTTTTTGTTAAAGAGCCTTAATCTATCATACCCCACCATTATGAAAAGGGTGATTCTTGAGATCTTCCTGAGAATATAATTATAAGCAAATCCCCCAGATTTAAAACCAAAAACAAATGTTGAAAAGTCAAATTGTTGATTGTTTTCATGATTGAAAGTAAGGAGCTTAGTTAAATGTTTGAAGCTAGAAGAACTTCTCCTGACCGTAAAAGATTCCTATCCCTGAGAGTTGTCATTGATTACTTAAAGACAAATAGTCATCGGATTGCACATCATGCATTATCACGAACTACTACTCCATTAGCCTCTCGAAATGATATCAAACCTCTTCTCCCATTAATCAATGGTGAAATAGCTGATATTTTAACCCTAGATTTCCAAAGTAGAAAAACTTTCGTAAAATCTGTGGAGTCTGATGAACTAATAGCTCATTTTCCAGGAGATATCACACTAAGTGATAGTTTAATGGGAATTCACGAAGAAAGTTTGGAAGATATTCACTTTATCTTCGCAACAAATGGAATTTTAACGCCAGAGTTTCTCCAGATAGATTATTCCAGTCAATTTCCGTGGTTATCCGAAATTACATTTATAGAAACACGATTCAATCCTGAAACCGTTCATAAAATAGACAATCCTAGCATTTATCTTCGTAAAGTAGTCGGCCAAATACGAAAGGTGGAAACTAATCTTATAGAGACTCCTTCTGATGATTGCGAATGTGGAGGGAAGTTCTGGCAAGGGACTTACACCATTGATTACTGGGGCAAGAGTCGTAGCTTAACTTACTCAGTTTGTGCAAATTGTGGAATACAACGTGAAAGTGCTGATAATGCTAGTACAATTATGACATTTCTTATTGGTTTATCAGCAGATTAGGTTTCTATTTAACCTCCAACGAGTAAACCAACCTATACATCAAGAAAATCAATTTTGATCTCTACTTTTGAGTTATGAAAGTAGAGGTTCTCTTACAACACTTATTTCATCTTTTTTGTCGTTTTATTCATCTTTCAAAAATCCCACAGAAAGTAGTTTGGAATCATTGAACCCGACAAAAAAGTTATTGCTGGGTTGCTTCTACACACCCATGACACTTAAAGATATAAAAACTAACCAAAGCTAAAAATGGTAGGAATCAAATAAAACATGGAGAAATTTGATAGGGGAGAAAAGGTGGAAAGAAAAGGCGGTTGCGATTATCATTAGAAGAGTTAAACGAACTGAAGCCCTTTCTTTCTTGTATAAGAATAACACATCCTAGATTATAAATTTTTCAGTATGGAATATTCTTTTTTTTACGAAAATAGAGCCCTACTTACCGTTTTTTACTTTGACAGGAAGGTGCACTAACACGAGTCAATGACTCGAAACATTGTGTATGTGATATCGCATTAAGAACTTTCAGCTTATGGATGAGGAAGACCTACTGATAACCTATGCATAAGATGGCGGGGTACTTAGAGGCAATTTTCAAGTGTGATAGTTGCTAGAGACATATTGTAGTTAGACAATAATTAGATAATTACCTGTCAGCCCTCGAAAAATGAAAACTAGATGAGCTATATATTTTGATCAAATGTTTCTTATTAGTTTATATGATCTTTTCATGGTATGGTCTCTTTATTGGAGCTTCTTAGTTACTGAAATTTAAAAAAAAAGGGATGCTTTGTTTATATAATTAAATTTCCTAACTATTCTTAACATGTTGTTCCATTTAATGCAAAATTCAAGTATGAATAGAACCCAATTTTATTCTAAACCTGGAAAAAAGGATTCATTCTTGTAATAGACGCTTTTTCCAGTCATCAACCGCCTTGCTAATTTCTACTTTAATTTTCAAAAGAGTTTCCGTATCTGAAGATTTGTCTCGGATCTGTCTTTCTAATGTCAGAGCAAAACGATTCATTTCATAAGAAATTGTTCCTGAATTGACTAAAGTAAAGAGATCATCTTTAGCTGCTTGAATAACGCTAATTAAGTCATTAGGGGAGGCTGCCTGTTGAATTTTATGTGAAAACGAATCGAAAAACGTTTGTATTTTGCGTTGATTGGGAGCCCGAAGCCTTTCACGCTCCTTTATTTCAATAGCAACCCCTTCGATGGCATTGGAGATGATTGGCTGCAATCGCCTCATTTCGTGGATGACAGTAGTTTCTAGATTTTCATCGACAATAGCTGTGAGTACAACTTTGGGATTGGAATCAATAACAATAGAGAGTAGAAGTCCTCCAGTTGTATGAACTGACATGTTAACAAAATTTCCTCCTAGCTCTCGACTAATAGTATCTCCTGTTGAAATAACGATGCTACTTAGAGCACTCAAAGCTATTTCAACATCTTCAATGTCTATTTTCGAACGCGTGACAATAGGCAACCCTGAAATATCTGATAAAACACATATTTTGGCCCCGAGATCTACAATAGAATCAATAAGTACAGACAAGGATTCTACATCAGTGCTCATAAAGATTACCTTCCAAGGGAGTGGGTACGAATTAATCATCCTACATCTGAAGAAATTAAAAAAGCCTTGCAAAAGGAAAATATGATTTTTTTTTGGTACACGGGATACTATTGATGTTCGAGTTATTATTACTCAATCAATATTATAATAAACTCTTTCTCTCTTTTTAAACAGAGTTTTAATGAAGGTAAAGTCAAGAATCAATTTTTTTGTTAGAAGAGGTTCTTTTTCCTTTAAAAAAGACGACATTTGGACAATCTGAGAAAAAAACGTATTAAATTATAGGGAATCTTAAAAAAATATCCCAAAAATTGAAGGGAGTCAATCTAGAAGAAATAGAAGAGTTTAAGTAAATGTTGATTAAAGGACATAATCAACAGCTCTCTCCCGTTTTCCCTTGAAAATTTTGTCCTATAAGATACAAATTTATAGATGTTCGCATCTGAAGAAGGTACTTTCATGAAACTCTCTGATAATGTTACTAATATTAAATATGCCATTCGAGATATTGTACTTTCAGCTAAAAAGGTTGAAAAACAGGGAAAGAAGCTTTTTTATTTTAATATTGGAGATCCTGATAAATTCGATTTTGATACCCCTGACTTTTTAAAAGAAGCATTAGTGGAAGCAATTACTAAAGACAATGCAAATTATTATAGTGATTCAGCTGGGGATCCTAACTTACGAAACGAAATAATTAAAAGACAAAAGCGGCTATGGGGAACAAATCTAGATCCTAATAAAATATTAGTCACGTCAGGAGTGTCAGAAGCTATTGCATTCATTACTGCAAGCCTAGCGGCTGGAACTGAAGTTTTAGTGCCTTCTCCTCTTTACCCTCCTTATCAATCATATTTTCTATTTCATAATGTTATTCCAATACAATATAATACCCTAGAAACAGAAGATTGGCAACCTGATGTAGAAGATATCCGAAAAAAAATTACTTCAGAGACCCAAGCAATTGTCATAATCAATCCAAATAATCCAACTGGAGCAGTTTATTCTCCAGCAGTTGTGAAAAAGATTACAGATCTTGCTGGGGAACATAATCTCCTAGTAATTTCTGATGAAATTTATGATTTATTATCGTACGAAGGAAATTTCCGTTCAACAGCTTCACTAACTGATGTACCTGTTTTAGAATTAAATGGGATCTCAAAAACATTGCTTTCACCAGGATGGCGACTAGGCTGGGCAATCTTAAGGGATGAAAACGATTTATACTCTGATTTTTGGGAAGCATTAGCCAAACAATCACGGATTCGATTATGTGCCAATAGCCCAGTCCAAGTAGCTGTAAGCAAAATTCTCAACAGAGAGATGGACTTTCTACCTGCCGTCATCAAAAAACTGAAAAGACGTGCAACGTATTTTGCTAATCGAATTAATGATATGAATGGTTTATCCGTCGTGTCACCCAAGGGAGCTTTTTACGCGTTCCCACGGATTAACAAAGATATTGACGACCGACGTTTCGTTCTGGATTTGCTTCAAGAAACAGGCGTGTTATTTGTGTTTGGAAGCGGTTTTGGTGAACTGGGAAAAGGGCATTTCCGATCTGTTATTCTCCCTGATGTTCAAATTATGAAAGAAGCTCTAGATAAAGTTGAATCTTTCTTGAAGAATCTAAATTGATCTAAAAGTATGTGATCGCATTGACCCGAATTGATGAGGTAAAAAGGATCGAGATTTATCCAATAATTGGAGTCGAAAGCCATCTTAATGTAAAGGGATTAAAAGATGAAGATGGTAGGAACCGAACAGGGTTCTTTATCACTGGTATGCGCTTTTTAAATATAGAACAACCTGAACCTCGACGAATTCGGGCACGAATTTCATGGAACGTGGAAAATCAGGCGATTGAAGTTGAGGAAAATGTTTCCAGTATGATGAAACGAGGTATTGCTCTCTCTGTATTTTACATCCAAATAAAAAAAGGCGATGGTGGATATGAGTTTCAAGACCCAGTTATTGTAAGAGGTAACCCTGAGTTTGCAGAACGTACATTTGAAGGTGCTTCAATTCGGTGTTCTTGGACGAATAACCCACTTATGATGGAGTTATCTTCAACAGAAGGGCGCTTTTTATCATCCAATCTTCGAACTAAGCAACAGATTGTTGAAGTTCGAATTGGCTGAAGGAGAAAATATTTTCCCGAATTTATAGAAATCTTAGTCTGCTCTTCAATTATTAGCTTTTTATCTTCTCGAAGGTCTTTTAGTGACATCATATCTCGTGAATGGTTTCTATGATGAATGGAATAAGTTTTGGACAGTTTAATTGCTGATTTTTCCATCAACAAGTGCTTAAGACAATCATAACTCTCAGAAGAAATATCCTTTAAAAGAAGAATGATTTTTTAAAGAAAAAGATAATAATCTTTGATTATTGTTAGAATCCAGAAACATGCGCAAATTTGGTGAGCTAACCGTGATCCCAAACAAAGAGGAAGAAAAAAAAATTGATCCTGCACTTCGGAGAATCATGCAGATACCTGATGACCAAGAATTGCCTCCTGATGCTTTGTGTGATGTTATGCTTAGAGCGTTAGAGAGTCAACAATTACTTATTCGATCATCAGCAGTAAATCAACTGGTAAGCTTAGGAAAAACTCATCCACAAATGGCTCTCCCCAAAATACTTGCTGCATTGGATCCATTAATTGATTTTTGGACAGTTAGATTTGGTTCGGTTGAAGCTCTTGGTGAAATCGCAAATAAAGGAACTGTTGCTCCCCTAATTCAATATTTGAAATTAGATGAGGATCCAGACTTCCGTGCGATGGTTGCGAAACAACTAGGGGAAATGGGAGAAGTTGCTAAAGAAGGGGGTCCTGGTCTTATTGAAGCATTAACAGATCAAGAAAGTCCTGAAACACGAGAGAATGCAGCTCATGCATTGGGAGTGATCAAAGTTTCTAGTGCTGTAAAACCTCTGATAAGAGCTCTTGAAAAAGAACGTGAAGAATATGCTCGTCGGGAAATGTGTTGGAGTCTAGGAGAATTGGTAGATGCCAATGCTGTTCCTATATTACTAAAATCTTTGAATGACAGTGACAAGGGAACTCGGGGAAACGCTGCTGAAGCCTTAGGTAAAATTAAGAATGGGAATTCTGTTCTTCCCTTATTACGTGCCAGTAAGGATAGAGATGTGGATGTTCAAGCTAAAGTTATTTGGGCTTTAAAACAGCTCTCACCTGAAATGATTGTCTCAGAGATTGTGAAAAGTGCTGAAGGTGATGCATTTGTTGCTATTCAATACTTTGACGACTACTTATTTAATGTTGATAATGATATTATAACTAAACGAGTGAAGGAGAGGAAAGAACCTATTGTTACAAAGTATCGGAGCGAGCTGTCGAAAATTAAGTCCGATTTAGAGAATTGTAAAGTCTTTGTTATAGAGACTTTTGCTAAACTTTCTACTCAGTCAATAGATGACATTAAAGCTCTCTTACAGACGGAAATACAGAGCATCGAATCCAAGATCGCTGGGATCTCCCTTTATAAATTCCGAAAGTATAAATGGATTGAGAATGACCTTTTCTTTGATATCGAGCAGGTCGAAAAATTATATAAGGAATCAGGAGTCATGATATCTGAACTACGAGACAACGCTCAAGCTTTACTGAAAAGAATGGAAGAAGAACAAAAAAGATCTATAATAGAAGATTCTAATGTTGAATAGGAGATAGAAAGAAAATATATTATTTGTATCGATGTCTTTAATCCATCCGAATAATTTTCACACGTTTACCAATCCACGATGGAGGTAAATAAACCCGACCACTGTTTCCACTCTTTTTTACTTCTTTCTCTAGCATCTCTTCTCCATAAACTTCGAATTTACTTTGACGGATGAGCTCACTCATTATTGTACAACTCCTGTAGGGATTATCCAATATTTAATTCCAATGTTAAGTAAGTAGATAGGTTGAATCCAACAGAGCTAAAGAATTCGACTAGATCACCCCAATTCCACGCGCACACTGTCCGAATTGTTTTTATTCCCTTTTGAGAGAAGTATGAAATAACTTGCTTTACTAGCGCTGTTCCAACTCCTTGATCTTGATAAGTGGGGTCAACACCCAGTAATATGATCCAAGCACTGAGATCATCTTTCCCGTAAATATACACCTTGGTTTCAGCGATAAGATATCCAATGAGTTTCCCATCAGAAGAATATGCACCAAGACTCTCTTCACCATGTTTTTCAATTTGATCTCGCAATTGTTCTAGAAATAACTTAGAGCGTTTTCGTCGAAGAATTTGTTCATCAATTTTAATGATAGTATCAATATCATCTACTGTTAGAGGTCGAAATGTCAATTGTTTATTCAGTTCTTTAGTCAGCCCCATAATCGTCAACTCTTATTCTGTTTTGTTTGGTTTGTATTAACAAAATAAATACTTTGTCGCTTCATCCATTTTTGTTCATATTTAGAGCAATTTGGTAAAAAAAAATTAAATTGATGAATAGTGATCTCAAGGTTGGAATACAAACAGAGAGAAGAGGTGTCTAAAAATGAGATATTTTCATATCTATCCTTCTCATATTCTTGATATCTTTCTTTTACGATTTAGAATTCCCAATATCAATAGTAAAGTTCCACTCATCCAATCAAACAATATAAGCTGTGTTTGAAAAGTGAAAGATGTTAGGCTTGAAAACCACTCGTTTGAGGTTGAAAATCGGAATAATACAGATTCTAAAGTCCATCCAACAGCTTGAAGAGTTCTTTCATCAATAAAAGTCATGTTATCAAAAGTTGTGTGCCATGGTTTATAACGAGTGCCAAATTCATCGATTATATCAATAGCAGGGACTCCCTTTTCTAAAATAGGGATGTGGTCATCAATTATACCTCGTCCTGATTGATTGAGGAAATAATTATTATATCCTAAAGCACTTGCTTCATTCCAAATTTTGGTAACAAGATCAGCTGCATATATATCAGAATTTTTTTCTCGTTTAAATGTAGCATTCTTTCCAGCAACCATATCAAGCAGAATAGCGAATGAGATATCTTGATTCAAAAACTCTTCTGAGTTAACAAAAAATCGCGATCCAAGTATCCAATCCCACCCATATATATTTCCTTGGTCTTCTCCATCAAAAAAAACAAGTTTGAAATTGGTTACATTATAGTATTCAAGCATTATTCTTCCTAATTCTAGTACCATGGCAACTCCTGATGCACCATCATTTGCACCTAGGACTGGTTGCTTTCTTTTCTGGGAATCTGGATCTTTATCAGCCCATAACCGTGTATCATAATGAGCACATAAAATAAAAAATGGTTGAGTTGAATCTAGATCAATTGGTCTACATATAATGTTTACTAAAGATATATTTTGATTTTCCATCCAAATTTTCGAGAAATTCTGATATGAAATAACCCATTCATGGTCTGGTAAGAGCTCGGAAGCGATTAAGAGTCTAGTTTTTTCAATTCCATCGGAACCAGGATAACGAGGACCAATATCAACTTGCTTCTGAATAATTTCATAAGCTCTGGTTCTATTGAAATCAAAATGATCTTGTGCTAAAATTATATTTTTTGGTGGGAAACTACTCGAAACGGAGAGAGGGGCTACAACAGAAGAGTTCCATAAAATACACACAAGTAATATGATCCATTTATTTGGATTCATCTTGATTTTCATTATTTTTCGACGCTTCCCAATCTGCTACGATGTCACGGGCCTCATTAGCATATTTCACAGCTTTTTCACTAATTTGCGGATCTAAAGCTTCCGTACTTTCCGCATTTTCTATCTGTCTAATATTCTCATCAGCAATTTCAGAATACTCTTCCAATTGTTCACTCTTTGCTGCCTCACTAGCAATTCTCAAAGCGTCTAATGCTTCTTGGAATTTTCGATCCTTCGCAGATATAAGTCCCTTAGCAATCAAACCTGAAATCATTGCTTCAATTTTGTCAGAAGCTAAAGATCTTTTAAGGATTTCATCAATGTCTGTTACATCTAAGTTGATTGTTTTCCCTTTTTCAACAGTATCAACATCAATAGACTCCAAGAGGTTTGACGATTTCGCTGCTTCTCTAATGAATTGCCTTGTTTGATCTAATGCTTGTGAAAATTCTTGGGAAGAAGATTGAATTATAGCTCCTACCTCTCGAACAATTTTCTGGCTTTCAGCTCCAATTTTTTCAATCAAGGATCCAACAACACCAGAAAAAGATCCTTTTGAAAGTTGTTCCTGGAATTTTAAGATTTCTTGTACGAGGAAATCTGATGATACATCAATGGGTTCAAGATAAACAGATACTGAAACCTGCTTTTTTGAAAACTCTAACAACACAATTTGCTTTTTCTTGAACCGCTCTCGTATAGAAATTAATAAAGCACTTTTCAAATCATTCAAGGCATAGGTTCGCTCTAGGTCTGGATCACGGTTCTGAGGAATGAAAATGATTTTATTCTTCTCTAAACTTAGCATTCCTTTGACATTTTTAATATCAGTTGAGGGATCCTCTTGTTTAAGGGTAGCACGAAATTTTTTTATGTCCTCTTCTTCCAAAGTTGTATCACCAGATCATTAGTTAATCTTACAAGCTTTCTTTATGGTTCTTTATCATCTTTCGAAACAGAAATATTAATTTTAAATTACTTCTCGACCAAACCAGTCTTATGAAAAAATACAAACAACCTTCTGCCAAATGCATGGAATAAGCTAGATAACAAATGGAAACAAATAAAAAACGTCGTATATGCTATTATTAATATAATAAGTAGCCATTCTTAATTAAGAAAATGAGGAATCTTCAGTGGTGACACCCGAGCAGGAATCTCTTCCCCCGTTTGACGAAATTTCCTGTGGTGGTGTACCAGTTTTCTTTAGTAAAAAGGAGAAACCGCTCTTTCTGCTTGTACAACATCATGGACCCTATAGGTATTGGGCTTTCCCGAAGGGACGGCAAGATGAAGGTGAATCTTACGAACAAACTGCAATCCGAGAGATTCGGGAAGAAACAGGCCAAAAAAACTTTAAGATTATAAAAAGGTTGATTAGTGATTCAATCTATTTTCCTAAGCGAGGTCCAAAAACAATTGTCAAAAAAGTAGTATTCTTCTTAGTTAGGTTTTTTTCTAAAGAAATTAAAATATCCAAAGAACATACCAATTGGCGTTGGTCAACTTTTGAAGAAGCTATGGATTTGCTTTCCTTCGAGGATTATCAGCGGGTATTGAGAGAATCACAAGAATTCCTTATGACTGAATAGAGTATCTAGGAGATGAATCACTTGGGGAGGTGACAATTATAGAAAAATACCTGAAAATTAAAGTAAAAAATAAAAAAAGAAAATTGGGAGAAGTTAAAACTTCTTATACTCTACCTGAAACAAATTGGGGAGATTCTTCCTTCTCCTTTTGTTGCACAATTACAACTGTTTTAGCCATTCTTTGGGTAAGTCTTTGCTCAAGATTTGGAACTTGACTCTCATCTCGTGTTATCCAGCCCAGAATAACATCAAAAGGTAATAAGAATGCCTTTCCAAAAGCTGATAGAAGGATCTCTTGGATAGTAGGTCGTTCACCAGAGCGTTCTGAGACAACCTCAAGATTCAGGATCATCTTTCCAATAGTTTGGCCATAATAAAATTCCATTAATACACAATAAGCAAAGAAAACTGCTGAAGAAGGCCCAAAAGTAAAGAACCATTGGGGAGGACTCCAAACACCAAATGACCACCAATCCCAGTTA
>JAEOTU010000221.1 GCA_016839665.1 Candidatus Hodarchaeota archaeon
GAGAGAAATACTATAACAGAGGTTATTAGCACTTTACCATTGCAATCAAAAATGGTTATTTTATCCATATATACATTAGAGAATATGACTGTTAATTCTGAGACGGTTTCTACTGGAGATGTCTATGAAAAATATACTCAGATTTGTAAAGAGATGGGGATGGATTCTCTGACTCAAAGACGTGTTGGTGATCTGATTAATGAATTAGATGCTCTCGGTATAATTAGTGCACGAGTTGTATCTCGTGGAAGACATGGAAGGACAAAAGAAATTCGTTTCAGCATTCCAAAATCCTTAGTTGAATCTACTTTACAAGAAGATAAAATTTTTTCCGGAAAAATGAACTTCTAATTGTTAGCATACTAGTAATTTTATTTCAAAGAGTTTTCAGGTCTATTAAGTCCACAGTTCCTGATTTGGTGTCAAGAATAGAAACTACTCCGACAGATGCATCTTTTTCTGAATGTGACTTTTCTACACCTCCTCTTTTAAAAGTTCCACACGTGATAATCTTTACTCCCTTGTATTCCTTAAAATACGCCTGATGAAAATGTCCTGAAATAATAACGTTTGGTGTTTCATCTATAACTAAATAATCTTTCCTAAATGGAGCAAGAGGGTTGAAAGATCCATATTCTGGACAGAGATGGCGATATTCTAAAAGATGTTGTATCCCTGGTATTAAGTTCGTTGGTTCTTGTTGGAGATGTTTCTGAAAGAGCATGTTATTTCCTTGTCCATGGAATACTAAGAATTTTAAATCCTCAATTGAAAACCGGAGAGGATTACCATAACTTTTCAAGTTAGGGAGTTTTAGAAGAGTTCTCCCAATCTGTTTATCGATCCCTGGTTGAGGAAGGACCGTTTGTGTTGCATCATGTTCTCCAGGAATAACTATAATTTGGATGTGTGAAGGAACTTCCTTTAATAGCGTTGCTAAACCTTCATATTGAGCTTGGAGTGAATGAACTATAATTTCTTGTTTCTGATCAGAGAAACGTCCAATACCATCCACAAGGTCTCCTGCAATAATTATTGTATTAATTTCTTCTCCTCTCAAGTTTAAAAAATTGATTAATTTCGCGAAAACACTTCGTGAAAAGTATTTTGAGCCAAAATGCAAGTCTGAAACAAACATTAACTTATGTGGTTTAGAAGTAGGCTTGAACTGTATTGGTGAAAAACTTGGTCTAATAACATCTTTTCCCCAAAATGCTGTAATATTTCCTCCTCTGAAATTCTTTGGTAAAACCCCTGATATACCAATTACTGAGTCTCGCAAAATGTCCCGATATTCAGGGAAACTCTTACTGTCTTGAACCATTACGCAATTAGTAATGATTTCACTTTCTGGATCTTCAAGTTGGATCACAAATTTGTTTGTATGTAAAACCCGAGTATCTTGAACCATTCCAATGAGAATTCCACTTTTACCACGAGGTATTTCTTCTGGTAGGAGATTTCCTTTTAAAACTAATGCTGCATTATTAAGATGTGTTACAAGAATATTAGAAAGTCGTTCGAAACGATCCTCAAACAATCGTCGAAAAGTTGTAACATCTGGCTTATCAGTAGTTTTTTCTGGGATATCCACTTCAATTTTGATCTGTGAGGGAGGATGATAAGCAGTAGTAATTTTATGTGCTGCTTTTTCTCTTGTTGTAAGGTATTGTTTTGATTTTTTGCTTTCATTAGACATTGTATTTTCTTGGTGATCATCTAATGGATGTCCCGCTTCGAACATTGATTTTTTCTTATCTTCTTTAGAAATTTGAGTCTGTATTTCACGATTTTCGAGATATTTCTTCACAGTTTCAAGATTTATAACAGGAATGTTCTTAGGAAATATCTTAATACTTTTTCTGAGGAGCTCTTCTGAGATATCTTTCTGTAATAAATAATCTAAGGCATCAGTTGCAATATTAAAGTTGCAATCCAAGAATATTCTGACTAATTCTCTTTTTTCCAAGACGAAATAGACCCCAAAAAAGCCTAGTAGAGATTGGAATGACACATCGAAGAGAAGTTGACAACTATTTTTTCTCTAAAATTGATGCTGTTTGGTCTTGCTAAAAAAGATAACGATGTATCTCCAATTAGAAAAGGTTACCTTCTTTTGTTTTATTTGGTAATATTGAAGATAACCTAACTAATCGTGGAAAAATATCAACTAAGGTGCAATAGCCCCTGGAGGAATGACTTCCCATTTGATACGCCAGATAAACACCCAATCATGAGTTGTTTTGTATGCAAGCTCATAATAGTTCACATACTCTGCATATTCTTTATGGAGATCAGTCCAAATTGCGAAGCCTTTTTCAGTAGGAGCATTATCTTTTATTGGAGCATATTGTGATAATCGACTGGTATAACCTTCTTCTGTGGCTCCTTCCGATGCTAACACCCAAAAGACTGAATCATAAAATTTGTCAACATACCCTTGAATATATTGGTTCCGTGAATCATACTCGAGGTAATCATCTTGGTCTATTTGGACTATGTTTCCACTATTCTCTCCAATTCTGACAAACCATGGAACTTTTCCAACATCAGAATCAAATCCCCAAGTTCCATATCCATCAGAGGTCAAAAGGACGAGATAGGTCACATCATATTGCTTTGCAATTTTCAGAGATTCCCGTGGGTTGAGAACCAACATGCAACCAACGTTACCAATTTTGGTAGAATTAAGTGTAGCATTATCAACCAAAATAGTAGTATTAGATAATCCACTAATCCAATAACCATAGTCCCACCATGAGGCTACGACATCCCTTGATCCAGTATGATAATCTAACCATCCGATCGCTTCTTGCCAATCATTTCCTAGAATTGCACTTTGGCCTGACGGCACAACAGTGAGAACAGAAGCTGCTTGCGTTGACATCCTTGCTGCGTCTGAAGCCATAAATACAGATGCTAATAAGAAAATTCCCATAAATCCAAAAGCTATTGCAGTATGTTCATTTGATAGTGGTTGTGTAAAGCGAGTTTTTCGTCGACTTAGAGTAAACCTTTCTTGAAATGTCAGTACAAATGGTAATAGTGTTTGGTCAATCGCTTTAGCTGCTAATAATGCTACTGCTGGAGCCGAGATTAGAGCCAATCTTACCATTGAACCAGCAAAATATACGGCTGTAAGACCGAATAGTAGAAGAAGGATATTTCTTTCAGTAGGCTTTTCATAAAGGTAATATACACTCAAAGGTATAAAAAAGATTAATAATCCTGCGTTTCTGAAAAATGTTGACCAAACGACAATCTGATGTTCGCTAACTGATGCTAAAATTGGAGTATCGTCTCGGAATATCGGTATTAACACAGTAACAAATTTACTTGAGATATTGGTTAAAATACCCGATAAGAAGAGAATTACTATTCCTAGTACTATAGCAAATCCAAAGAAGGGGTACAGGGGTTTAAGACGATCACGAAATTGACTAGTATCATAAAAGGTGTTGATGTATCTATATAATTCTGCTAGGAACACTAAACCAAGGACTCCTAGAGGTATTAGGGAATCGGTTGTAAGGAGTGAAGCTGGACCATTTCGTGGGATTAATATGGTTATAAAGAATGCAATTAAAATAGATCCTCCATATGCAAGAGATAATCGATCTGAGTGTTTTTTGAGAAGTAATAAAATGAATGCATGAAGAGCGATTAGCATCAAAACATATGTTGAGGCTCCCCACGATCCAGATAATACTCCTAAACATATTCCTGAAAATATTGTAGCAATTGGTGACCCTGTTCTTAAAGCCCGAGCATAGAAATACAGGCTTAATACAAGGAAAAGGATTCCTAGTGCCTCATTGTCAAAAAATCCTACAACAGTTCGTTGTAGGTGGCCTGCTGAAATTGATAAAAAGAGGGCAGCAAGTATCCCAACTTTTTTGTTTCCAAGTTCCTTTCCTAAGAAATATATTGCTACACATGTTATTGCTCCGAATAATGCTGGTTGATAGAAACAAACCACTTTTAATGGAATATCCAATCCTATGAGCGAAAAAAGTTGATACAACAAGACCGCTGAAAGAGGTGTTCCAATATATTGATTTTGTCCCCAAAATCTGCCTTCTGGATACCATGTTTGAGTATCAACCCAACTTAAAAAAGCAGAAAGACCATTTTCTTCAATGTATAGGGCTGCACGATATTGGGAATAAGGATCATTTGCTCCAAGAATAATTTCGTAATTAAAGATTGCGAAAATTCTGACAAGATAAGCTAAGATGAAAATCAAGATAAGAGCAGCGTATAAAAAAATCATTTCTTTTTTAATCGTTGTAACTGCGGTGTTATAGCGATTTCGGATATCATCGAGGATTCGATCTATGAAAATAGGCATTCTTATTTTTCACCTTGGAATATCTGTATTGAAAAGTCTTTGTCTTTGAGAAAAATAGTTTTTAATATTAAGATGGCTCTCTTGCTTTGCAAACGGCACTCTTTTACAAGATTTAAAATTTATTGTGTAATACATTATTTTGATTGTTTCATGTAATTCTCAAAAAGATTTGGTGTCAATGATGGCAAAACATCCCGTAGATGTAGATTTAGAATTATTTGAACTCATTTTTCCAGGAAAAATTATAGGAAAAGCGGTTATTGATGCTGATGCACGTATGATAGGGGTTATTCGTAATGTTAGAATTCAGGTTCCCTCACCAGCTATCAGTTTCATTGTAAAAGGCCTTGATACTGAATTTTCCGTGAAAGCAGAGGATATCCAAGCTATTGGTAATGTTGTACAACTTAGTATTACTATTAAACATTCGGAACCTATTGAAATCAATGATATAATTCGATTAAGAAGTGAAATCCAAGAAGAGATTATTCATTTTTTTCAAGTTATACAATCACGCTAGAAGGAGAAAGGAATGAGTAAAAGGGAATTTCAATTGTAGAGAAATATTACAAAAATATCATTGAATATCAGTGATTTTAGTAGTTAAATCAGTTAATAGATCCATAACCTGAAGAATTGTCCTCATTTCTTCAAGATCTTCACAAGCAGCTAGTTTTTGAGTGAGAAAGTTTAATTTTCCGATTAGAATGTCTTGAAGTATTGAACGGGATTCGGAAAAGGAGAGTGATTGTTCAATTTGCTTTATTTCCTCATCAGAACTCGCAAAAACGGCTTTTCTTTCGCACTTTGGGCAAAAAATTTTTTTGTCTTTCTTAAATAAGGGAACGTTGCAATCAGGGCAGGACTCTGTTAACATTGTTGCACCAGAAAGTAATAGAGTGCTCATTCGTTTAATATCAGATGAAGAATCATTTTTCTTTTTAGACATTGGAATTAGACCTTTAATCTTGATTAAAATTTGACTTCAAATAAATCATTGTAATTCATGTTTTCTTCATTTTGGTTAGGCTCTGTTGTGAAAATGGATTGAACATTGTGCATTTCTTTCAAATCTGGAATAAAATCCTTTAGAATATTAGGAATATGGATTTTAATTAATGGTGCCTTTAAAGAGAACCCTCTCTCTTTTTTTATTTTCCAGATAAAGGAATTTAGTTTGATTAATTCATGTGTTCGAGGATCTTCTAAGCCTGAATCTTGTTCAGATCTTGGAAAGCGTTCTAGATGGATACTACTTAAAGGAGTGTAAAGTCTTTGAAATATACTTTCAGTAATAAAAGGTGTGATTGGTGCTAGCAATTTTAATACAGTCTGAATCACTTGATGAAGGCAAAATCGTGCACTTTGACTCTCCTCTTGACTTACTCCATCCTGTTTATAAGCACGGGATTTCACTAACTCAATATAATGAGGAGCAAAAACATTCCAAACCCAGTTATAGATGTTCTCTGCAGGAATAGAAAAATCTAGTTCTTCATAGCCTTCTCCACAACGACATATTAGGGCATCTAGACTTTTTAGAATCCATTCATCTGTTTTGATCAATAATCTTGGAGATTTTTCCACAGGAAAGGCCGATACAAACCTAGCAATATTCCATAATTTTGTTATAAACTTCGCATTTCCATCAAGTTTGGATAATGAGAAACGAATATCAGAACCATGGCTTCCTTGTAGGCATGATGTTAGTCTTACACTGTCGGCACCATAGTAGAGGTTAGGGTCTGTTTTTTCATTCGAAAATTTAGCTACTTTTTCGATTTCTGCGATTCTTTTCCAACTGTTGTGATCAGGCTTTAACATCTTCGGAGTATCTTTGGGTAATGTTTGAGGTTGTAAAAACAGGAGGGGATCAATGCTATTCCCGAGGCTTTTTGACATTTTTCCTCCATATGGATCTCGTACAAGACCAGAGATCCATACTTGCTTGAATGCTGGTTTTTTGAAGAGATGAAAGGCTCTAAGAATCGTATAATAAAGCCAAGTTCTTACAATTTCTTTCC
>JAEOTU010000222.1 GCA_016839665.1 Candidatus Hodarchaeota archaeon
ACCCCAGCTAGGTCAACGGGGGCAGAATATGTTTATTGGACGATTAGTCAATAAATATATGCCTCAGACTCAAGATCTGCTCGCATAGGCGTTCGTGAGTTCAAATCTCACCCCCCGCATCTATATGCATATATTTCCCTCTCTAAACAGATTCATTCCAATCAATAATATACAACACACCTTCTGAGGAGCTTTTATGAGTACAGAGGATATAATTCCAGGAATTACACCCACTCGAATGCAATTGTTAGAGCTTAATCAGAGATTAGAACTTGCTAACAAGGGTTATGAACTCTTGAGTGAAAAACTCGAAGCTTTAACAGGAGAATTGTTCTCAGCAGTCACTTTATACAAACAAAAACGCGACAATGTCCAACAGACATTAGAAGATTCTCAGAATCAGTTAGTCCAATTAGAACTACAAATGGGTGAGTTATCGGTTCAAAATGTTGCAGTAAACTTTCCTCGGAAATTTCGAATTGAGAGTAAAACGCGCAATTTAATGGGAATTTCAGTTCCTGTTCTCCAAGTTCATAAAGAAAAACTTTTTCATGAAGATTCAATTTACTATTCCATGATTGAAACCACAGCAAAGTTTGATTCAGCTTTAAATCACTTTGAAAACACTCTTCACTCCATTATAGACTTAGCAGAGGTTCATTCGACGCTAACTAGACTTTCAAGAGAAATAATTGAGACAAAGCGTCGAGTAAACGCTTTAAATTACGTTATCATTCCCCGTATTGAAGCGACAGTAAGATGGATAAAAATTACTCTAGCAGAAAGAGAACGAGAGTCTTTTGTAAGACTAAAAAAGGTTAAGAAGAAAATTTCCTCAAAATAGCCATTTCAATGTTTTCTTCTAGAACAAAGGATTGTTATTAATTATTTTTTGATTCGGCCACGTCTTATTCCAGTTCTTCGTGCTGCAATCAATCCTACTTTTCTACCTGGAGGAGCATTACGAGAAACAGTTGTAGGTTGTCCAGGTCCTTGATGAGATCCCCCCCCGAAGGGATGACTAACGATGTTCATTGCAACACCACGAACTACTGGGAAGGCTTTATGCCCTTTTGCTCTCATAAAAGCTCTTTTCAATCCTGCTTTTACAAAAGGCCGATCTGGACGTCCTCCCGCTGAAATAATACCAATCATTGCACGGGAATTCCGATGAATTGTCTTCACTTGTCGAGAGGGCAATTGAACAGTTGGCCCCTCTTTCGAGTGACTACTTATTTGGCCATGGGTTCCAGAAGCTCGACACAACGTCCCTCCATCGTTTGGGCGCATTTCTACATTACAGATCCAGATCCCTTCAGGTATTTTATTGACTGGTAAAATATTTCCAATTTTCAGAACCGCATTCAAGCCTTGTTCGCATTTTTGTCCCACATGGACACCTTCAGGAGCTGGGAGAAAACATTCACGTCCATCTTCGTACTTAACCAACATTAATGGTACCCCTCTGCCTCTTTCATGAATGAAGTCAATAATTACGAAATCAATTTTGTCTTCGATTTCTTTTTCAGTATTAGATAAATATCGTGCTTTTCCTCGTTTTCGATGAGATAGAGACCGAAATACTGGTGATCCGCGACCTCGCCGCTGAACTAAAATTCTTTTTCCCATTGTTAACACCTACTTAGATAATGCCAACTTCGGTTGCTAAATCCAATGCACTATATTCTGGAGCGAGTTTTATGAAAGCTTTTTTCTTTCCTTGAGGGGTTATAAGAGTGTTTACTTTAATTACTTTTACCTTATAAAGAGTCTCAAAAGCGCGTCTTATTTCGTGTTTTGTTGCACGACGGTCGACTATAAAAACCAACGCGTTTTCATATATATTATCCATTTTATTAAAAGCTGCTTCAGTAATCAACGGGTATTTCACAATATCTTGAGGTTGTCTGAATTTCATTTATGTTTCTCCTCAATTTCTCAACATTAGTTTGGATTTAATTGGACTCTTTGCTTGTAAGGAATTCAATCGCAGATTTAGTCCACAACGTTAGACGTCCAGAGTGCGTCCCAGGTGCAAGGTGTTCTGTGTTCAGTTGATCAACTTTAACAACGTCAACACCTGGTAGATTTCCTGCAGCAGCTCCGACTCCATAATCTTGTGAAATAACTATCAATATAGATTTCCCTGTTTTATATTTTCTTCCACGAATTTTCCCTTTACCAGGACGAATCTGAGTTTTCCGTCTTTTAGCTTTAGCCAAATCATATGATAAACCTAAATTGTTGAAAACATTCTGGACTTCCTTAGTTTTTTTTAACGATTCGAGTTCATTGCTTACGATTAATGGTAATGACATAATCTCTTCAATGATATGACCACGAGACTCAACTAAAACTGAATTAGCTGTCGCGGCAATCGCTGATCTCTTTGCTAATATTTTCTCTTTTATATTCAATTTTTCTTTGAAATTTTGATTCCCTTCGGGTGGATGTGTACGTCGGCCTCCTACAACAAAAGGAATAAATGCTCCACGACTAGCAGAGTGTGTACGTGACCCTTTTACTCTCGGAATTCGTGCTGCGCCCCTCCCAGTACCCCAACTCTCTGCAGATGTTCGTTTCCCAGCACGAGAATCAACACCATAAGGTATCTGACGATTTCTACGGCTAGCTAATACTGAACGCTTGATTATAT
>JAEOTU010000223.1 GCA_016839665.1 Candidatus Hodarchaeota archaeon
AGTAGTCCTAGTACTAGTAGTGATACTGAAACAGGCGAAATAACCTCTGGTTTCTCCTTTGTTGTAATGATTTCGATTGTTGTGATTGTTGGAATAACTAGGAGAAAAAAGGAAGTATAGTGTTAGACAATTTAATTGAAGAAGACTAAAGAAATCGCTTTGGTCCATTGTGTGGTGCGTGCTCCTGCTCCACTCGCTCCTTCCTTTTATGGATTAAAAACGTAACCATATTTTCCTGTTGTCTTGGTCTGTTATCTTTTACGTTTTTTGAGGTAAAAAGTGACAATTCCAAGCGCGGCCAGTACAATGGTACCAAATATAATGATTATAGCAGGGTCGGGAATTCCAGAAGAGGCACCACTCTCCCATTTCCAAGAGGTGAGTAGTTGAGTGCCATAACTGTCCTCTCGTTCCAACACGATTCCAGTGGCACTATCAAGAACGAGTTTGTCAGTACTCCCAATATTATAACTTATATAGCAATAACAAGACCTCCCACCGTAACTTTTCGTTTCTTTCGAATCACAACCCGATTCATAACTGTTTAACATACTGGTCGTTTTGATATCCGCAGAACCCACAGAGTAATCACTTGTAATTTCTCCCTCTTTGCTTCTATCAGCTAGGATGGTACTACCAGAAATAGAAGTTATTTTAAGACTATATTTCTTTCCGTTATAGGTGTATGTCCAAGCTTCACCTACATCTATTAAGTAATCCCCAGTAGCCTGTGTATTAGTTGGAATTAAGAAAATTTGAACAGTAATAACGAAAAAAATCAAAAAAACTGTTTTCTTTCCATTTAACTTCATTCTAAATCCCGTCATTTTTATCTCTACAAATGCTTTTAATTCAGCTTTTTCATTTAAAAGCCTTTAGCTAATTCTCTCATATCATCAATCAACGTTTTTTTTAATGAAAAAGTTATGTAAGTTATACATTGAATCGCTAAAAATAGAACGACTCCAGGACTGAAGGAATAGCCTTTGTCCTTTCCGCCTTTGCCAATTCTTTTTTTCCACTCGAGTTGAGATAAGATATCAGGGGGGATTTTCTTCAGATAATGAACAACATTCGCTTCGGTAAGAAATTGTCGAGCTAAACTTATACGCTCTGGTTCAGCTTCAAGCCCACATATGGTAAATGATAAGAGAAAATAGATTTGAATTATCACTAAGAAATGAATTTATGCTCGTTCGGAGTGATACAAAGTGACAATAAACACAATGAAAACTAGAAAGATCATATTTGGTCTGGGTATTGGTCTTACTTGTTTCTCATTAGGAGTATTTCTAATATTTTTCCTCGATATCTTACTTTTTCCTTTTCAACCTTGGCCTTACGTAGATGGGGGAGGATGGGAATATATCCTCCTACATAAAAGTTTATTCTGGGAACAATATTTACAGCATTGCCAGTTTCTTGATCCCACTTTCCTGGGTCTACTTATATGGAAGTATTGGATCATCCCATTCACAATTGGACTTAGTTTAATCTTAAATGCAGCGAATGAGTTACAATTAGAAAATAGTGAGTTCTACAAAATCATTGACAAAACTATTCCCTATTCAAGTGTCGGAGTATTTTTTCTAAACTCTCTCCTTTATTTTGTGTATGCTTTACGATTCGAAAAAACTTTCTCTTCAGAATCACCCTATTTTGTTCTTCTAGACCCGTTTAGGTTGGTTATTCTTCTTCCAGTGATGACAATCTTACCAATGATTGTTAATTATCTGCTTTATAAGGGATTAAATTCATCTCGTCGAATCTATCTCATTATAGTTGTCTTTCTAGTAGCTTTTGATTTATTTATTACTCTATTTACCTTTGCAATTGCTTTATGGGGCTGTATTTGAGAATAACATCCAACGATCTTAGAACAGAGTTAATAACTTTTTTATTCAAATTTGGTGTCAGTCTTTGAGAATCTCTCTGAAATCTAAACCATCCTCAAAGTTATGATCACTTCGGCATCTCTCGGGAGATCCAGTGGAATCGGAGATTGGGTGAGAAAGACAAACCCCTTATATGCAGTCATATACATATAATCATGTTTAAGAAATCTTCCTTTCTTCTTCTCCTTCATTACAACAAGAGGTTTGTCATTTTTTTCAAGGATTAGCAGAAAGTCAGCTGGCTCCACTGTCACCCGTGCACCAAATGTAGCTTTTGATAAAGCTATTTGTTGGGCTCTTGTTGACGCCATTATTGCTACATGAGCTATTTTAATCACCTCGTTTTCTCTAGTAGCCTCAATTGGATAAAATTTGTTTAAAAATTCATCCATTCTCTCAAGATTCATCTTATAATAATCGTAGAATCATGAGATGCTCATCAACACCATCAACACGATGAGAGAAATAAAATTAATCTTTTTCAATATTATAACCTCGCTGAAACCGACATTTTAAAGAATTTACTTGAGGAATCGAATTTAGACCACCATATTAAAATAAATATATTTTAACATATTAAAAACAGATTTTGAACTATTAAAACATAAAAAATAGTAATTCAAGATGATTAATCAAGCAACGCTTATGGGAGAAAAAAGAGAAGGAAATTGCACTTTTCGAAACCCTTTTTAAGTTGATGATTTGTTGATTATGTGTTGATTAACTGTTGATGGTTGAGATGGTTAATTGACCCCACAACCTTAGGTGAAAAATTATGGCAGCAATAGACTCAAGCGACGTTATAAAAAGTGAGCAGCTTATTGAAGACGATGGCAAAATAACTCAGCTTCCCAAATCAGCGCAAGAGGTCTATTCTTTGCTCTGCGCTAACGGTGCCTTAAAACCCCGCGAGATAGGATCGTATACGGCCCTTTCCAACAGAACCATCCGATATGCCCTTAAAATTCTCGTGGATGATTTGCTTGTTCGCCGTGTTCCTGACTTACACGACTTACGCTCTCACTATTATGCGGTAAATTAGTACTAGTCCTGTATGGGATGCACAGTGCTTTCAATTTATCTCAAGATTTGGCTTGGAATTTGGTGTTACAGTGTACTGTAACCTATCAAGTATGAATTTGGAGCGATAAGAATATGCAGGAGGTCTAAAAAGCGTAGCAAATTCCCTTTAATTTTTCCATTTTTTCATAAAATTTAAAAATAGTTTTAAAAATTAATTTAAAAATTTTCATCAACAAATACACTTTTCTTCAATCAGGGTTTCCCATGGACTCAACAGAGAAAACAAATGAGAAAAAAGAGAAAAAATCTGTTGATCTTCTTAGTGTGAACCTACAAGAAACCATTCCCAGGATTGTGTATCAGAGTCTAGACGGGGTTCGGAACGACATTCAAAACCTCCAAGAGGCTAGTAAAGACTTACAATTGATGATGCGAGGTATTCATGCTGAAATCCGGGAGATAAAGGAAGCCACTCAAGGTATTGAACGTACTATTGGGTCGTTACTGGATAAAACAGTCATCAAAAAAGCTGTCAAGCCTCCTGTGAGAGAAATCTCCACTGGATTAGATTTACTAACGCAAATTCCCCAGCACCTTAGACGTACGTTTGAGACTATTCTCAAGCTTGAAAAAGGAGCAACTGCTTTGCAAGTTTCTCTTCAAACGGGAAAAAGTCGACCACTGGAAAGTGATTATTTAAACCAACTGACAGAAAGAGGGTTTGTACTCAAGAAACATGTTGGAAAAAAAGTCCTTTTCGTGGGCAAGTTTGGTGAGATCAATGGCGAGGAAGAAGCAACGGACTCCGATCCCGACGAATCAATCGATTTTATTGCTATGAAAAAAATGGAAGTGATGAATGCTTCCAATTCGTCTGATAAAAAGATTATTCGCATCGAAACCCTTGAAGAATGATTGCTACCAGTTGATTAATTGAAGTGATAATGATGAAGATAATCGCTTTTCACAGCTATAAAGGTGGAACAGGGAAGACTCATTTATCTGCCAATTTGGCCACTGTATTGGCCCTAAAAGGTCATAAGACCGCCTTACTTGATTTAGACTTTCGTGGTCCCAACTTGCAGACACTCTGCAATATTGAAGCTAGTGTGACTATTAATGATCTCCTTTTCGACCCTGATTTAACAGGGGAGGATATTCTTGTTTCTTTTGAAGATCAATACAAAATTCCTCTCTATGCCGCGTTTGCTTCGACAGACTTTCGTAAAATGGGCGATATTGTTCGTGCTGACAAAAAACAACGGCAACGGTCTCTCAAGCGTATTTTACGATTACGGGATGAGCTTTCTGAAGCAGGTTTTGATTATACTATTATCGATACTAGCCCGGGTGTGCAAATGGAAAGTATTGATGGATTGGTGATTAGTGATGCGACCTGTCTCGTTCTGAAAGCGGATGATTTCGATATTTCAGGCACCAAGAGCATGGTTACTCAGCTTTACTCTCTCCTAGACAGTAAAAACTATGTTGTGCTGAACCGAGTTGTTGCAGAGAAATGTCCGCCCGAACAGGGTGTCTGGGACAATGATGATTTGAAAATGGTCAAGCAGTTTGAAGAAACGATTAAAGAAGAAATGCGCATGGAAGTTATTACCTCTATTCCTTGTTTCTGTGAAGTCGCCCGGGAAGGCTCACGCAGTATTTTCAGTATTAAACATCCTGAGCATTATTTCAGCAAATATATTGAAGAATTAGCCACCAAATTATTAAATGGCTTTTGATTCTAAATTTTCATCTTTTTGGTGTTCACCTAGCTCAATTCTCTAGGTTTTATAGACTAATAAAGTAATCTCTTTTGTAAAGAATTTTTCGGAAACTCCCTCAGCATCATCCGTTTTTTGGAACACGAACATCTCTCCATTCTTAGAAAAGTTTTTAAATGATCTTATCATATTGTCATATGATAATATGACAACTATTCATGTTAAAGACGAGGTGTGGAAGAAACTTAATTCGCTAAAAGAGCCAGGCCAATCAATGAATGAAGTCATTGAACACCTTTTAGCAATCAATGAATCCAATCTTAGGCAAAGAGCTTCTGAGAATTCAACCAGCTCATTCGAGGAATTTGACGCATTACTTGATGATTTTGTTTCAACAATTTCAGAGAAATCAATCCAAGAAACAATAGAAATCTCTCGGAAATCCTTTTCAAAGGAAGTTTTGGAGAAATGAATCAAATTCTCTTAGATACCAATGTCTTCAACGATAAGCCATTACTTAAAAAAGTGAAAATTCACTCTCAGAAGGGAAACGTCCAAGCATTCGTCAATCCTGTGATTTATCTCGAATTAGGGTACATTTTCCGAGTTCGACATAAATTCCATGTGTTTAAAAAGGTATTAGAAGAAGCAGCTATTAAATGTATATCGTTGACAGCACGTACAGCTGAACAAGCAAGTCAACTAGCTATAAATTTTAAGGATGATCCCCGTGGGGCCCAATATTTCTTTCGTGACTGCTTAATAGGTGCCACTGCCCTAGAAAACGATTTTATTCTTATAACTACTAATAAAAAGGATTTTCCTTATTTAACGAAGAAATGGACACCTCTAGAATTTATTGAAACTCTACTACATCCATAACATTGGATGCAATATCTTCAGAATCAAACATCCTGATCTTAATTTCTTGTTCACCTTCTTCTTCGCTTGGAAGTACGGAAAACGAGTAGTCCAGCAATTGTTAAGAGTAAGAGAATTCCCACATTCTGGATTGACAGGAGTGGTTTATTCGACGGAGTCACTGTTGTTGTTTTGTTATTTTGAATAACAAATACCCCACTAGAAACACTTTCAGTTTGAATTCCCCAGGGGCATTTGGCAACCACCTTCACTTTTTCCTAATGGACTGAAAAGAGAGAAAAAAGAAAGAATCTCAAACGAACCTACCAGATGACATTCTGTGAGTTTGATCGGCGTACCGTTTGAGTTCCTCATTATGAGTGACAACTAGGATGGCTGTATCCCGCTTGGTGAAGCTCTTCAGAAGTCGCATGATCGAAGCAGCATTGTCTGTATCAAGGTTTCCAGTTGGTTCATCAGCAAAAATGATTCGAGGTTTTCCTACAAGCGCTCGGGCAATCCCAACCCGCTGTTGTTCTCCACCGCTCAGTTCACCAGGATAATTATCTGCTTTGTCCCATAGACCAACTTGTTTCAAGAGAGAAACAGCACGGGTTCTCATTTCTCTACCTTTTATTTTCATGGGATAAAGTGGCGATTCAATGTTTTCCAGGGCAGTCATAATGGGAATAAGCTCCCAGTTTTGAAAAATGAATCCAACATTACCTCTTCTAAAGGCAGCTAATTTCTCTTCATCCCAATCTGCGATATTTTCATCATCATAGAGAACTTTCCCTTCCGAGGCTTTGTCCAAACCTGAAAGAATGTTCAATAAAGTTGATTTTCCTGACCCCGAGGGACCCGTCACCATGACCATTTTTGCTTTTGGGATTTGCATATCGACGTCATTGACCGCGATCACTACCTCTTTTCCTCGGGTGTATTCCTTACTCAAGTTTTTGGCTTCAATTACTACTCTAGTGCTCATTTTTTTCACCTCACTTTTGTCGGAAAATTTCAATTGGTCGAACTGCGAGAATGCGGAACGTTATCAAGAAAAAACCAGGAATACAAAAGATGACTACAGCAAAGAAGGAAAAGAGTGCTGTTGAAGAAAAGATGATATAAAACACATAGGAACCCTGGCTAACGAAGTATAAATATCCTTGAATGGCTAACAATCCAATTACGTACCCTGTTATCGCTACCACAAGGATTTCGCTTAAGACTACTATTCGTACATTCCAGCCAGAATACCCCATTGCTTTTAGTACCGCTACTTCTCTCCTACGGAATCGTGTTATCAAGTAGGAGTATAATGTACTCACCATAAATGTGCCAAACATTCCAAATAACAATGATAGGACCATCATATTTCTTGTTTCGTCTTTATTTGCCTTGTTTGTAAAAATAGGATCTTGAAAACCAGTAAGACCTGTATGAGTACTTGCAAGAGTATCCACATTATCATAGGTTTGACCGGTGAAAATTTGCATAAAATCACCACCTGCTAATATTGAAACGGAATGTATATAGATTTCATCATTGTCATAACCTAGATGATTTGTGCTAACAAGTAAGTCAAACGCGTCTTCAGTGATCAAAATCCATTCAAAATTTGTATCAGTAGCAACTGTTGATGCTTCTGGTTTCTCATAAATCCCTGACACTCTTAAATCAAATGTAGAATCAATATCTTCTCCTAGTTTAAATTTTGTCCCGACAACTGGTTTTGTGAAAAGAAGTACATCATCACCCGCCTCGTCATCTTCTAGTTCCATAAAGATATTCTCTGACACTAACACATCATCGTCACTGTTAGGAAAAGTGCCTGAAACTAGATTATTGGGTTTAATTTCGGAAAAAGCCCAAGGGTATTTCGGATCAATACTAAATATCCGTAAGCTAGATCCAAAGTTCACATATTTGAAATAAATTACCGCTTCAGCACCAATTACATTTTGTCCTATTGCTGTTTCAGCGGCATCAAGACGAATATTAGGACCTGTACCAAAGCCACTAGCCTTAAGCACGACCCCTCGATGAGTTAATAGCTCTTGACGTGAAAAGTTATCAAAATAGCTTAATAATAAGATGGTTGCTCCACTAAGGATCGCAAAAACAATTACAAAGGTGAAAAACCTTCTTCGGGAGCGTGTGCTGAAAATAATTGATTTTCTTAAAAGTTTTAACATACCCATTATTGTTTTTTCCTTCTACTCTGAATTTTATGTGTTGACTTGTCATTTTAACAGATATTACTTAAA
>JAEOTU010000021.1 GCA_016839665.1 Candidatus Hodarchaeota archaeon
ACATCTTCTTACCCGAGTATTAATAAAATTGGCCAGAAGTGTTCAGAGAAAGCATAATGGTGTCTCTCCTGTTCTAGCAACGATAATGATTTTCGGTTTAATTATCACAGGAGTGATGATCACCTTCATTCAAGTTGTTCCGTATATAGACCAAGCACAAAGTGAGGAAGCGATAGCAACAGTTCGGAATAGTTTTCTAGAGCTTGATACTACAATTAAAAGTCTACTTAGTGAAACTGGTTCCCCTGGAGGTTTGCAAACAGTTTTATTATCAAAAACTGCTGGAAGTATTGAGTATATCCCTGATGCTTATCACATTTCTTTTCGATTAATTGACCAAAATGGAGCTCCTGTCCATACCATTATGCCGATTCAAGAGATTGGGATCCTTGATTGGGAATACAATAGCCCACGGTCAATTCTTCCCCGAGGAACCACGAAATATCTAACTGGGCCCGACCCCTTTAAAACTCGAGAACCTGTATTTTTAACAGGAGTTTTTACTTCTACAGAATATCAAGACATAACAAATTTGACATTGAGTCACCGCGATGACAGAAGGCATCATGTTACCCTGAATTACCGAATAAAAGCGTACTTAACGATTTCAACACAACCCGAACCCGAGATTGAATTTCAAATCTTTTTGGTGTCTCTTTCAGCAGAACAAGCGTTCACCATTCACAGTCAATACAAACAAATCACTGTCAGTTCAAATGTTATTTCGACACGGAAAGTCTTAGATCGAAATGAATCAATTGGGGCTTTAGAATTAGTATGGGACAATGTTCAGGAGTCAGGAATAACGACTACTTCTCTTTGGAGTACTCGAGTCATACAAGGCTTTGATGTTAAGTATTTTAATATCTCGGTCCAAACATTTGTCTATAATATAGGTCTTTCGACATAATAAAAATCCTGAATTAATGGTAGGTCTGGAATGGCTTCACAGTATATCACATTTATGATTATTTTCACGCTTGGGTTGAGTCTGGTCGTAATAACAAACAGCATGTTCATGACTTTAAGCGATGAATTTCAACAGAATATCGCAGAAGTTGAATTGATGCAAATACTTGATTTTATACAAGAGCAAATCCTTCACACAATTCTTCTTCCCTCAGACTTCAATCAAACTGTCCAACAACAAATTGAACTACCTACTCTTATTGGTCAAAGATTTCGATATTCTATTGAAATATCTAACGTTACAGACAATCAAATAATACTACATGGTTTCACAACGGATGAAAATATTAACCAAACAAAATCTGTCTTTGTAGGTGTCAAATACATACTTGATATTTCAGAATCATCATTTCAAAGCACAAACGCTATACTTACCTTACACATTCAACGAAATGGAAATAATATTGCAATAACTATTTCATAGAGAGATTATTCAAAAAAGTTGATTAACTTCAAAAAATAGGATAATATGAAAATTAAACACGATCTCATTCATGAAAATAGAAAAAAAAGAGGAGTAACTTATAAATGTCCGAATCAAGTAGCCTAATTCGAGAAACATATCCTTTAATCCCACCTTTCAGTTATGCATTGGTTGCAACCGATCCTGATACTAAACAAACAAAATACACAGTTGTTGAAGTTCCGTTAAGCACGAAAGAGAACGATATCTTGAGTATGATAAAAAATATTCTCGAGGAGGAATTGGATGTTGATTTTAGTGTCCTTAAATCACCTGAGGTTGCGCGTGATTACCTTCGATCGAAAGTAATTGTGATTGCCAAGAATTATGGCTTAAAACTAGATGAAAAAACCTTTGATAAAATCAATTACCATATTGCTAGGGATTTTGTCGGATTTGGGCCGATAGATGCAATGTTGAAGGATCATAATGTTGAAGACATATCTTGTGATGGAGTAGGAATTCCAGTCTATATTTGGCATCGAAAATTCGAAAGTATTCAAACAAATGTTAAGTTCGAGGAGGAAGAAAATTTAGATGCTTTTATCATCAAACTAGCTCAACGAGCAGGACGACATATCAGTGTTGCACGACCTTTACTTGATGCTGCGTTACCAGATGGTAGTCGTCTACAGTTAACTTATGGACGGGAAGTAACTCAAAGGGGAAGCACCTTTACAATAAGAAAATTCCGTTCTGATCCGTTAACCATTACAGATATGATTATTTTCAATACCCTTGATGAGGATTTGGCTGCGTTTTTGTGGTATCTTTTAGAAAACAGGAATTCGATTGTTATTGCTGGGGGAACTGCAGCAGGGAAAACATCATTGTTAAATAGTTTAGCTATGTTTATTCGACCTGGAATGAAAATTGTTTCGATTGAAGACACTGCAGAACTTCATTTACCGCATGAGAACTGGATCCCTGCAGTAGCTCGTGAGGGGTACGGTGGACGTGAAGCTGATGGATCTCGCAGAGGAGAAGTCTCGATGTATGATCTTCTACGTGCAGCTCTTCGACAAAGGCCAGACTATCTTTTTGTGGGAGAAGTAAGAGGAGCAGAGGCTTATAATCTCTTTCAAGCAATGGCCACGGGTCACACTGGAATGGGTACAATCCATGGAGACAGCGTAACTGGTACTATACGACGTTTAGAAAACGAACCCATGAACATTCCTCGAACTTTAATTCAAACCTTGAACCTTCTTCTTGTTCTCCGCAAGGTACGTCGAGGCGATAGACAAGTACGACGGGTAGTTGAATGCACCGAAATTGTAGGTATTGATCCTGTAACTACAGAACTAATCACCAATAAGGTTTTTAGTTGGAATGCTCGTGAGGATGCATACATCAATTATGGACGATCTTACGCATTAGAAGGAATTCAGGAGGCGCAAGGATTAACAGAAGATCAGGTTTTTGATGAAATGGAACGACGAAAAACTATCTTACGATGGATGGTTAAGAAAAAATTGGCTCATTATACCCAAGTCTCTGAAGTTGTTAATAGTTATTACCAGAGCGCACTAGAAACTGTAGATCGAGCAAAAAGAGAGTTAAAATCCGTATAAAGAGAATTACTTGGAGCTTTTATTCGTGAGTAAAGTTATTAGAAGAGTAGGCTATCTTAGGTTTGGAAGATTTTTAGAGCCTTGGATCGAAAAAGGCAGCTTTGAAAGACTTAACAGAAGCTTGAAAAGAGCGGGAATGGATATTTCCGTTCGAGCATACTTAGGTAGCGCTATTTTTAGTTCAATACTTGTTGGTTTTCTCTCATTTTTTATAACAACACTACTAGTTCTTTTAATTCTTCAGAATCCAGATCTGGGTTTTCCTACTGAATCTCAACCTTTGGTTTCTATCATTTTTGGAGTGTTTGTTGGTGCATTATGTGTGATTTTAGCTTACTTTCCGTTTCTATATTGGCCCCAAATGAAAGCAACTGATCGTAGAATCTTAATAGAGGCAGGATTACCATCAACATCATCTTATCTTTCTGCTATGTCAAGTTCAGGAGTTCCTCCTGACAGACTGTTCTATTCACTCGCTGGAGAAGCATCAATTGCTCCTGAGATTTCTAAAGAAAGCAAAAGAATCACACGTGATATTGAAATTTTCGGTTATGATATTCTTAAGGCAGTAAGAACAGCTAGCGAACGGTCTCCTTCGGAAAGATTTTCAAAATTCTTAGATGGAATGTCAGCCACTATCACAAGTGGAGGGGATTTAACCTTCTATCTTTCCGCTGAAGCTAAAGCTTTGATGAAGTTAAAGGAAGAGGAAACTAAGGAATTTATTGAACAATTAGGTGTTTTAGCAGAGATTTTCATGATTATTGGAGTGGTTGCTCCTTTATTCTTTGTGGTAATTTTGGCCATTGTTGCTGTTATCTCACCAACCGCTGTAGAGGGGAGTACGATTTTAATGCTCTTATTGACATACTTTATTATGCCTATCCTACTAATGGTAATGATTTTAATGATTTCCACGATTTCACGAGAAATCTAGTATTCAAGGTGGTATCAAGTAAATGGGAAAGCTAACTCAAAAACGAGAACAAAGGATCTGGATAATCTCAATAGCTCTCTGTATTGTGTTTTTAATTGTTGCTATAACCTTCTACATTCCTTTACTAGAACATATCATGCAAGAAAATACTCCATATCCCTTGGATACAGAAGACGCGGAGGCAAAGCATCCTTATCTCTATTCTGTAGGAGAAGTTAGACCAAAAATACTCACGGAATTACTTAACACTATTACTCCTGACTTAGATATTATTATTCGATTCTTTGATGCATTGGATCTCACAATTTTGACGTTACTAGCTTTATTATTAATCCCAGCGAGAGCTTATCATTCTGATCGAAAATGGCGAGATGATATTGACGATCACATACCCTCTTTATTGCGCGAGATTTCTGACGCACAGAAAACTGGCCTTCCTTTACCGAGAGCAATCTTGGAAGCTTCTAAACACCAGTATGGAGCATTAACACCTGAATTAAAGAGAATGGCTTCTAAAATCACTTGGGGAATACCTTTTAGTAAGTCTCTTCGAAGTTTAACCGATGCAACAGACACTCCAATGATGAGAAGGACTGCACTGCTAATATTAGAAGCGGAACGTTCTGGAGGAGCGATTGAAGATGTTTTTGAATCGGCACATAAGCATGTATCAGAAATACTAGGACTTAAACGAGAACGTTTGGGTGCGATGAAACCCTATCGATGGATTATTTTCGCTTCATTCTTGGTGTTTGCTTTTGTTATGCTTATACTACTTGTTACCTTTTTTCAAACATTGGCAGTCCAGGTAATTGATGCTGTCACAGAAGGGCAAGAAGCCACTGCTGGATTACCATTTAATGTTGCTGGGTTACAAATAGTTTTTTTTCATATGATGGTTATTGAAGCAGTATTTGCAGGTCTAATTTCAGGTAAGATGAGTGAAGGGGACGCTAAGCTTGGACTCCGAGACTCATGTATTCTTCTAGTCATCTGTTACGTGCTATTTAAACTCACGATGCTCCTATTTCCAATAGTTGTCAGAGGTTAACACTCATGGGTAAAGAAGAGAAAATGCTCACAGAATTACTAGAGAAAGTTTCTTCCTTGGAAGATAAATTGACTAACATGGAGTTTTTAATGGTTCAGGGTATGGGATCAGGAGGACCTGCTCCAAAATCTCCAATAACCACATCACCATCTGCTCCTCGAACAGGACCAGTTGAGGTTGATTTAGCTCCTCTCGAAAATCGAATATCTACAATTGAAGATAATATTTCAGAAGTGATGAATAAACTTAACACTTTATCTGAGTTAACTTCAGGAATAAAGAGCGAAAAATCACAGAAAGCTGACGAATTAATAGCTCAAGCTACTACTCTTCTTGAGAAAGGTCTCCAATTAACGGAATTAGAGACAACAATGCTCGAATTAAAAGACCGGTTAGAAGAAATTATTGTTCAATTCGAGGTCGCTAATGTTGGTTCTACTGGTGAGGATACCTCATCTTAGTATCCTTAAATGTAAATTTACATAATGATAAATGTGCGATAAGAACATGTTCCTTTTAAGACCTAAAAAACGACGGCGTGGACAAATTAGAGCTGTCGACTTTGTTGTTAGTCTTTTTTTGTTTTTAATCATGTTATCGCAGTTGATTCTAATTATTGTCAATGTACAAACTGGTATTAAGTCAACTACTAATGGGACTCTAAGCTACGAAGAATTGGATATCTTTGGTAGACAACTCCTACTAGAAGAAGGAGATAACAACTGGGGATATCAACAGAACCTTCCGTCAACATTTGGACTGGCGGATTTCAATTCTCTGTCGCCTCTGGTACTAGATGCTTCAAAAATTAGTCGACTCATTACTGGCACCTCACTCCCGATATTTCCTATATCAGGATTTGAAATGTATGATTATCCAAAATTAAAGGAGACCATCGGACTAGAAGGAAGATATGATTTTCGATTGGGATTATTTTCACATTTTGAAACTGAGGTACAGGTTTCCGCATCTGATTTTGCTCAAGTTATTGTCACAAGTCCTTACAATACTCCTATTTCTAATGCACAGGTTCACTTCTTTACGATTGATTTAACCAATGGAGAAGTAATCTCAGAAGGATCAACATTGACTAATTCGAGTGGTGGTACTTCTCTCCAATTGTCAAATCCTAATTTAAACGACCCAGATGGAGAACATATTCTGTTTATAATTGTTGAGAAAGGGCCTCTTTGGGGGATGAATTGGGGACACCCTGATCCAGCTTCTGAAGGAGTTTTTATTGGTCCAGCTTCAAGTGCTACTATTTGGGGAGGTGGAATTAACTCCTCAGCTTTATTATTAACAGATATTTTGACAGCAACCCCTGATAGTCATTTTATCTCTGTTATTTATCAAAACACTACATCAGGTTATTCCAATCAAACAATTGACTTGACTACAGCATCCAATGGGAATACAACAATTGTTCTTCCTAATAAAGGACTAGTTGGATTCTTCAGTATCTCAAGAACCAATAATGAATATCAAGTAGGAATTGGATCATACCCAACAATTTTGGATCGTTATCAAGCCAGTGGGAATTTCTATCAAGTATTAGGAGAGTTGAATCCAAGTAGAAGAGTAAAATCAAATATCTCAAAAATTTATCCAATTACCGTTCGCAACACCTTGATGAGATGTCAAATTACTTTATGGAGCGAATAGAAATATGCGATTACACCGAAAGAGTGTTCATAGAGGACAGCTACAAATCGCTGAAACACTTGTTTCCGTGTCTTTAATTCTAGTACTCGCTCTTCTCTTGATAAATGCCACAAACCAGGCATTAGAACCTTACTCTGATCTTACAAGCTTAGATTTAACAGCAACAGATATTCTCACAAATGCCGATGAGGCAGGCCTTTTACGACCTGTAGTTTATCTTTTTGGCGACAGTAGATATAATACAAATTTCACTGCTTACCAGAACTTGCTAAATGACTACATTTCAACAATGATTCCCGAAAGCATTGGTTATACATTAATTACTCATGAGATATTAAACGGATCAATCGACCCCGAATACGATTTGCTTATTGGTTCTCCAACAGATATTGGAGCGTTACAACAAGGAGGAGAGGGGACAGTTGCAAACTACCACTTAGGGTCTTTTACGTCATCTGATTTCGGCCGATTTTCCACACAATATCTTGTACAGCTATACCTATGGGAGAAAATCTAGATGAAACTCCAAGGACTCATACGCACAAAAAATCGAAGAGGTCAAATGTTTATCTTGGCAACAATGCTAATTGCTGTCTATGTTGTTACGATGACCGCCACTTTGATGAATCTTGGAGCAGAACGAATTGATTTCGACCGTGAAACATTAAGAGAGCCGTATTTAGATTCAAAACGTGAACTTCAGCATTTCATGGAGCTTATTCTAGCCAAGTATACTAAGAATGGTACTAATGTGACTCCTAATTCTGCTATCGTACAATTAGAAGTGTTTTTAACTCAGATGGAAGCTGTTGACTCATCGAGGGGTGTAAAATCTGAATTCCAATTACTAAGAAATAGTTTTAATATTACAGCAAATCAATCTCCCTATGAAAACATTTCAGATGGAACTATTTATTCAAGTTTTATTTATGCGGAATATAAACTAAAGATGAGCTCCGTATCTTCCTCTATTACTATCGACGAATCATTTTCTATTTCTTTTGTTTGTCAAGCTGAAGTTCAAGGTAATCGTGTCATCATTCAGGAGGCTAAAGGAAATCATTTTGACTATTCTCAAGCCTCATCAATCTACATATTAAACGGTAGCAATTACTTGATTCCCTCCCCCGATTCAGATCATACTGGCATTTATAATTTTGAAGGGTTGTCAAATCTGAGTAACTTAGGAATCCTCAATGTTACTTTAATGAATGGGGTTTGTATTCTTTCGTGAGAGGAAATGATAGAGAAAGAGTTTGAAAACTACATAGAAAATGTAAAAAAAATTCTAGAAACTCAAACTCAGCTCGCCGTACAAGCTCGATCCTGTAAATTGGATCCTCAAACTACTATAGAGACCAAACTTGCATTTACCTCAAAAGCAAAGACTGCGGCTATTCTAAATATTCCTAAATTAGAGGAATATCTTCCACAAGATCTATCCCATCACGAAAATCTTCTCTTTCTAGCGGCTGATATTGCAAAACAGATTGTTAATGGCCGATTTATCAAGAAATCTCGTGAAGATCTGATATTATTAGCATTACATAGCACTTTAGTTATTATAAGTCAAGGATTAATCTCTGTTCCACAGGAAAGCATTCCGAAGATTTCTATTGGGTCAAAATCCAATCATTTAACAATTTACTTTTCTAATACAATAAGATATGCTACTGGAGATATTATTGGCTTAGTAGTCCTAATTGGAGATTATATTCGACGCATTTTGCATCTTAATCGCTTCAACTCTTCCCCAGAGATGATTGGTAGATATATAGAAGAATTAGAAATTTATTTTGCCATGAACGATCGTCTTCAATATTTGCAACAGGATTTAATCGAATTTCTTGTTCAAAATATTGGAGTCGAGATTTCTGGAGAAGCAAGTGAACGAATAGAAGTGAAAAAATTCAGGAATTTACCTAATGTGACTAACCAGCTTCGAATGGGCATGTGCGTCGCTTTAGAAAGAATGATTGATAGTATACCAACAATTGCTAAACGTCGTTTAGCGTCTGGAATTCCTGAATGGGAGTGGTTAAAAACTCCCGTTGAATTGGTACGAAGGGAAAAACACGAATTTGGACGACAGGATGTGCGTGGTACTCAACCCTTGCTTTCAAGGTCAGGAAAACCAGGAGGCTTCAGATTACGGTACGGATTTTCACGTAATACAGGCCAAGGGGCTGCAGGACTCCACCCTGCAACAATGTTTCTTGTAAAAATGCTTTCCCCAGGTTCAAGCATTAAAATCGACTTCATGGACAGGCCACTTACTGTCTTTCCAGTTTCCACCTTACTTGGTCCTTTAGTTGAATTGAAGGACAGCTCTTGTGAAAGAATTGTATCATTAGAAAGAATAAAAGAAATTGAAACCCAAGTTGTTAGAATCTGGGAAATGGGAGATATTTTGCTCTCTCCCGACGATATTCCTCCAACAGAGACGATGGAATTATCAGCATGGACAGAAGAGTGGTGGAGTCAAGAAATTAAGCAAGTCATTTCCTCAAGAATGGGTACTCTTGAAACTCTAGCACTAAGACTAGATATTTCCCCTATTGAGCTCAAAAATTTGCTGAAAGAACCAACACATTATCATCCACCGCCTAACGTGGCTCTTGCCCTCTGTAATATTACTAAAGTACCTATCCACCCCTTTTACTCTTTCAATTGGAATGAAATTGCAATAAGTGATTTAATAAGATTAATTCACAGCCTTGAAGGATCCAATGATGATTTACTTCCCAATGATGATGATCTAAAGTCGATCCTTAGACAATTAGGTGCCCCCTTTACTGTTTTTAATGATACTATTCAAACTGAAAGATTTCAACTTTTTATCCATCCATTAAAAGGAAAAGAAAAGGAAATTTCACAGATTCTGTCCAAATCATCAACATCGGTTGAAATCGAAGAATTAATCCATGAGCTTACTAAAATCCCCATCAAATCGTTATGTCATCGAAGAATTGGTTTAAAGATCATTCGAGTAGAAAAAGCTGAACCACGACACGTAAATCCCCCAGCACATATTCTTTTTCCTGTTGGTTCTCATGGCGGGGCTCAAAGAGATCTTTTAAAAGCAAAGGAGATAGCTAAGCCAAATATTCAACTTTCAGAGAGGTTCTGTCCTTCCTGTGAGAAACCAACATTCGTTTCTTACTGTCCAATATGTCTACAGGAAACTATACAACAATATGTCTGTAAAGAAGGACATATTTCTGAGACACGAGAATGTTCGGAGTGTGGACAATATGCATTTCCAGCTAGAATAAAACCTATCGATATTGCCGGCTTGATAGAATCTGGTTTCAAAAAGACTGGATATATGGATCTGAAAAAAATCAAAGGAGTTGCACATCTTAATAGCAGAAACCGTATTCCAGAATGTATCGCTAAAGGTATATTACGTGCCAAGTATGAGATATTTGTTTATAAAGATGGTACTACCCGTTTTGATCAGACCAATGCTCCTCTTACACACTTTGTTCCCAAGGAAATTAATGTTTCAATAAAGGATCTTTTTCGATTAGGTTATACACACGATATTTTCGGAAATGATTTGACTAATGACGATCAAATGATTGAGATCTATCCGTACGATGTAATACTCAGCAAAACAGCAGGAAAATTCCTTGTCAATTTATCTAAATTTATTGATGATGAATTGACATTTTTATATGAACTCTCTCCATATTATAGAATCAATTCGTTCAAAGATCTTGTAGGATCACTAATTATTGGCCTTTCACCATTTTCGATGGTTGCTGTTTTAGGAAGAATAATTGGGTTTTCAAATAATAATGTTGCTTATGCTCATCCTCTCTGGCATTCTTTAAAAACTCGTAATTGTAATGGAGATATTGACTCAATAACGCTTCTCTTGGATGTTCTGCTTAATTTTTCATATGAATTTATTCCCACATCACGTGGAGGGACGATGGATGTACCTTCTATTATCACTATTTCTGATAAATGGGAAGAAATCTCAGCTTATGCCACTTATGATTCTGTGAAAGTAAATTTACCTTTTTATCGCATTTTAGACTTAAATAAAAATCCCTTGAAAGAGGAACTACTATCCTACAAAATGTCATATCTTACACCTTCGCTACCTTTACTTCACACAATTGATAATATATCTCGTTATAATTTCGAGAATCTTTTTCGTGAAAGTAAAATAATCCCAAAAATTGAGATGGAATTACGAGTACTTAGTCGGATTCGGGCCATTAAAGAAGGGGAGTTTGTTGATAACATCCTTGAAAATGATTTCTTACCAAAAATTACCGCCTCTTTAACTCGTTTTTTTCTCCAACCTGTACGCTGCAATACTTGCAATACTACCTTTAGACGAGTCCCTCTCAATAAATGTCCAGTGTGTTTTCACCAGAATTTTGGATTAACATTATCCGAAGGATGGGTTTTAAGATACCTAGAAATAATCAATCAATTAAAGGATAAATATAATTCAGACATTTCGGAGTATTGTCAGTCTTGGATTGAATTGATTGAATTAAATAAGCACCTTTTATTTGATAAGGGCCCTCGTCCAACCACCCTGATTTAAATATTTGGATTCTTTCAGGATTAACTCATCTTCTTCATTGTTTTGAGTATAATATGATATTTATCTGGTCTAGGGGAAAAATCTGTAAGCATTAATGAAAAAGTTTTTGTAGTTGTTACTGATAAAGAACTTAGATTACTAACTTTCGGTTAGGAAAAGAAAAATAGAAAGAAAAAAATACTACCTCAGGTGATTTTAGGGTTGTTTGATGATGAAGGAGAGGTTTTAATAGGGAATCTACTCAAAATCCAGAAAAAAGGGAACGAGTCACCATCAAAGAAAAAGATTATATCAATGCCAAGTAACCAACCTGTAGCAGAAGCCGCAAAATTAATGTTAGAGAATCAAGTCGGTTCTGTTATTATTGAAAACAATACAATTGAAGGAATAATCACAAGGGGTGACATCATTAATCGTGTTGTTGGTCGTGCATTAGATCCTGGCATTGTTTTGGTTGATGATGTCATGAGTAAGCCTATCTCTTATATATCGGAGGAGGAAACCTTAGAAAGTACGATGCTAATAATGGTTCAAGAGAACATTGAGCGAATTTTAGTAGTTGAAAAGAATGATCTCTCAAAGCCTCTAGGTATTGTTTCAACTAATGATATTCTCAAATTTGCCCCTGGATTACTGCGAATACACAGAGAACGCCTTCTCATTGAAACTACATCTAAAAGGGTTCCTAATGACAGTAATCCAGTATCTATTGAATTTGAAGGTTTTTGTGACGATTGTAGCAACTATTCGGATAGTCTTAAATCAGCAAATGGCTATACTTTGTGCCCAGCTTGTATGGGATCGCAACAAGAAGAAGATCAATCATCTGATGATGATATTATGTGATTTGAATCATCTCTTTCCTCCAACATTCCATATTCTACCCTAGAAATCGCTGAATTATGTGGAATCGCCTGAACAAATTCATTTAAGTCGATTCCCCTAATCTTTGCTTTTTCTTCTGGTAGAATTGTTTTCTTATTAAAAATCTGATATATCTGTTTAGCCATCTTACCTTTTGGTATAGAGCCTGGCTTAATAATTACTATAATCGAACTACGTAAACGAACATCTTTCTCGGAGCCGTAAATAACTGTGGCATTGAATTCATTGACTTGAACACCGATTGCTAAGGCCATTTCTACTCCTTTGATGTAAGTTCGATTACCACGAACCATAATCCCGCCTTTGGGAATATATTCGCCGCTAGGTGCAGTAAAACCTACGTTTTCCGCAGGAACATAATATACATCAATAGCTCCGTATCCAGCTTTCCAACCACTTGAAAAAGCAGCTGCTAATAGAGCGGCTGTATTGATATCGTGATTTGTAGCTTCTTTTTTACTACTATTAAGAATTAAAATGGTGTATGGAGCTCCATGTAATTCTGCATGAAAAAACAGGTCATTTTTCTTCATTCGACGTTTAACAATTTCTTCGTTACCAGATATGTCTTTTCCACCAATGATCAAAAATTCATTTTCAGTTTGTGTCCAATGGTATTTTTCGAACCATTTTCTTTTTCTACGTTTCAATATAAAACGTTCTACAGACTCTTCTTCCGAAATGGTCTCTGATACATCTCTTAATTTTCTTTTGGTTTCAAGAATTGCCTCATTGGCTGGTTTAATTTTCCGGGCGGCCTTTTTCGCACGCTCATAGTATTCATTTGCGATTTCAGTTGCAGATTTTCTGAAATCTACAGTGATAATTTCTGAATTAAGATCAAGACGTATTGTACCCTGTTCGGGATTAATTTCATCTAGAATTTTTAATGAAAGTAATCCTTGATCCTTGGCATGAGCTAGTTTATGTTGAATTTCAAGCCAATCAATATTTTTCTTGCGAGCTTGTACTATTGTAGATAATAATTCGTCGATTGTATCTAATTGAAGATAAATTTTATCTCCTAATTCCTTATACTGCCTTTTTCTCTTTTTAAATTTCTCAACAGTTAATTCTTGAGCCTCTAATACCTTGAGAAGCTTTTCTTTCTTTCTATCAAGTTGTTTTTGTCCAATTGTTGTTTTAAGTACAGTATTCACATAATAAAAGTCCAACGCCTCAGAATAGCTATCAAAGTATTTAGCTTTCTCAGTAGTTGATTTCAAGTCAATGGGCTGAAAGGAATGAGGGTTATCATCTAAGTCTACGATAACTGAAGGTCTTAATTTTTCTAGGTCCTTATAAATTTCTTTTGTGGCCTGTAGTATTTGGTGAATATTTTTATCTAGAATCTCTTTGTTTTTTGATTTTTTATAGATGTTTGCACGAAGTAATACCTCCTCTATCAACCTACCTCCTCCTCCAGCTTTTTGAGCTAATGTTCTTACAATTTCCTCATTCTCAACCTCATTATCCGTAATGATTTGACTAATTTCCTCATATGTCATATCTAGGATTGATTTCCCTCTACTTGGTGGAAGTTCAAATTCTTTTCCAGGTAACAAATCGCGGTGACGCATTTTCTTAAACCATAGTGCTGAAATTACTTGATTTTGACTCCCTACAACCACGAAATTTGGACGACTCCCAAAAATCTCAATATACACTTTATATTGTTGTTTTCCTTTTAAGGTAATTTCTATTAATCGATCGAAATCTATTTGACGGATCCCGATCACTTCAGCTCCTTTTAAATGGTTTCGTAGAGCCATAATTTTCTCAGTTGGCCGTTCAGGTACGGAATGCTTAACTTCAGTCAAATGTATCCTTATACCTGGTTCTATCAAGAGGAATGGATTTAGATATTGACCTTTTCCTTTCAACTTGAAAAGAAAGAATCTACCTGTTGACTCACGATAGATATTATCTACTCGATAGCCCACTAATCCCTGTAATTCCTTCGAAATAGCATAAATATCTAAACTAGACATGGTTTTCATGTCTTATGAACGACTCCTTTCTCTGTTGTATTGACATTCTTCAGGTAGAACGTTAATAATCAAATATCAAGCCAATCTAGTTATATTTATTAATGATCGTAAGAAATAATTTATGTAATTTTCATTACTTTAACTAAAAGAATAGTGAAAAACAAACTGAAAATGAGAATGAGATAAGCATTTAGTCCTCTATAAACCAGTTGAACAAAAGAATTTAATTCTTAAGATATAAAGGATGGATCATTATGACAACACAAAGAAAAGAAAAAGCAAAAACACCAAATCCCATATTAAACGCAGTCACTGTCTTTGGAATAGGTACAACTGTTCTTGGTGGGACATCATCCCTAACACTTTCTTCTCTTGATCTTTCTCAAGTCTATACACAGATGTTTAATGGAATGTTCTTATCATTTAATGAATTAACAGCTTTCTGGGCTGTTTTTGTCGCATGGATAATTGCAGGTACAATTGGAGGGGTTCGAGCAAAGAATGGATTTTGGGGGGCAGTAGCAGGGTTTTTTGGTTCTTTGTCAGGTGTAGTATTTTTGGTAACTGCAAATTTAACAGCATTAGAAGATTCAACCGCTCTTCTTGAGTTTAGTATGGGAGCAGCAGCCTGCATCATAATAACTTGTGCAGCAGCATACATATTTGGCGCATCGATTAAAGCAAAACCAATAAAAGAAAAACCAAAACCAACAAGAAAAGCATGGGTTGCCTCAAAAACGAAAGAAGTATGGACATGCAATCGATGTGGCGCTAATATTCCACCAGGTGCATTCTCATGTCCTGCTTGTGGTGAACCAGTAATAGAATAAGAAAGATAATTCACTAATAGGAATAGAAAAAAGAAAAAAGGTATTTTTGTCTGAAACGCCAAAAATACTTTATAGGATTCTTTTTTGTCGTAAATCTTTTAGTTGGCTTGATCTTTGTTCTATGTCGATTAATAACTTTATCAACACCTCATTTAGCTCGGGAAATTTATTATTACCAATAACTGAATAGAGATCGTTATCTCTTGGACCAAGCACATTGGAACGAAGTGACTTATGGGCGTTTTTCACTGTTGGCTCCATTTGTTTAAGGATATCAACGAGTTCACGGGACAATTTGATCCCTTGTTCAGGTAAGTTGCTTTTCAGGATTTCGATCCCATTCAATTCTGTTAATAAATCTGTTAGATCCCAATATTGTTCTTTTAGTTCATCTAGAAGAACGCCAATTCTTTTTAATCGACGTTTTATCTCGTCCGTACTTTCAGAACCATCAAGAGAGGTCTTCAAGTAGGAAACATGTGCCAGAAGTTCCTCGTAAAAATCCGAAGTAATGGCACGAATATGATCTATTTCGCGTACCAACCGATGTATCTCGGAGGCAACAGAAGTAGAGGTGCGAAACTCGGTGTTGTTCAACTTTTAGAATCTCTCCTTTCGTTTTTACCAAAAGGATTTGGACAGGGGGAAGAACGGTATATTATGACAAGTCTACTGAAAGAGACTTGTGATGTCTAAAACACCGTAAGATTGCAATTATACCTGTTCTGTTTCTGAATAAAAAACTTTTCCTAATTCCTCAAAATAATGTCACTTGAAACATCAACAGAGCTGTTTATGGAAACTCATGAAATTGCTCACGTGAAATAATTTCTCCCTTCAAATTTTGTTTCATCAATTCTTTAATTTCTTCAGATTTTTGATAGTTTCCAAGGAGATAAGCAAGTTTTATATAAGCAGTTTCAGGTAGAATGTTTGATACGGGGATAACACCCGCCCTCTGAAGTTGTCTCCCGTTTTCATAAACCATCATCCCTGTAAAACCATGTAAACACTGAGTGGTCATTACGATAATCATTCCCGTATCGATTGCTTCTTCTATTATTGGGATTAGATTCGAGGAAACGTGACCCAACCCAGTACCAGCGAGCACGATTCCTTTGTAACCAGTATCGACATAATGTTCTATCACCCCTGGTTGGATACCTGGATAATGATAAATCAGACCCACTCTTTTGTCAAATTTTTTAGATATTGAGAATCTCTTTTTTTCCTCCTCAACCATTTTAGGGAAATTTTCTTCATGATCAAAGTAAAAAATCTTTCCGTTGATAATACGGCCTATTGGATTCTCACCAATGGTTTTAAATGTGTCTCTACGACTACTATGCATCTTTCGGACTCTGGTTCCTCTATGTATAACACATGAAGTATCTGACGATTCTTCATGCATTATAACCGCAATTCCGTTTTTAGCTTGAGAAGAAGACGCATATAGGACAGAATTATACAAATTAAAGAAAGCATCCGATGAAGGACGATCAGAAGACCGCTGGGAACCAGTTATAACAATAGGGATAGGTGGATTTGTGATTGCAAATGAGAGAGCTGCAGCGGTAAAAGCCATTGTGTCCGTTCCATGTGTTAAAACAATCCCATTAGGCTCCTTATCATTGATTAAGGCCTCAAGTTTGGTTAAAATCTGACCATAATGTTCAAAATCAATATTCTCTGAAAAAATATCGAACAATAACTGGGTTTCAATCCGAGCCAATTCTGCTATTTCAGGAAATGAATAAAATAGCTCATCTGGAGTCAAAGCAGGAATCGTACCCCCTGTTTGATAATCTAAACGCGAAGCAATAGTGCCTCCGCAACCTAAAATCGGAATAAATGGTAAAATAGGTTTTAGGGCAATATCAATTTTTGGAACTCGGTACTCCCCTCTGATGTGACTGATTTTTTTGGTAGTAAGAGTTTCCCCGACACTAAATCCAATGTTATAACCTGTTGATAATTTCAGACTGATAAAATTCGGATCAGCAAGTTCATTCCTAGGTAGGATCACTCCTTTTAACGAAAAACTATCTTTAGTAACCTCAATTTCATCCCAAACCTCTAGACCTTGATTCTTCAACCATATTAATGCAGAACCTCTATATCCAGCGTATTGATCTTTTACTATTTTAACTATCTCCTTTTCTTACCGTGAAACTTTTTCTTTCAAGCGTTTCTGCAACATTTCACTCACAATCTTACCATCAATTTTCCCACGTGCTTTTTTCATCACTAATCCCATTAAAGGAGAGAAAGCGTTCATCCCACGTTCATTGACGAGGTTTCGAGATGAGATTAATATATCGGTGATTATTTGATCCAACTCTTCCTCAGACATCTCACCACCAAACTCACTTACGATTTTGTCAAAGGATTTTGCAGGATGTTCCCCTAGATGTGTTAAGATTTCTGGAATTGCTTCTTTGGAAAATTTATTCTCTACCAGTGCCTCAAAAATTTTTATTAAATGATGATTTGTTATATTATCAATGTTAACTCCCTCTCTAGATATTGAAGTCAAAGTTTGAGAGATAGTTGTCAAAACTACCTTGATGGGAGCACCTTTTTGTATTAGTTCTTCAAAGATACCTGCCTTATCTTCATAGACCAGATCCTCTGCAATGGTGGTAGAAATAGAATATTTTCTGTTTAAACGCTGGATTTTCTTCCAGAATGGTTCAGGGAGAGTTTCTTCAATTTTTTTTACGCGCGCTAGTTCAATTGTGATTGGAGGGAGATCTGTGTCTGGATAAAGTCTACTCCTTCCATGTAAATCCCGTGTAAAGGTAGAAATTCCTTCATCATTTACATGTCGTGTTTCCTGTGGAACACCATCAAAAGCAGCAAGTATTCTTTCATGTGAAAAGGAAAGCGCCCGTTTTGCTTCCATTTCTTTTCCAATTACAAGAATGAAAGAATAATCCTTTCTTGGAGAAATTTTTGATAGTCTTTGAATTTCAGTCTCAGAAAAGTCATATTCCTTTAAATCTTCATCACTATGGATTATTCCTTTTAGATTTGTAAACGATTTCACACGATCAGACAGTTCTGTGCTAAAACGTTTCTTTGGCTGTAATTCTCGACCTAATAACCCTTTAAATCCCGCAACAGGAAGTAAGAAGATCATATCTTTACTTTGAAAAGCAGATTGAATGATTTTTGAGGAAGAGTTCGAAAAATGATCCGAAACATCGAAAATCTGAAGAGGAATGTCTTTCGGACGAATTCTGCGTTTTTGAAGTTCCTTTTTGATTGCCACTAATCCTTCTTGCCGCTGGATTTCAATATTAATAGCTAATGGGATTAATTGTAATAATTGTATCCCCTTTAGCTCCACACGATTTCCCTCCTTGATACTCACATTTAAATCCTGTCGAAGTGTACCCAATCCTTTACGAGCGATACCAGATGATTTGATTAACATTCCCAATGTTCGTGCCGCAGAGACTACTTCAGTAGGAGAACTTAAGTTATGATGTGTAACAATCTCTATTAGGGGTATTCCTAGACGATCTAACTTGAAATAGATTTGATTTCCCTTTGTTCGTTCATTATCCTTACGAGCAGCGTCTTCCTCAATGTAAATCCAAGTTATGGGTAATTTTTTTTCATCAATCACTGATTGGGCTTTTTTTATGTTTATATGCCCATTATACCCTACAAGGGCTGTTCTTTGAAAACCACAGGGAACGGATCCATCTAGATAGTTCTTCCTGCAAACACTTGTCTCTTCGACAATATCACAATTCATCATCTTTGCTAATTTAATACAACTGTAAAGTGCTTCATCATTGATTTGAAAAGGTGGAGTTTCATCTAATTCATATGTACAGATACTCTCAAAAACTTCATAGAAAATCGTATGCCCTTTTTTAAACTCTACTAGCAGAGCAGGATCATAAACTCCCATTTCTCCTAATACAGGCCGAAACTTTCGTTGAACAATAGATTGGGGTTCTTCTTGAGTTAAGACTGCGGGGCAATGACAGAACAGTTTCTTCTCTGAGGATAATTGTGCATGAATCTCTATTCCAGCTTTAAAACCTAAAGCTTCGTAATCATGGGTTTCATTCTTCAATTTGAATTGCTTCCAATCACATATTGATTTTTGGTTTGTAACCTCAATTCAAAGGATCAGAACTACAGTTTTAACTCATAGTACTAAGTTTTATGTGTTCTAACGATACTTATGTGTTTAATCAAACTGAGTCATGATTATTTTTTTCTTAAGAATTGGTCTTAAGGCAATTTTAGATGATTATAGATTGATTTATATTTCATTTTGGTTTTAATGCTAAAGCAAGAAGTCTAAAAATCCCTTTTTCATTTCATTTAATAATTTAAATTCATTAGAAACTCAACAATGATTCAGCTAAGAGGTTCAATCTTATGGAAGCATTAATTCTCACTGCTGGAAAAGGAACTCGTCTTTACCCATTTACCAAAACTCTTCCAAAACCACTATTTCCTGTCGCAGGAAAACCGCTGATTTGTCACATCCTAGATGTGCTTGAGAAAAAAGTTGATCGCGTGATTGTTGTCATAGGTTATGAATCAAAACAAATTAAAGACACGATAGGCAAATTAGATTATTCTTTTGAAGTACAATGGGTCATTCAACAAGAACAGCTCGGAACTGGGAATGCGGTTAAAATTTGTGAACAGGAAATTAATGCTAGTCATTTTCTAATGATGTACGGGGATATTCTTACCACCCCCAAGGTTATCAAAGATATATTAACGATGGGACAAATTAACGATCATTCAGAAGGAGTAATTGCGTCAAAGTCTGTGAGAAACCCTGAAAAGTACGGATGTCTTGAAATTAGGAATGGTTTTTTAGTTGAAATTCGAGAAAAAGACCCAAATCCCCCTAGTAACCAGATAAATGCTGGAATAATGGTTTTACCTTCAACTATATTTGATTGCTTATCGAAAATTAGAAAATCTAGTAGAGGAGAAATTGAACTTACCGATGGTATAAACATGTTAATACAGAAAGAGACTCAATTGTCTGTTTATAATATTAAAGAACACTGGATTGACATTGGATATCCTTGGAATTTACTAGAGGCTAATGAACTTGCCATGCAATTTGTAGAATTTCCTTCAGAAAGAACTCTTCCTCTTGGTGTGACTATTGAGGGAGAGGTTAAAATTGCAGACAATGCAATCCTAAGGCCAGGTACATTCATTCAAGGGCCTGTTATTATCGATGAGAATGTAGTTGTAGGTCCAAATTGTTTTATTCGACCAGGAACTTATCTAGGCAAGAATGTCCGAGTTGGAAATGCTGTTGAAATTAAAAACAGTATAATTCTTAACGGTACAATTATTGGTCATCTTTCGTATGTAGGTGATTCTATTATCGGAGAAAAGTGTAATTTTGGGGCAGGAACCAAGGTGGCAAATTTAAAACTAGAGGAAAGTGAAATTAAGATGAATATTCAGGGAGAAAGGATTTCCTCGGGAAGAAGAAAACTGGGGGTTTTTATGGGGAACAATGTTAAGACTGGTATCAATGTTTCTTTGATGCCTGGGATAATTATTGGCGAAAATTCACATGTGGGAGCTCATACTTTAGTAAACCAAGATGTTTCTCCAAATACTTTGATATATCACGATCCTAAGCAAGGATTAATTGAAAAATCGCTTAAATGAATCATGGTACGGACGAACATGAGAAGATCTCGGTTAAAAGAGATAAATGCAATAAATAAACCTTCTCATGATACTCAATGGCGCATTGGATTGGTCTATCCAAATTCATATGCCATAGGAATGTCAGGATTGTCAATTAAACTTTTGTATCATCTTCTGAATCAGCATCAAAATATTTTTACAGAACGAATCTTTTTTTCTGCAGATCTACCTGGACCTCCAAGATCAATTGAAACAGGGAAAACACTAGCACAGTTTGATCTTCTGGCTTTTACCTTTCAATTTGAACTTGACTATATTAATGCTATTAGAATGTTACTACGTTCAAATATACCTGCAAATAAGAACCACCGAACTTCAGATCACCCAATCTTGATTGCGGGAGGACCTGCGATCACTGCTAATCCTCAGCCTTTGCATGATATAGTCGATATTATTTTTCCTGGAGAGTTTGAACCAGTTTCTAACACATTTTTAGAGGCAATAATTACAGGTAAATACCATGGTTTAACGGAATCGGTCCTAACTGTTCCAGGTTTTTATTCATCACAAGATCCTCCAGCACAGATAAAACCTATAATAACGTCGAATCTAGATGAGGTTAACTATCCTTCTGCCCAAGTCCGACCAATCAGAGGATGGACAAAGAAAAAAGGGACACTAAGTGGTTATTTTCTTCAAGTTTCAAGAGGTTGTGCACACGGTTGTCACTTTTGTTTAATTGGGAAGATATTTCGTCCACTGAGAGAGAGATCTCTAGAAACACTGAAAAATCTAATAGACAAGGGAACCATTAAAACCGACACCAACTTTTTTTCTCTCATTGGTTCTAGTGTAGCTGATTATTCTCAGATCAAGGAATTATTACAGTATTTTATCAATAGGAAATTAAAATTCACCCTTCCAAGCATAAGAGTCGACTCAGGAAGAGATGTACTTGATATAATTAAACTCGCTGGACAAAAAAGTCTTAGTATTGCTCCGGAAAGTGCCTTGGAGGAGATTCGCTTTAAAATTGGGAAGAAATTTAGCAACTCACAAGTTTCCACGTTCGTTCAAAGAGCAGATCGAAATAATTTACGTGAGATAAAGCTGTATTTTATTCTCGGATTGAGTAATGACCCCGTCTCTGAGGCGCGTGAAATAGTCAGACTCATCAACAGCTTAACCACTCTCTCACCATCTGTCCAATTCAGTATCTCTGTCACTCCTCTAATCACAAAACGTGGTACAAAACTAGATCATAAATGTGTTAACTATCGAGATATCCAATTGGGATTTAATTACCTGAAAAAAAACCTTAGAAAAATAGTGCGATATAAGTCATTTCCAGTCCACTGGGCAGCAATACAAGCTATTCTCTCAACTGGAGGAAGTGAATTATCGTCTAAAATGATTGATGTTGCAGATAAAGGAGGTACATTTCAAAGCTGGAAAAAAACCTTAGCAGAAGAACCAAGTGACTACTATTTAAAGCACTATTGCCACTGAGTTTCATATTTGTAATTAAATTCAAAGAGAGGAGTGATAAATAGCTAACGGGGTTGAGATTCAATCATTGTCTTAGCGTCCCGAAGGTAGCGAAGAACATCTCGGATGTTTGTTATGGGAGAAATATTTGCACTACCAGCTCTAGTATCTCGAATGTTTTCCATCAATTTCTCTGCTAAACTCTGGAATCGTGGGATTGATTTTGATGAGGCTCCCGTGAGAGTTTCAAGGAGCTCTTCAGCTTCTTCGTCACGACCTTGTGCGGACAGTAAAATAGCTAAAAGACACTGTCCTTTGGATCGATTTGGAACATCAACAACCTTCTCCAAATATTCATTAACCATTTTTTGTGCTTCTTGAAGTATCTTCGGATCCTCAGAAAGCCTATACTCATGCAGATATCCCTCAGCTATTGTAATTAAAAGCGTTGGACGAAAATCAGAGCATTTTTCAACATTTTCCATTGCCCTCTTCAAGTGTTTCTTGGCTATACCAAGGTTAAAACGATTCAACTCGAATTTACCAGCGATATAATCAAAATATACTTTAGAACAATTTTTGAGATCAGTAGTATCAATTGAGTCCAGAATTTCTGGTACTTCATCTAATCTATTTAGATCAATCAGTAGTTCAGCATATTTCAACTGAACAGCATATTTATGTTGTGAATCTTCCATTTCTGACTCTTTTATGATTGAAAGAGCTTTCTGAGCATGAGACAGCGCAAGATCATCTTGTGATTCTAGGAAGTAAACATATGCTAGACTAAATTCTACTTTTATTTGATAATTAGAGAAGCAAAAAATTTTAGTTTTCTCAAGAACGAATTGATAAGTTTCCTTTGCTTCTTTTAATTGACCTCGTTCAACAGAAAGCCAACCTTTTTGGATTAACGGATATATTAATAATCCACTCTCGGCATCTTTGTTCAGTGATGTTGCTAATGAGAAAGCTTTTGATAAATACTCAGAAGATTCTTTATACCTTGCCTTGGAGGCATAATAATGTGTAAGATTGGTGTAGGCTATTATCAAACGATTATTAGCATTGATCGACTGAAATTGCTGAATTGCGTTTTCTAAACAATCCTCAAGCGAATTATCTTTTTCCTTATGAGACATTAAGGTGTAAATTAACCCTGTATTCAAGGCATGTCGAGATTCTTGAGTTATTTTTAATGATTCAAGGAGATCTATCTGTTTCTCTTCAACTTCCTTCACAAATGCGAAAGCTTGCACAGGAGTAAACAGGTGCTGATATTTGGAATTAGAGTCTACCTTCTCAAAAACTCTTTTAATTGTAAAATATGCTTTTTCAAATGTAACCATGTTATTAGAATTACTCAGTAAGAGAATGTATGGCATTCCAATATCAAGTAAGGCAGACCAATCCTCTTGAGATTCTAGTTGTGAAAATGCCTCTCCTATAATTTCGATCCCCTTTTCTGTATCTATGAACTCGGTGATACCTGCACCAATATAACATAGAAGCAAAGGATCATTATGACTTTTTGCTTCTTGGATTAAAATTTCAGATTTCTCTGTAAAAAAATTCACGTCAGCCTGGATCCAGGCCAACTTCGAATATAATCCCCATAATGCGGAAGGAGGTTGTTTTTCGCGTGCAAGAAGGTTTTGAACATGTTCAGACCAGTCATTTAACGTTAAAGCAGATTTTCTTTCTTGAGTCTTCGAAAAACTATCTTGTAGCTTTACAATCCAATCATCATTGATTCTATCAGCAAAAACCGCCAATTCCGAGGGAAAATTGATAAGTTCCATTTCAAACCCTATGGATGCAAATCAAAATGAAATGCTTATTGTTTTTGCGAAAAATTGAAAGGATTTAAAGTTTCATGTATTGACATATAGTGATCTTCTTTATTAATCTTCAAGCATGGTTATAGGATTATTAACCCTTATATGTGAAAAGGAGATTAGAAAATGGCAGTACTTATAGGTATCGTTGGAAAGCCATCATCAGGCAAGACAACTTTTCTCAATGCTCTTTGCGGCACTTCAGCTAAAACTGCTGATTATCCATTTACCACAATTAATCCTAACCAAGGTGTAGGATATGTTACTACTCCATGCGTTTGTCAAGAATTAGGGGTGACCTGTAATCCCCGTAATTCTGAGTGTGTTGATAAGGTACGAAAAATTCCAATAAAAATTATTGATGTTGCTG